>NZ_CP121015.1:0-300000 GCF_041468085.1 Tistrella mobilis | reverse complement strand
TGACCACCCGGATGCCGGGAAAGGTGAAGGTCAGCATCTCGACCAGCCAGGCACGGGTGGGGGCGAGGTCTTCGATCACAAGACCGGTGCGTGTCTCGGTACCGGTAACGGTCATTCGCTGTCCCTCAACCTCTGATTCGCCCATCGGCCAACCCCTTCAGCCCGCCGGCGCCGGACCGGGCCTCGCCACAGCGTCCAGCGGCAGTTCAAGATCCACCCGCGTGCCCCTCGGCTGTTCGGGGAAGGCGATCCGGCCGCCCAGATCCCCCACCCGCCGCGCCAGATTGCCCAGGCCGAGACCGCCGGAGGACCGCTGCCCATCCGCCCCTGCGTCACGATCGGCATCCGCGGCCGCGGCTGCGATCAGACCGATCCCGTCATCGGCGACCGAGAGATACAGGCAGCCATCCTCGACGCGGAGGTCGATCCGGACGGTGGTGGCCGCTGCATGACGAATGACATTGCTGATGATCTCGCGCAATGCCCCGAACAGGTTGCGGTAGACCGCGTAGTCGAGCGGCAGCTCGTCATGGGCGCCATCGTCCAGCGGCCAGTCGAGCGCCAGGCCCGCCGCCTCCAGCCGGCCCGAGGTTTCGTGACGCAGATCCGCGATCACCCGGCCAAGCGGCATGGAACCGCGGGCGAGGCCGGCGGCGATGGTGCGGATATCGGCAAGCGCGCTGCGGATCAGGCTGCGGGTCTCGCCCAGATCGGTCTTGTGCAGCCCGGTGAGCAGCCGGGCGCCGACATCGTCATGCAGGTCGCGGGCGATCCGGCGGCGTTCCTCGGTGGCGCCGCGTTCATAGGCGGCGCGGCCTTCGTCGGCATGGCGCATCAGCTGGGTCATCTCGCGCGCCAGCTGAAGATGCGCGGGCCCGAACAGGCCGCGGCCGCGCCAGGGATAGCGCACCTCCAGCGCCGGTGCGTCGGCGGCGGGCGGCAGCAGCAGCAGCACGCCGTCCTCGTCGGCGCGGGCGGCCGGTACCTCGCCCCGGGCCGGTTCCAGCGACAGCGGATCGAAAACGGTGCGGATCAGCTGACGCCAGCGTTCGGCGCGCTCGGCCGGGCGCGCGGTGAAGGCGACCTCGATCACCTGCCGGAACAGCTCGTGATCGGCGATCGGACGGCGCAGCACCATGCGCCGCCACAATATCTCGCGCAGCGGCAGATAGCCGAAGCCGACCACGATCAGCGACAGCCCCAGCGACGGCGCCTGGTCAAGCCCGATCAGCCAGATCAGCACCCCGTCCATGGCCAGCAGCAGCATGGCGCCGAGGGTGTAGAACATGACCTTGAAGGCCCATTCATCCAGCTCGAACAGCCGATAGCGGCGCACGCCCAGGGCGAGGCCGATATAGATCAGCAGGAAGAAGCCGAAGGCCATGCCCTGGGACAGCAGCGGCTCTGTGCCCAGCGTCAACGGCACCATCATCGCCATGGTGAAGGCGCCGGCCCCCAGCACGATCGACAGGCCCAGCCAGCGCAGCGCCGCCCGCGCGGTCGGATCGTGGCGGTTCTTCCGCCACTGCACCCCGATCAGGGTGACGATCAGGATCATCTCGATCAGGGTGGCGTAATAGCCGCCATAGCCGGGCCCCGGGGTCAGGCGCAGGGTGTCGAGCACCCAGAGCACCGTCACGGCAAGGCCAACCGCCACCGGCACGCCGTTCGTGACCAGACGCTTGGGATAGACCAGGAACAGCGCGATCATCGCCGCGCCGAAGCCGATCGCCCCGAAATGGTTGATGGCGGAAAGTACGCGGAACAGCGTGCCGTCGATCGCCAGTTCCCGGGTGCCGTAGACCGCCGAGGCAAAGGCCGAGACCCCGAGCGTGGGCGCGCTCAGGAAGAACATGAGCGGCCCCGAGCCGTCGCGGCGCAGCCCCAGAACCCAGCCGCCGATCAGCATGGCGCCGACGCCGGTCATGATCTGCACCCAGAACAGCAGGGGCAGATCCAGGATCGGTCGGGCATCGGCGGGCGAAATCCACAGCCGGAGCGGCTCTCCCTCAGGACCCACCAGATGCAGTTCCACCCAGTCGGCGGCCAGGATGGCGGCAAGCCGGGTCTGGCGATCCTGGAAGGCGATGATCGCCGGGAAACCCGGCAGCATGTCGCTTTCTTCGATCAGATCGCCGGGCAGAACCTCCTCGCGCCGACCACCCGCCTCGATCGCGACCAGACGCATGCCCGCCGTCACGCCGGCGGCTGCGGCGGGGCCGTCGCGGGCGACGGCATCGATGCGCACGCCCGGCTCCCGCGCCTGGGTTGCGTGGCTGTCATCGATCAGCCGCAGACCGACCCAGGGCTGGTTTACGGCAAGGAAGGCCGACGCCCCTGCCAGGACCAGCCCGGCGAAGAACGCGCAAAGGATAACGAGGCTGGGGGACCATCTGGACACGGGGGGTGCGCCGATCCGTTATGTTCCGGGCTACGGCTGGAAACTAACATGATCTTTACATCGTCCCATCGCAATTTTCGTAACCCCATGCAATTCGTGACACTCCATCTGTCCCGCTCACACACGGGCGCGCGGATTTGACCGGGCGCCGCGGAACGCCTAGCCTGAAGCCGGAACGGGCCCGGCGGATCCGCGGGCGGATAAGGATGGAGGCGGCAGGCATGGCGGCAGGGGCCGGGCGGAGCAAGGGTGGTGCGGGCGCAGAGGCCGGAGCGGCGCCACGACGCGGCCGCCGTAAGGTCGTGCTGACCGACGAGCCGATCCGGCCCGCCGCCCGGCTGGTCGCAACCCAGGACCATGTCGAGGCCGGCCTGCCGGGTGCGGTGGAAACCGGCGGGCTGGGCGATCTGGACGAGGCCGAGCGCGAGACCCTGCATGTGCTGCTGGGGGCGGGCATCGCCGCCAACAGCCGCCTGGCGCTGATCAAGGATGCCCGCTATCTGGCCGGCTGGTGGGCGGCGGCCAATGGCGGCCAGCACCTGCCCTGGCCGGCGCCCCCATCGGCCGTGGTGCGCTTCATGGTCCATCACCTGTATGACGCGGAGGAACGCGCCCGCAATCCCGACCATGGCATGCCGCGGGCGGTGGAAGAGAAGCTTGTGGCCGCCGGGCTGAAGCGCGAGGCGGGGCCGGCCGCCCCCGCGACCGTCGCCCGCCGGCTGGCCAGCTGGGCCTCGCTGCACCGCATGCGCGGGCTCAAGCCGCCGACCGAAGATCCGGGTGTGCGAGAGGTGCGGCGCAAGCTGATGCGTGCCTCCACCTACATGCCCGGCCGCAAGGCACAGTCGCCGGTGCTGGCCGACACGCTGGAGGCCCTGCTTCAGGCCTGCGAGATCGATATCGACCGCGAGCCGCTGCGCGCGGCGCGCGATGCAGCCCTGCTGGCGGTGATGTGGGCCTCGGGCGGGCGGCGGCGCAGCGAGGCCGGGATGATCCGGATGGAACATCTGCGCCGGGAACGGCCGCAGCCGGCCGAGATCGCCCCGGATGGCGCGCTGACGCCCGAGGGCACGGCGGCAGGCTGGCTGCCGGCGATGACCATCGCCCTGCCCCGCACCAAAACCACCCGGGCGGTGGATGGCGCCCGGGTCTGGCTGATCGGCCGGCCGGTGGAGCTGCTGGATGCCTGGCTTCAGGCCTCGGGCATCCGCTCGGGCGCGGTTTTCGTGCCGATCGATCGCCACGGCAATCCGCGGATCACCCCCGACGGCCGCGGCTTCGGCCGGCGCGGCCTGGACGGGTTGAGCGGCCAGGCCGTGGCGCGGATCGTGAAGACCCGTGCGGCACAGGCCGGGCTGGATCCGCGCCAGATCAGCGCCCATGGCCTGAGATCCGGCTTCATGACCGAAGCGGCCAACCGCGACGTGCCGATCCAGCAGGCCATGGCCCAGTCGCTGCACCGGTCGATCGCGGTTGCCGCCCGCTATTACGATGAAAGTGCCGCCGCCCGCGGCCGTGGCGCCCGGCTGCTGGCCGATCCGCCCGCCCCCGCACCGCGGCGGTCCAAGCCGTCGGATATCTGACCGGCGGCGACAGCCGGTCAGCCGAGATCGCGGGCGATGCGCGCGATTTCGGCCTCCATCTCGGCATGGAAGCTGTCGCGCGACCACAAACGGTCGTCGCCTTCGGCATAGGCCTCAGCATTGCGGCGGTAGAGGAAGGCGTTCAGCCGGTTGGCCGCGGCGTTGTTGCGGGTCCGCACCACCTTGCCCGGCGTGCCGACCACGATCGAATCAGGCGGGATCACCGTGCCTTCCTTCAGGCAGCTCTGCGGCGCGATGATCGAATTCTCGCCGATGACGCAGTCATCCATGATGGTGGCGCCGATGCCGACCAGCACATTGTCGCCGATCGTGCAGCCATGGATGGTGACATGATGGGTGATGGAGCAGTTCCGGCCGACATGGGTGCCGGCATTGTTGCCGACATGGACCATCACGAAGTCCTGAATATTGGTGTTCTCGCCGATCACCACCTCGAACATCTCGGCCCGGAACACGGCATTCATCCAGACCGACACGCCGGCTTTCAAGGTCACCTTGCCGAAGATCGCCGCCGAGGGATCGATCCTGGCCGAAGGATCCACGATCACCTCCGGCCCGATCCTGAGCCCGCCCGCCCTGCCGGCGGCGATATCCGCACCACTGATCATTCCGTCCACCTTCCTGTTCGGCTTTGCCACCGTCTCCGTCCCCGCCGGCCACTCTGCCGGTGCCGACGATGATCTGCAAGCCGGGAGGCGACGTCGCCGCGCCGGTGCCGGGTGGATCAGTCGGCGACGGCCGATCAGGAAGCTTCGAGCTGCTCCGCCATCAGGTCGAGCACGACAGCCAACGCACCCAAGCGCACGGCGCCGCGGCTCCCGTCCGTGAAACGGGCCATCCGGTGCAGGGTGGGCCGGCGGCGCCCGGCAACCGCGACATGGACCAGGCCGGGTTCATCCCCCGGCCCGCCCGGGCCGGCGAAGCCGGTGACGGCGATCGCCATATCGGCGATCGACCGTGCCAGCGCCCCCTCGGCCATCGCCCGGGCCACCGGTTCCGACACCGGGCCGGGGTCGTCGAGCAGCAGCTGCGATATGCCCAGGATCTCGCGCTTGGCCTCGGGGCTGTAGACCACGAAACCGCGTTCGAACACGTGCGCGCAACCGGGAACATCGGTCAACACCGATGCGATCAACCCTCCAGTGCAACTCTCTGCAGTGGCGAGCCGGTATCCACGGGCGCAGATCCGGCCCATCACCTCGTGAACCCGCCGGTCCAGCCCGGCCGGCAAAGCGGGGGACAGCGTGTCGGTCATGGCACCATCACCTCACGCCGCTCCGCGGGCGACCCGGGCCGCTGCCGGTCTCGCCTGCATCCCGCGTCCGGCGGTTGGCCTCATGATCCTGATACTGGTCGGTCTGGGTGGCCTTACCGTCGAAGCCGCGGGTCTTCGCCCCCTGGGCCTTGTCGCGGTTCGACAGCACCTGGTTGTCACCCATCTCCACCTCCCGGGGCAGATCGGTCATGCCGCCCGCGCCGCTGCCCTTGCCCTGGGATCCGATACCGATGTGTTTTTTGCTCGCATTGGCCATGGTGATGTCGTCCTTCGCTCGTCAGTCGGATTTCGACGCGTGCTCTGGTTTGCCCTTGCGCGAGGTGGCGGCCATGTCGTGCAGCTCCTCCTCGCTCATCGACTTCACCATCGATTTCGACGCGCCCTGAAGATCGCTCATCTTCGTCTCGCCGCGTTTGGCGGACAGCGCCGCACCGGCGGCTTTCTGCTGGGCTTTGGATTTGGCGGGCATGGGCTGCGCTCCTCTCGTCGAAGACTGTGCCCCCTTAACCATCGACGGCGGGATTTGCTCCCTGTATTCATGGCGGCCAGCCCCCGTCCCGTACCGGATCGAGCCCGCATGAAAAAACTCGTCTCCCTGATCTTCGGGCTGTTTCTGCTCATAGCCCTGGTCGACGGCGTGCTCGATATCGGGCTGGGCCTGGCCTATGGGCTGCGGAACCGGATGGCCGAAGTCGCGCGCGATGCCGACCCATATGCCGACATCAGAGAAGAGGCACTGGCCCGTCTGGGTGCGCTGACACAGCGCTATGTGCCGGGAACCGGCAACATCTACCAACCGGGCGCGGTACCGGGCCTGACCATCGGTGAAGACGGGGAGAGGCTCCATACCCATGTCACGGCGCCGGACAAAGCCACCCGCCATGTCCTGCTGCTCGGCGCCTCTCAGGCTTTCGGCTCGCTCAACGGCGACGACGCCAGCCTGGCGGCAGCGCTCGAGCGGCGGATGCCCGGTACGGTGGTGCGCAATTTCGCAAGCCCCGGCCAGCGCCTGGCCGGCAACACCATGGTTCTGGAACAGCGCATCGCCGCGGGAGACCGGATCGATCAGGTCCTGATCGTCAACGGTATGCTCGACCTCATCTGGTACTGCCTGCCGCCGACACCGCCCTCGCCCAGACCGCGGCCGGTTCTGGGCGAAATCGCCGTCCGGCTGACTGGAGACCAGACCAATGGCAATCCGCCGGGCTCCGACAGCGCCTGCATCACGCCCCAGGGACAGGCGGCCGTACTCGACCGGCTGATGGCCGATATGGACGAAGTGCTCGACGCTGCGAAACGCCGGAACCTGCCCGTCAGACTGGTGATGCTCCCCGCACCCTATATAGCCGGCGCCGATGACGGCACTTTCGAAAATCTGCCGCAGTTCCGAGACTACCGTCGGGTTCTGGATCCTCTGTTCACCAGCCTGCGGGCACGGATCAGCGAGGTGGACGGTATCGTCGATCTGACCGGGTATTTCGGTACCGGTCGGCGCGGCATGTTCATCGATCTCCACGGCCACCTCACCGATGCCGGTAACGAAGCTCTGGCGCCGATGATCGCCGAGGTACTGAACCGGCAACTGCCTCGGAATCAGAGGGTGAGGTGATCGGATGCAGACCCGGTTCTTCAACTGGATCTGACGGACCCTTACGGGCAGACTGACCCCTGTCGGACATGAAAGTGCGGGTATGAAGGGATGATCGCCGGACAATGGCCAGACACAACACGTCCGATACGGCCACCGGCCGCGGTTTCGGCCTGGCCTTCGCCGCCGTCTTCGGGGCGATCGCCCTCTGGCCGCTGACCGCGGGCGACCTGCCACGCTGGTGGTGGCTTGCCGCGGCGGCCACCCTCATCCTGGCGGCCATGATCGTACCGCGCCATCTGGCACCTGCCGGCCGGCTCTGGCTGGCCTTCGGTGCCCGCCTGCACAGGATCACCAGCCCGGTCATGCTCGGCATCATCTTCTTCGGTGTAATCACGCCGGGGGGTTGGCTGCTGCGGCGGATGTTCGGCCGCGACCCGCTCGGCCTGCGCCGGCGCCCCGAAACCGGCAGCTACTGGCGCACCGGCGAACGAGCTGGCGCCGGCCGTTTCCGCGACCAGTTCTGAACGGACCATCATGCACATTCTCGGCCTTTCCGCCTTCTATCACGATGCCGCCGCGGCCCTGATCGAGGACGGACGCATCGTCGCCGCCGCGCAGGAGGAACGCTTCAGCCGCATCCGCCATGACGATGCCTTCCCGACCCGTGCCGTGCGCTATTGTCTGGATGCGGCCGGCACCACCGGCGCCGGCATCGACGCCGTGGTCTTCTACGACAAGCCTTTCCTGAAATTCGAGCGCCTGCTTGAGACCTATCTGGCGATGGCGCCCCGCGGCTTCCGTTCCTTCCGGACCGCCATCCCCATCTGGCTGCGGGAGAAGCTGTTTCAGAAAGCAGAGATCGGCCGCGCGCTCGATGCGGTCGATCCGGGTTTCGGCGGCACCAGTCGCCTGCTGTTCTCCCGCCACCATCTCAGCCATGCCGCCTCGGCCTTCTACCCTTCGCCCTTCGACGAGGCGGTGGTGCTGACCATGGACGGGGTCGGCGAATGGACCACCACCTCGGCAATGATCGGGCGCGGCACCGGCCTCACGCCACTGCGTGAGATCGATTTTCCGCATTCGCTGGGCCTGCTTTATTCCGCGGTCACCCAATATGCCGGTTTTCGGGTCAATTCCGGCGAATACAAGCTGATGGGCCTTGCCCCTTACGGCCAGCCGGTGCATGCGGAAACCATGCTCCGGAACCTCATCGACCTTAAGCCCGACGGGTCCTATCACCTGAACCTCGACTACTTCGATTTCGCGACCGGGCTGACCATGACCAGCCGGCGCTTTCACGAGCTGTTCGGCCAGCCGCCGCGCGCACCCGAAGCGCCGCTCACCCGCTTCCATGCCGATCTGGCCGCCTCGGTTCAGGCCGTGCTGGAACGCGCGGTGCTGGCGATCACCCGGCATCTGGCGGCGGAGACCGGCATCGCCAATCTCTGTCTGGCCGGCGGCGTGGCGCTCAACTGCGTCGCCAATCGCCGGCTGCGCGATGACGGCGCCTTCCGGAACATCTGGGTCCAGCCGGCCGCAGGCGATGCCGGCGGGGCGCTGGGTGCCGCGCTTGCAGTCTGGCATCAGCAGGAGGGCGGCCCGCGCCATGCCGGGGTCGCGGATGGCCGCGACGCCATGGCGGGTGCGCTGCTCGGCCCCGCCTTCACCCAGGCGGAGATCGAGGCCCGGCTGACGACGCTTGGCGCCCGCTTCCGGGTGGTCGATGACGATGCCCTGACCGGCGAGGCTGCCGATGCCCTGAGCCGGGGTGCCGCCGTCGGCTGGTTTCAGGGCCGGATGGAATACGGGCCGCGGGCGCTCGGCAACCGCTCGATCCTGGCCGATCCGCGCGATCCGGACATGCAGCGCCGGCTCAACCTCCAGATCAAGAACCGCGAGAGTTTCCGGCCCTTTGCCCCCGCCGTGCTCGCCGAAGCCGCGGAGGACTGGTTCCCCGGCGCCGGCCGCTCACCCTATATGCTGTTCACCGCAGAGATCGCCGCCGGCCGGCCGCGCCGGGTCGATCTGCCCGATCCCGCAACAGGGTCGGAGCCGGACACCATCCTCCGCCCCCTGCCCGGCCCCTCGGCCGAAATCCCCGCGGTCGTCCATCTGGACGGCTCCGCCCGGCTTCAGACGGTGCACCGCGATCTGAACCCTCGCTTCCATGCCCTGATCAGCGCCTTTGCCGATCGCACCGGCTGCCCGATGCTGGTCAACACCAGCTTCAATGTCCGCGGCGAGCCGGTCGTCTGCACGCCGGACGACGCCTTCGCCTGCTTCATGGATTGCGGCCTCGACCTGCTCGCCATCGGCAACTGCCTGCTGGCTAAGGCCGATCAGGATCCGGCCCGCATCGTGCCCCGCCATTTTGCGCCGGACTGATCGCCGTGATGAAGAAGCTCACCTCCCTGCTCTTCGGTCTGTTCCTGCTCGTAGCACTTGCAGACGGTGTGCTGGATATCGGTCTTGGCCTGGCGAGCGCCGTCCGGAGCCGGGTGGACGACGGCCGTACTGCCCGTTATGACGACGTGCAGGCCAGTAGACATGCCGAGATGCTGGCCCTGCCGGTCCGCTTCATTCCCGGGATCGGCAATGTCTATCGGCCGACCTCGACCCCGAGCTTCACCATCGGCGCGGAAGGCGAGCGTCTGCATCCGCACGTCACGCCCTCCGAACAGGCCACCCGCCACATTCTGCTGCTCGGCGCCTCTCAGGTCTTCGGCGCCCTCAACGACGATGCACACAGCCTTGGCGCCGTGCTCGAGCGGCTGATGCCAGGCACCGTGGTGCGCACCTTCGCCGGCCCCGCTCAGGATCTTTCCGCCAGTGCGATGGTTCTGGCGCGCCGCATCGCTGCCGGAGACCGGATCGACCGGGTCGTCGTGGTCAACGGCTTCGTCGACCTGGTCGATCACTGCTCACCCTGGAGCCCGCCCCCCGCCCGACCCCGTCCGGTGCTGGTCGAGATCGCGATGCGCCTGACCGATAGCCAGAGGACGCCCCGACGGGCGCTGCCCGAAGACGGCTGCGGGACACCCGAGGGACAGGCCGCGGCCCTTGAGCGGTTGATGGCCGAGATTGATGGTGTCCGACAGATGGCCCGCCGCGGGGGTCTGCCCCTCACCGTCGTCCTCCCGCCGGTTCCTTACATCGCCGGGGCCGATGATGGCAGCTTTGCCGATCTGGCGCTGTTCAGAAGCTATCAGCGAACCCTGGAGCCGATCATCGCGCAGTTTCGGTATCGTATCGTCAATATGGACGACGTCGTCGACCTGAGCCGGGCCTTCGGTAGCGGCCGCAAGGGCATGTTCGTCGATCTGGGTGGCCACTACTCCGATGCGGGTAATCAGCTCCTGGCGTCACAGCTCGCGCAGCTGCTGGAGCCCGGCGGCCTGTCGGCTGATCAGAAGTCGAAATAGAAGAAAGCCTGGGGACGACCGGCAGCAATCATCGCGCAGCCGGCGACCAGCACCGCAATCACCGGCAGGGCCAGCGCCGCCGGCACACGGGCAGCTGCCCGGCGGATCCGATCGACCGTATCCAGCGGATGCAGAGCCAGGGTCACCAGGATCAGGCCGGTCAGCAGGGCGGCCTCTGCCGGCAACGCACCGGCGCCACGGGCCCCGAACCCGCCCGAGATCACCGACCAGGCCACATCCAGCGTCGGCGCCCGGAAGAAGGTGGCAGTCACGGTCCAGATGCCGAAGGTCGCCAGGATGAACCCCGCCCGGACAAGGCCCCGGGTCTGACGGGCACGGTCGGCATGACCGGTCAGATTCTCCAGCATCATGATCGTACCGTGGATCAGCCCCCAGACCACGAAGGTCCAGGCCGCACCATGCCACAGCCCCGACACCGCCATCGTGCCCAGGATCGCGAGCACGCGCCCCAACGGCTCGCGAAGGTATTTGTAGACATAATCCCGCAACCAGAAGCTGAGGGTCATATGCCAGCGCTGCCAGACTTCGGTCATCGACGTCGCGGCATAAGGCTTGTGGAAGTTCTCGGGGAAAGTGACGCCGAACATGCCGGCCAGCCCGATCGCCATGTCGGAATAGGCGCTGAAATCGCAATAGATCTGGATGGCAAAGCCCAGCATCACGAACCAGGAGTCGATCGCCCCCAGCTGCCCGGGATCGGCGATCGCACCATCCACCCACAGCCCCACCGGATCGGCGATCAGTACCTTCTTCATCATGCCGATGGCGAACAGCCCGGCATTCGCCGTGAACGCCGCCCGATCGATCCGGATGTTCGACAGGCGCGGCACCATCTTGTGCAAGCGCAGGATCGGCCCGGCGATCAGATGCGGGAAGAAGGTCACATAGACCGCCACGATGCCGAATCCCGGGAAGGGCCGTTTCGGGTGCTTTGCGGTATCGACCAGCAGGCTGATCACCGAGAAGGTGACGAAAGACACGCCGAGCGGCAGGCCCCAATGGAGATGCGGCAGGCCGGCACCGGTCACCTCTTCCAGCGTCGTCATCACGAAATCGGTGTATTTGAACAGCAGCAGCGGCAGCAGCACCGTCACCACCACTGCCGGCAGCAGCCGGGAATGCGCCCGGACCAGCCGGCCGCCGATCCAGGCAGCCAGCACGTAGCCCAGGATCAGGGCCGTATAGGGCGGATACCACCAGGCATAGAACACCAGGCTGGCCAGGAACACATAGGCGAGCACCAGCCGCCTGGGACAAAGCGCCAGCCCGGCCGCGAAGGCCGCCAGGAAGACGAAAAAGCTCGGCAGCTGGAAAAGCATCCGGACCGGACGAGGCTCACGAGGCCGGTGCGGCAAGCAATGGCGCCAGCCGGTCGGCGATCCGGCCAAAGGCCCGGGCGTTGAGGTGAATATCGCCCGACATCACCCAGTACTCCGACGCATTCTCACCGGCGAATGAAGGATAGAGATCGACAAACTCCCAGCCTCGCGCCGCGGCTTCGCGCCCCGAGGTTTCTGCGAGAAAACCGAAATCATAGGTGCGGAAATCATTGGTATCGGGGAGCTGGGCCACGATCACCCGGATGCCCTCGGCCCGTGTTTCGTCCGCCAGACGGTCGAAGGCACCGGCTATGCGCGCCTGCCCTTCGGGACCTGTCCAGGCGGCGCGATAGGCGCCGATCATCTCGTCGCGGCCGGCGGCGCCGCTGGTCGCCTGGGCCCAGAAGGTCGCGACCAGCGCCGCCAGCTCGCTGTGACGCACCAACCAGCCGGCATCGCCCGCCGGCTGCGGTAAACCGGTGCGGGAGGACGGCAGCAGCACCACCGTGCGGATGGGGAAGGTGTCGCCGATCCGCCGGCGGATCTCCAGCCAGTGGGCCACGATCTGCGGCACGGTCATATTGCCGACGCCAGCATTCACTACCTGAACGTCGTCACCCAGACGGCGGGCGAGTTGGGCTGCCAGCGTATCGTCCTGCTCAACACCCCAGCCCAGCGTCGTGCTGTCACCCGCCAGCACCACCGCCGGCCGGCCGGGTTCAGGCTCCGGCCCGCGCAGTCCCAGCGAATTGATCGAGATCCCGACACCCTGCAGGCGTGCAGACGCGCCCGGCACATGTTCATGGCCGACCGCCGGGTCGTCGCTCGGGCGCTTCAGCAGCTTCGCATAGCGCCACATCTCTATGACGTAGTTCTTCTGATTCGCAGTGCCCAGCCGCACCAGCCCTTCGCCGGCCAGACAGCCGAAACCGATGCCAACCAGCACCAGCACCAGGGCACGCATCACGCGACGCATCGTCACCGGCTCAGAAAACGGCGTAAACGAAGGGGGCCCAGGCGGTCCCCTGCGCCGCCACGAAAACAACCGCGAAAAGCAGCAGCACCACCACGAATGGAATAAGGACCAATCGCGACCGGCCTGAGAACAGGAAGCGCAGCAGTTCAACCACTGTGTTCATCGGTGCCCGCTCCGCCCCCGTCACCAAGCTGCGGCACTGCCGCGTTCAGGCAGAATGCCCTCTGTCCCGCCGTGACAATCGTTCAGGACTGGCCGGCTCCGTCATTGGTCACATTGGTGTTGGTCGCCGTATCTTCCGCCGACATCACCTCAAGCACCGGCCGGTGCCAGGCATGGCGATCGGCAGCGGCAACCTTCTCAGCGGTCGTGGGCATGTTGTCGATCTGCATCGTCGTGAACTCCGGTACTGATCACAGCTCTCGGACGACAACATGCCGTCTCCCCCGGAGGTATATCGTATCGACCGTCCGCCGACAACCAGTGGTTAGCGTTTATTCACCTGTGGCTCCACCCGTTTGAGTGGAACGCTCAGGATCGGTCGCTGCCGTCCCGCCCTGCACCGGGGCCCGACGGGGCTCACGAGGCCGGTGCGGCGAGCAGCGGCGCCAGCCGGTCTGCGATCCGGCCAAAGGCCCGGGTGTTGAGGTGATATCGCCGGGCATCACCCGGTGCTCCGCCGCATTCTCAGCAGCGAACGGAGGAAGTCATAGGTGCGGAAGTCATTGGTATCGGGGAGCCGGGCCACGACCACCCGGATGCCCTCGGCCCGCGTTTCATCCGCCAGCGGGTCGAAGGCATCACGCAACGCACCCCGGTCAGACGGTGGCGTTCAAGTCAGAGGCGGGCAGTTCAGGACAGGCCGGTGATGCCGCTCAGAACATGGCATACAGAAAAGGCGACCAAGCAGTTCCCTGAGTGGCCGCAGCAAGTCGATCAGGCTGCCCATGCAGGCGATCTCCCAATCAGCCCGGCATCTCTCCCGATCGATCAGAGCCGAAGGTCAGGACTGGCCGGAGCCGTCATCCACGGCGCCGGCACCGAGCGCGGTCTCGTCCACCGACAGCACCTCAAGCTCGGGCCGGCTCCAGGCACCACGATCAACAGGGGCGGTCGTCACGGGCATGGCGGTCGTCTGCATCATCTCGCTCCAGCATAATGGCACTTCATCGACGACACCCGCCGACCGATGATCTTCGGTGATACCGCATCAGGCAAAGATCAGCAACCACAGGCTCACGTTCATTTCCCTGCGGCTGCGCTCCTTCAGGTGGAGCGGTCAGGATCGGCTGGTTCAGGCGCAGGCTGAAGCCCCTCGACCGGCTCAGGAAACACGGCCGTAGCCGTCGACCAGACCCGAGCTGCCGAACGCGGTCTTATCCGCCGACAGCACCTCCAGCACCGGTCGGCTCCAGATGCGGGGTTTGACGGTGGTGACCGTCTCTGTCGCCGCAGGCATGTTGTCCGTCCGCATGATCGCACTCCGGTTCCGGGGACACATCGCCCCACCACCGCACACTTTCCCTGACTCTCTCGATACCTCATTGGCCTGCGCATTGAAACCGCCTCTGCACGCTGATTCGCCTGTGACGGCCCTCGTTCGGATGGAGCGCCCATGCGACGGCTCGCGCCGCGCGACCCGCTTGACAGCCTCGCCCCGACAGGCGCCTAATTATCATAATAAATAGGATCGATGCGGAGACGGGCTCATGGCTGAAGGGCGATCGGCAGGCGGCAGGCGCAGCGCCCCCACACGGCGGCGCCCGAAGCTGTCGGAGCTGATCGTCGAGGATGTGAAGCGCCGGATCGTCACCGAGCAGCTGAAGCCGGGCGACAGGCTGCCCGGCGAGGCGGAGCTGATCCGGCTGCATGGCTGTTCCAAGGGCACGGTGCGCGAGGCGCTGAAAGGGCTGGAGGTGGAGGGGCTGGTGGTCAGCCGCACGGGGCCCGGCGGCGGCGCCTGGCTGGCCCGGCCGACCCACGAGCACGCATCGCGGGCCCTGCGCAACTTCCTGCAGTTCCGCCATCCCGACGGCCACCAGATCTACGCCCTGCGCAAGCTGATCGAGCCCGAGGTGGCGGTGCTGGCGGTGGGCCGGCTCAGCCCCGCCGATTTCGAGGCGCTGGAAGCCAATATCGCCCTCTGTGCCCATGAGCCGGTGACCGAAGAGGAACAGCGCGTTCAGCGCATCGCCGAGATCGATTTCCACAACGTGCTCGCCGATGTCTGCCCGAACCCGATCTTCGGCTTTCTGGGCCGGTTCCTGAACGAGCTGCTGCGCGACGTGGTCGTGCTGAAAAAGGTCTATCTGCCCGAACGCCGGCAGTTCGGCCTGAACAATGTCGACTATCACCGCCGGCTGATCGAGGCCTTCCGCCGCGAGGATGCGGCAGAGGTCCGCCGGCTGATGCTGGACCATATGTGCGACGCCGAAGACCACCTCGATGCGCTGGAAGCCGAGGTCGCGCGCCGCTTCCTGCTGGAACCCGGATCGGGCTGAGCCCCGGCCGGGTTTTCAAACGACGACCACCTGCCGCACCGGCAGCCCGCGCAGGGAGAAGCGCGCGGCGTCATGTCAGAACCAGAACCGGGCGGCACCGGAGGATGACCCGAGGAATCCACGTATTCCGATCAAAAAGGGTCCGAGGGGCGGACCACACGCCCCGGGACGTGACATGGAGGCTCGATGACGATGATCACCACCACCCGCCGCACGCTGCTGAAGGGCGGCCTTGCCGCCGGCGCGCTGCTCGCCGCCCCCGCCATCATCCGCAGGCGCGCACTCGCCGCCGAAGCGGTCACCATCCACGGCGTCAAGTCGCTGTCGGGCGCCTTTGCCAGCTATGGCAAATTCGCCGACATGGGCTCGAAGCTCGCCATCCAGGATTACGGCAACCTGCTGGGCGCGCCCGTCGCCTACAAGGCGATCGATACCGAAGGCAATGCCGGCAAGGCGGTGCGCAAGGTGCAGGAGGCCATCCAGCAGGAGGGCGCCCGCTTCTTCAACGGCTGCACGCTGTCGTCTTCGGCGCTCGCGGTCGGCAAAGAGGTCGACAAGGCGGGCGGCGTGTTCATGACGCCGGCCGGCGCCGACGAGCTGACCGGCACCGACTGCAATGCCGGCACCTTCCGCTGGTCGGTCCCCACCTTCGGCGCCATCGAGCAGACCGTCCGGCCGCTGATCGAGCGCATGCCGAACGCGAAGCGCTGGTACACCATCACGCCCCAATACGTCTTCGGCGAGGCGCTGCTGGCCAATGCGAAGCGCATCTTCGAAGAGAAGGGCATCGAGCATGTCGGCAACAGCTATCATTCGCTGCAGGAACAGGAATTCTCGGGCTATCTGACCAATGCCATGGGGGCGGCGCCCGATGTGCTGCTGATCCTGAATTTCGGCGGCCAGTCGTCCAATGCCCTGCGCCAGGCGGTGAATTTCGGCCTGAAGAGCCAGATGACCATCCTGCTCGCCTGGTCGGCCGGTCTCGACCAGTTCCAGGAGCTGGGCCCGGACGTGATCGAGGGCGTGTATCTGGGCGCCCAGTACTGGCACCAGGTCGACAGCCCGATGAACAAGAAGCTGGTCGCCCGGGTGCGCGAGGCCTATGGCATCACCGCCAACTATCCGCTGGCGGCGGACTATATCGGCACGAAGGTGATCCTGGACGCCATCGCCAAGGCCGGCTCCACCGACGGCGCCGCGGTCCGCGCTGCCCTTTCGGGCATGAGTTTCGACGGCCCCACCGGCTCTGAAACCGTGCGCGCCGCCGACCATCAGGTGATCAAGGATTATTACCTGCTGAAGGGCAAGGCCGCCGCCGCCAGGACCGACGAAGACGATCTGGCCGAGCTGATTTCGTCGGGCAAATCCTTCCCCGAGGGGGATAAGATCGCCTGCAAGATGGCCTGACCGGCAGGCCGCCCCTGCCGATACACACGTCGTCGGACCACTCTGACTGCACATGTCGGGCGCCGGTTTTCCCGGCGTCCGTACAACACGAATATCGTCATCCCGGCCTTCGCCCCCCGGGCGCCCAGGTCGACGATCCCGCCGTCTGCACATGCCCGGCACCATCATTTCACGTGGTTGTTCAAAATAGCCGCCGTCATCCCGGCGAAGGCCGGGATCCAGGCAGGCTTCCACAGAAATGGACGACGGGCATTTGCGAGAACGGGTATGTCGGCCGCCAGGCTACCCCGATCCGTGCGGATCGATCGACGCTCCTGGCGCGGAGACAAACCTGGATCCCGGCCTTCGCCGGGATGACGGCATAGATGTTGTACTGAGACTGGCGAGTGGTGCGCCGGACATATCGACATCCGGACACAGACCGTGCGTGCGCATCTCAAGGGTCCCCTCCCCCTCGACACCCAACCGAACGGCACCAGCTGTCGGAGACCGGTCACCCATGCTCAACGTCTACCTCTTCCAGATCCTGAACGGTCTGGGGTTGGGGATGATCTATTTCCTCACCTCCGTGGGGCTCACGATCATCTTCGGCCTGCTCAATTTCGTGAACTTCGCCCATGGCGCCTTCTTCCTGGTCGGCTCCTATCTCTGCTTCACGGTCGTGGCCGCCACCGGCAATTTCTGGGCGGCGCTGGTGGCCGGGCCGCTGATCGCGGGCGCTCTCGCCTGGGTCACCGAACGGGTGCTGGTGCGCCGGGTCTATCACCTGCCGCACACTTTCCAGATCCTGATCACGCTGGGCATCGCGCTGATCATCCAGGAAAGCGCGATCATGATCTGGGGTCCGGTCGGCAAGTCGGTGCCGCCGCCCGAGATGCTGAAGGGCGTGATCCGCTTCGGCAATTTCGCCTATCCGGAATACCGGCTGTTCATGATCGGCTTCGCGGCCCTGGTCGGCTTCGCCCTCTGGCTGCTGCTGGAGCGCACGACCTTCGGCGCCAAGGTGCGCGCGGGCAGCGAAAATCCGGAACAGGTGGCCCTGCTCGGCACCAATATCTACCGGCTGTTCTCGGCCACTTTCGCGCTGGGTGTGGCGCTGGCGGGGCTGGCCGGCGTGCTGTCGGCGCCCTTGCGCGGCGCCCATCCCTTCGTCGGCACCGAGGTGCTGGGCATCGCCTTCGTCACCGTGGTGATCGGCGGCATGGGGTCGTTCGGCGGTGCGTTGATCGGCGGGCTGCTGGTGGGGCTGGTGCAAAGCCTGATGACCAGCATCTGGCCCCAGGGTGCCAGCCTGATGATTTACGGCGCCATGGCCGCGGTCATCCTGCTGCGTCCCTATGGCCTGTTCGGAAGGGCGTGAGCCATGCAGACCAACAGCTCCCCCTCCTCCGCCACCCCCTCCTCCTCTCTCTTCGGCGGCATCACCCTGGCGGCCCTTGCAGCCCTCGTCGCCCTGCCGCTGATCCTGCCCTCGGCGACGCTTGCGACCGAGATCGTGATCTTCGCCATGGCGGCACTCGCCTGCAATCTGCTGCTCGGCTATACCGGCCTGCTTTCCTTCGGCCAGGCGATCTTCTTCGGCATCGGCGCCTATCTGTCGTCGCTGGTGATGATCCATCTGGGGGCCGGGCTGATCATCGCGCTGGTGGTGGCCGCCCTCGCCGGTGCCGCCGCCGCCGCCCTGGTCGGTGCGCTCGCGATCCGGCGGACCGGCATCTATTTCGTGATGCTGACGCTCGCCTTCACCCAGCTCGCCTATTTCATCGCCTATACCGCATCCGACTGGACCGGCGGCGATAACGGCCTGCTGGATGTGCCCCGGCCGCCGCTGGCGCTGGGTGGTCTGGTGATCGCCGATCTGGAGCCGGCGGTCTCGTACTACATCTTCGTCGCCACCCTGTTCCTGCTGCTGTTCGTGGCCGCCCGCCGGATCATCGGCTCGCCCTTCGGCAGCACGCTGGTCGCCATCCGCGAAAACCCCGACCGGGCGGCCGCGGTCGGCTACGACACCCGTCAGTTCAAGATCCTGGCCTTCACGCTCTCGGGCGCGATCACCGGCATCGCCGGCGCGCTCTACGCCATGCTCCTGCACTTCGCGCCGCTGTCGAACATCGAACTGCCGATGTCCGAGAACATCCTGATCATGACCATCATCGGCGGCACCGGCTCTCTGCTCGGCTCGCTTCTGGGCTCGACCGCGATCGTGCTGCTGGGCGACTGGCTGTCGGCCATCTGGCCGCGCTGGCTGATGCTGCTCGGCATCGCGCTCATCGGCGTGGTGATCTTCATGCGCGGCGGTCTGTGGGGCGGCATCGAGGGTGTGGTTGCAAAACTGCGCGAGCGGCGCGGAGGGCCAGAGGCATGAACACCGGATCCATGAGCAACGACCGGCAGACCGGCGACGTGATCCTGGAGACCTCGGGGCTGGAACTCGCCTACGGGGCCTTCAAGGCGGTGGACGGGGTCGATCTGAAGATCCGCCGCGGCACCATCCACACCATCATCGGCCCCAACGGCGCCGGCAAGACCACCACCTTCCACTGCCTGACGGGGGAACGGCGGCCCACCGCCGGCCGGATCCTGTTCGACGGCATCGATGTCACCCGCAAACCGTCGCAGGATCGGGTCGGGCTCGGCATGTCGCGTTCCTTCCAGATCACCAGCCTGTTCCAGACCCTGAGCGTGCGCGAGAATCTGCGCCTCGCCGCCCAGGGCCGCGACGGGGCGAAGGCGCTCGCCTTCTGGCGCCCGGTCGGCGCCCGGCCCGATCATCTGAGGGTCGCGGACGAGATCATCGACCGGCTGCAGCTGGGCGCCCGCGCCCATATTGCCGCGGGCGAACTCTCCCACGGCCAGCAGCGGGTGCTGGAGGTGGGCATGGCCATGGCCGCGCGGCCGAAACTGCTGCTGCTCGACGAGCCGACCTCGGGCATGGGCATCGACGACATTCCGGTGATGACGAAACTGATCGGCGAGCTTGGCCGCGACTACACGGTTATGCTGATCGAGCACAATATGGGCATCGTGATGTCGATCAGCGACACGATCACCGTGATGCATCAGGGCAAGGTGCTGGTCGAGGGCGACCCCGGAACCGTGCGCAACGATGCCCGGGTGCGCGCCGCTTATCTGGGGGAGGCGGGGGCATGCTGACGCTGGACCAGGTCCACGCCTATTACGGCAAAAGCCATGTTCTGGAAGGCGTGTCGCTGGAGGTGCGGCCGGGCGAACTGGTCACCCTGCTCGGCCGCAACGGTGCCGGCAAGACCACCACGCTCAAATCCATCGCCGGCATGGTGGAGACGAAAGGCACGATCAGCTTCGACGGCACCGCCATCGCCGGCCGCCCCTCGCACGACATCGCCCGCCGCGGCGTCGCGCTGGTGCAGGAACATCGCGGCATCTTCGGCATGCTCTCGGTCGAAGAGAATCTGAAGATCTCGGTGCGCAAGGGCAGCCGCTGGTCGCTCGACGACGTCTACGCCATGTTCCCGCGGCTGAAGGAACGGCGGCGCAATGGCGGCAAGGCGCTCTCGGGCGGCGAACAGCAGATGCTGGCCATCGCCCGCGCGCTGGTCAACGCCCCCCGCATCCTGCTGCTGGACGAGCCGACCGAGGGGCTGGCACCGGTGATCGTGGACGAAATCGTCCGCATCCTGGGCCGGATCCGCGAAAGCGGCGTGCCGGTGCTGCTGGTCGAACAGAACCTTGCGGTCTGCGAGAAGCTGGCCGACCGGCACTACGTCCTGGAACAGGGCCGCATCGTCTATGCCGGCAGCAATGCCGAGTTCCGCACCGACCGCAGCGTCCGCGACCGCTATCTGGCGCTCGACGCCTGACGCTGCCCCGACGGCCCTCGCCCGGAAATGTCAGGCGCCATCGTTCCGGATACACACACACCATCACCACCGTCATCCCGGCCTCCGCCGGGATGACGGTATGAATGTTGTGCGGAAGGGGCGGGTCCTGCGCCGGACATGGGCGGCGGGGCATCACAGATACGCATGCATCCCCCGGCACTCCACAAGGTGCCGACAGGAAACAATCTCGTAAGGACAGACGCCATGCCCGACACCCCCCTTTCGTCCACCCCCCTCTCCTCAACAGATCTGGGCGAACTCGGCGCGGGCGAACTGCTCGGCCTCTATGCCAGGAAGGCGGCCTCGCCGGTCGAGGCGACCGAGGCGGCGCTGGATCGCATCCGCCGTTTCGACGGCGCGGTCAACGCCTATGTCCTGGTCGATGAAGACAGCGCCCGCGCCGATGCGAAGGCGTCGGAAGCACGCTGGATGGCCGGCCGGCCGATCGGGCCGGTCGACGGCGTGCCGTCCTCGATCAAGGATCTGACCTTCACCCGCGGCTGGCCCACCCGCAAGGGATCCAGCACCATCGCCGCCGACGGCCCCTGGGAGGTGGATGCCCCCTTCACCGCCTTCATGCGGGGGGCGGGTGCCGTGCTGCTCGGCAAGACCACCACGCCGGAATTCGGCTGGAAGGGGGTCACCGACAGCGCGCTCACCGGCATCACCCGCAACCCCTGGAATGTAAATACCACGGCCGGTGGTTCCAGCGGTGGTGCCGGCGCCGCGGCGGCGCTCAATATGGGCGTGCTGCATCAGGGCTCGGATGCCGGCGGCTCGATCCGCATTCCCTGCGGCTTCACCGGCACCGCCGGCATCAAGCCGACCTTCGGCATCATCCCCCAATGGCCGGCCAGCGCCATGGGCACCACCTCGCATCTGGGGCCGATGGCCCGCACCATCGCCGATGTCGCGCTGATGATGACGGTGGTCGGCCAGGCGGATGATCGCGACTGGTATATGGGCGCGCCGATCTCCCGCGACTGGCGGCTGGGGCTGGATCAGGGCGTGCGCGGCCTGCGCATCGCCTTCAGCCCGACGCTGGGTTACGTGAATGTCCGCGAAGATGTGGCGCGCGAGGTCCGCAGGGCGGTCGACGTCCTGGCAGCACTCGGCGCGATCGTGGACGAGGTCGATCCCGGTTTCGAGGATCCGATCGACATCTTCAACGCCCACTGGTTCGCCGGCGCCGCCAAGATCCTGGCCAATACCCCGGCCGACCAGCGCGAGCTGATCGATCCGGGGCTGCGCCGGGTGGCGGAACTGGGTGCCGGCATCGACATCGTCGACTATATGCGCGCGGTCGACGCCCGGGTGGCGCTGGGCGAGCGCATGGCCGCCTTCCACCGCAGTTACGACCTGCTGGTCACCCCCAGCCTGCCGATCACCGCCTTCGAGGCCGGCCACGACGTGCCGCCGGGTTCGGGGCTGGAGCACTGGATGCAGTGGACGCCCTTCACCTACCCCTTCAACCTCACCCAGCAGCCGGCCGCCTCGGTCCAGTGCGGCTTCGGCGACGACGGGCTGCCGGTCGGCCTGCATATCGTGGGGCCCCGCTTCCGCGACGAGCTGGTGCTGCGCGCCGCCCGCGCCTATGAACTCACCTGCCCGCCGCGCTTCCCCACGGCGCCGGTGGTGCCGGGCTGACGGGCCGCGGACAAAAAAGAAAGGCCCGGCCGGGTGGCGCCACCCGGCCGGGCCTTTCGCGTTTCAGCTGCCGGTCTTCAGGCCCTGTGCATCGCGATCAGCTGTCGCGCCACGATGTCGTGGTCCAGCCACAGCACCGGCGCTTCGGGGGCGCTGGTGGCGCCGAAGATCAGCCGGCCGGTGGCGGCCACCACATGCTGGCTCAGCACGTCGCTGACCAGGGCCTTGCGGTCCTTGTGCAGGTTCACGATCTCCTGCGAGGTACCGACGGTCTGTTCCACCTGCTCGGCGCTGTTCGCCTTGGGCCAGGCGGTGAAATCGTAATAGGGCTGCATGGCCGGGTGGTGCTGGTAGTCGTGCACCATCTGCATCACGGTATCGACGCTCACCCCGTCCTGCAGCAGGGTCTCGCAATACTGCCACAGGTCGTCGACCCAGGCGCCGCCGCCCTCGTGGCGCAGCGCCGTCAGCAGCGGCAGCAGCGACAGCTCGATGCCGGCGAAAACATCCGAGGAATTGGTGCGGATCTCGGGGCAATTGTACACCACCGCCTTCACGCCCTGATCCCAGGCCGCCCGGGCCAGTCGCTCCAGCCGCATCTTGGCGTAGCCCTGGGTGTAGTTGGTATAGGTCTGCCAGCGATAGGCGCCGTCGATCAGCACCCGCGTGCCATGATAGCCATAGGCGGTGTAGCGCACCTGGCCGCCCTCTGCTTCGATGCGGGCGCGCAAGGGCCCGCTCAGTTCCAGCAGATGGCCGAAGCTGTTGGCGGTGACCTCGTCGAAATTCTGCAGGATCAGCTTGCCCAGATCGCTGTCGATCAGCGCCTGCGACGGCATATAGCGCGCGCCGCGGCCCTTATAGACCCGGTTGGCGATCGCCATGAAGGCCTTGGCCCGCGGAATGCCGCCGGCCATGGTATGGGCGAAGAACAGGTTGCAGCCGGCCGGGATCATCCCGTCCAGTTCGGCCATCACCCGGGCCGTGGCCTCGCGGAAGCGGGTGATGCCCGCCTCGCGGGCCCGCGCGATCCGGTCCTGGTCCAGCTTGAAGTCCTGCCAGTTTTCCAGGGTCATCTCGCCCAGCATGTCGGTGGGCGTGGGCTCCCCCGGGGCGGCGTCCATGTCGAAACCGGCCATCAGGGGCACGTTGATGATGCGCCCGCCCAGCCCGGCCTCGGCCGCGGCCAGTTCCTCGTCGGTCAGCGGCCGGAGCGGGCCGCCATTGTCGCGCCGGCCCATGGTCATGCCGATGATGGTCATGCCGGCCGCCTTCGCGGCCTCGACCAGGCCCGTGGCATAGCCGCGCCCGAACATCTCCCCGAACAGCACGAAGACATCGCCCTCGCCGAACAGGCTGTTCTCAGGGATCGATTTCAGCGGGATAGGGTGTTCCATCATCATATCCTGTCTGCCGGCGTCTGAGCGCCGAAAGCTTGCTGCCCCGGACGCAGGCGCCTGGGATGACAGGACGACGTCATTTTGATCCGGGCTCACATTCACGCTGCCTGCCCGTGTGAACACGCAGGCAGGGCCAACATTCAGCCCGGCGGAGAGAATGTCAAGCCACGCACCGATGGCGGCGGTGGTTGGGGGGGTTGCGGCGTGATCACATCAGGCTGAACACCACGGCCAGCACCCCCATCAGGATCAACCCGCCGATGAAGATCTGCCGGCGGCGCCTGGTCCGCAGGATGATCTCTCCCTGGCTGGTCTCATCGCCGGTATAGCTGGGGCCTGTCTTGTCCGGGTCGCCCGGTCCGTTGCCGGTCATGACAGCTCTCCTTGCCCGGATGGCGGCCGATCAATAGACCGCAAGGGCCAGCACCACGGCCACCGCCACCACCAGCAGCCCGATCCAGATCAGCCCGCGCCTGCGGCGGGGCGAGGCGGGGGGCGTCATACGGGCGGTCTCGGCCGACGGGGTCGGGGGCGTGTCGGTGCGCGGATCGGTCGCCATGCAGGCTGTCTCCTCGGTTACGGCTCACCAGAGAGAAACCGCGCAGACGGCCCCGGGTTCCGGGATCTTCCGGGATATGTGGTCAGACCGGCCCGATCCGCTCCAGCCTCTCGATCCGGGCAAGATCGGCTTCCAGGGCGTCGATCGCGGCCTCGCCGAGCGTGAACCCCGCCAGCCGGCGGAACTTGGCCCGCAGATCGGCCTCGGGCAGCGGGTTGTCGAAGCCGCCGATCGGGGTGTCGGATTGTGCCGAGACCACCCGGCCGTCGCGCAGGCCGATCTCCACCCGGGCCGCCCGCACCCCCGGCAGCAGCGCCGTCAGCGCCGGATCCTCGCGCACCGTCACCCGCGCCACCAGATCGACCAGGGCCGGATCATGGACCACGGCCTCGTTGTAGACCCCGACATCATTGCTGCCGTGCATCAGCTGTGCTGCCACGTTGAACGGGATCGAATGCTTCGCCGCATAGGCATTGGCCACCCGGCCGCCGCCCAGCCGGGTGGCCGGGTCATAGGTGTGGACGATCACCCGGTCGATCATCGCAGGCGTCAGCCCATGGGCCGTGCGCAGATCGCGCGCCGCCTCGATCGGGGCGTGGTTCCAGCGGCTGCAGGCATAGATCTTGAAATAGTTGCGGGTGAGGTAGAAATCGTCGATCCGCTCTTCTACCGCCATCTCGAACCGCTCGCCCAGGATCCGGCCGAACACGGTTTCCAGCGCCCCCGGCTCGCCGCAGAAACCGGCGCGGGCAAGCTTCGCCGCCAGCAGCCCGTTGTGATTGGTGAAGCCGGTGAAGAGGTTGCGCACCGAGGCGCCGGAATTGGCCGCCATCTGCGACGAGGCGATCGGCAGCCCCGCGGCCAGTTCGATGCTGCGCGCGGTGAGTGCCGCATCAAAGCCCAGCAGCCGTGCCGCCCCCACGGCGGTGCCGATGATGGTATGGGTTCCGAAGGGATGCACCGGCCCGCGCAGCCTCGTGGCCGCCCCCACCCGCACCGCGATCTCGTAGCCGGCCACCAGGGCTTCGAGCAGGGCGGCCCCGGATGCCCCCTCTTCCTCGGCCAGCGCCCAGAGCGCCGGAATGATGTGCACGCCCGGATGGTTGACGGCGAACTGGTTGCCCTCGTCCAGTTCCAGCGACACCCCGCCGGTGCCATTGACCAGCGCCGCCATATGCGCCGCCGCCCGGGTGCCGGTGCCGAACAGCGAGGCGCCGCCCGCGGCAAGCCCGGGGGCGATGGCGGCCAGATTGCGGATCTCGGGCAGGGCCGCCCCGCCCAGCATCACCCCCACCGTGTCGCGCAGGATCCGCTTCGCCTGGGCCACCACCTCGTCGGGCAGATCGTCCAGCCGCACCGACAGCGCCAGCCGGGCCAGCGCATGGGCGGTTTCAGAAGGGTCGGTCAGAACCGGTGCCGCCGGGGTCATGCGCCCGCCCCTGCGGCCACCAGGGCCGCGATCAGATCGGGTTTGGCGACCTGCGGCATCGGCCAGGTCCGCCGGCTCTGGGCCAGGCCCAGCCCCAGAAAGGCCTCGGCCAGCCGCAGCGACAGGCTGGCGGGCTCGATCAGCGGCACCGGCAGCGCCGCCGCCAGCCGCGCGGTCTCGGCCGCCGCCAGCGGCTGCCACAGCACCAGCACCTCGGCACCATCCTCGGTGATGGCGGCCCGCGCCGCGGCCAGAACTGCCGCCTCGCGGTCGCCCTCCTCCCCGATCTGCCGCACGCCCGTGCATTGCGCGGCCAGCCCGTATTCCTGCACCAGCTTTTTCGCCCGGGCATAGCCGCCGGTGGGGGCAAGCACGCCGAAGCAGGCCCCCAGCGTCAGGGCATAAAGCAGCGCACTCCGCCCGGCCCCCACCACCGGCACATCCAGCACCGAGCGGAGCGCATTCGCCCCGTAATCGCCGGGATCGGCGACACAGACCGCGGCATAGCCCTGCCGAGCGGCATCCTGGCCGGTCGCCAGCACCGCCAGATCGGCGAGCGTCCAGTCATGGGCGCTGATCAGCCAGGCCGGCAGACCGGGTGCCGTCAGCGCCACCACCTCCGCCTCGGCACTCTCGGGCGCGGGATGGTGGGCGGTGAAGATCATCAGAATCCGGGACATCCGGTCTCTCCCTGTCAAAGCCGCGTCGCCGCCGCACCCATCGCGGCCAGCGCCGCCTCGGCCGGGGCGGCAGGGTGGGGGTAGCTCGCCCGGCTGTGGGTAAGCTTCTGGCGGATGGCGATCTCGGCCAGCCGGTAGGTCAGCGGGCCGGGGTTGATCACCGGCACCGGCAGGCGTTCGGCCAGATAGGCATGGGCCTGATGCATGGTGGTGGAGCCCAGCACGATGACATCGGCGCCGTCCTCTTCCACGCAGCGCAGCGCCGCGGCATGAAGCGCCGGAAAGAACGCCTCTTCCTTGCCCGCCATCAGGCTCTGATTGTCGGGCTGAAGATCGGCCGAGCGCAGCGAGGCGCATTTCGCCCCCAGCCCCAGCTCCGCCAGCGTCTTGGTATAGAGGTGCCGCCAGCGATCCCACATGGCGAGGATGGAGAACCGGTCGCCCAGCATCAGCGCGGTCAGCATGGCATGGCGGCCGGCACCGATCACCGGAATGTCGAGCACCGAGCGCAGCGGCGCCATGCCGCCATCGCTGACGGTGTCGATGCAGACGGCGTCATAGCCCTCGGCCTGGGCGCGGATGCCCGCCTCCAGAATGCCCACATCCGACAGGACCGAATCCTGCTGGCTGACATAATTGACCGGCGCGATCCGGACCGGGCGGAAATCGAAATCCATCCCCGGCCCCAGCCGCACCGAGCGCAGCTGGGCGCGGCGCATCTCCAGATTGTCCGCATCCATCGGAAACGGCACGATCACCAGAACCCTGGCCATGATTTCGGCTCCCTGCATTTCAAGATGCCGCGGCGGCCGCGGTGCCGGCGAAACGGCCTGGCACAACCGCAGTCAGCAGTCCATTGCCACCCAAATAACCCCAGGATGCAGGGCCGGAGAGGCCCCGCGCCGCACCGCCCGCCGCGTAAAGCCCGGGCAGCGGCCGGCCCGCCCGGTCCAGCACCTGCGCCCGGGCATTGATGGCCAGCCCGCCCTGGGTGTGGAACAGCGCCCCCTTGACCCGCACCGCCCGGAAGGGCGGCTGCAAGGGCGGTGTGCCGTCGAAAACCCGGCCGAAACGGTCGGGGGTGCGGCCCCCGGTCGCTGCCTGCACCTCGGCCAGCGTTTCGGCCAGGGCGCCCACCGGCAGGCCGCAGGCCCGGGCGAGGTCGTCCACCGTGTCGCCCGTGGCCACCACGCCGCTCTCCAGCACGCGATGATAGTCGCGGAAGGTCAGCGCCGGTTCCTCGCAGCGCCGGTCGTAGATCGTCCAGGCCACCCCGCCCGGCTGCCCCGCCACGGCATGGGCCTGTTCGGAATAACCGCGCATCTCGTTGGAAAACCGCCGGCCGTCGGCCGCAACCTGAAACCCGCCGCGGATGATCAGCGCCCAGGTCAGCGGCAGATCGGGCCCGTCGGCGACGCAATGGCCCTGATAACCGCCCAGATCGACCATGGCGGCGCCCAGCATCTCGCCCCAGCGCAGGGCGTCGCCACGGCTGCCGTGATGGCCGCCATGAACGGCGCCCGCCATTTCGGGAATGTATCGGGCGACGGCCTCGGGATCCGCGCCATAGCCGCCGCTTGCCAGCACCAGCGCCCGGCAGCCCGTGTGATGCCGCCGCCCGGCATCGTCGCACCAGACCACCCCGGTCACCCGGCCGGCCGCATCCAGGCCCGGTGCCTCGACCGTGGCATGCGTGATCAGCCGCACGCCGGCCCGATCGGCCGCTGCCAGCAGATCGGCCATGAAGGCGGTGCCGGTGCGCCCGGGCGGCACGTGGTAGCGATGGCGCGAATGGCCGGGATAGAGGATGTCGTCCAGCAACTCGAAGGCGACACCATGGCGGTCCGCCAGCCAGTCCACCGCGGGGCCCGAGGCCCGGGTGATCGCCCGGGCCAGATCGACATCGGTCCGGCCCTTGGCCTTGGCCAGAATGTCGGCCAGGAACAGCTCTGCATCATCCTGGATGCCGGCCGCCCGCTGGAAGCGGGTGCCGGCGCCGGGCAGCATGCCGAGTGTGCGCGCGGTATTGCCGGCCGGCACCGCATCGCGTTCCAGCACCACCACCGGTGCCCCGGCATCGCGGGCGGCAAGGGCTGCGGTCAGGCCGGCGGCACCGGCCCCGACAACGACGACCGGATCGGCACCGGCGCCCACCGCGCTCACCAGCTCTCGCGGTCGGCGATCACCGGCCCGGCCAGACGAAAACGATCGATGAAGCGCCGGCCATCCGCCAGATGGCCGTGGCCGAAGACCAGGCTGCCGTCATCGGTCAGCGCCTCGACGAAACCGTCATAGCGCCGGCCGGCTTCGGCATCGGCCGCGGCCGCCGCCGCCAGATCCAGCCGCGCCCCCTCTGCCGTCACCGCCACGAATCCGTCGGCGACCAGCGGCGCGGCTGCCGCCACATCCCCCCGGCCGAGTGCCGCGGCCAGCGCCTCGGCAAGCTCCGCGGCCGGCGGCAGCGGCGGCCCCGGCACGCGCGACACCCCGCCGCGGGCATAGGAACTGGCGGCCACCTCGCGCAGGATGGTCACCACCCCATCCGGCGGCGCGGCCATCACCGACCGCACCACCCGGGTCATGCCCTTCAGCAGCCGGGCCTTGGTGGCGTCGTCATAGCCTTCGATAACGGTGGTCTCGACGACCGGCATGGGCCTGTCTCCCTGGTTTCTCTCCGGCAGGAACCGACGCGCGGGTTACGCCGCCGCCCCTTCATCCGGTTCTTCATAGCTCCGCCCCAGCGCCAGCATCTCGGGCGTGCCGATCAGGGCATTGAGGGCATTGAAGTCGAACATCCGGTCCTTGAACGGCTGGTTGGTGCCGTTGGCCTTCAGCGAGCGGTAATAGGCCTGGGCGGTATGGGCCAGGGCGCGGACGATACCGCCCGGGAAGATCACGATCCTGAACCCCAGCGCGCCCAGATCGTCGGCGCTGGCGAGCGGCGTGTCGCCGCCTTCGACCATGTTCACCAGCAAGGGCAGCCGGCCGCCCAGCGACCGGGTCACCGCCACCAGCTGTTCGCGCGAGCGCGGGGCCTCGACGAACAGCACGTCCGCGCCGGCTTCGGCATAGAGATGGGCGCGGTCGATGGCGCGCTCGAAGCCTTCCACCGCCACCGCATCGGTGCGGGCCACGATCAGGGTTTCGTCGCTCTGCCGCGCATCGACCGCGGCTTTCACCTTGCCCGCCATCTCGGCGGCGCCGATCAGGGTTTTGTCCTGAAGATGGCCGCAGCGCTTGGGCAGGGTCTGGTCTTCCAGCTGGATGGCGGTCGCGCCCGCGCGTTCGAACAGGCGCACGGTGCGCTGCACGTTCAGCGCATTGCCATAGCCGTTATCGGCATCCACGATCAGCGGCGTCGGCACGCGGTCGCGCACCAGGGTGACGACCTCGGCCACCTCGCTCATCGACACCAGCCCGATATCGGGCCGGCCGAGGCGGGTATAGGCGATCGCCGCACCCGACAGGTACAGCGCCTCGAACCCGGCGGCGGTTGCGATCGATGCGGTCAGCGCATCATAGACGCCGGGGGCGACCACGGGGGCGGCGGTCGTCAGTCTCTGTTTCAGGCTCATTTCACTGTTCCTCGCGCGCCGGCTCTTTGAGCAGCGCATCCAGATCCGCAAGATCGGCGGCCCGGTCCAGGCCGTCGACCGCCTCCCTGATGCGGGTGGCATGGGCCGCGCCCCAGACGGGCGTGGCCAGGTCCATGAATTTCGCGACCACCTCGTCGGGCCCGTAGGGGTCGACGGCATCGCCGCGATTGGTGAAGGTTTCACCCGTCAGCACCCGGCCGTCGGTCAGGCGGATGGTCACCCGCGCCGGGCGCCTGTCGGGCAGCATGGCGGTCATCGCCGGGTCCTCGTCCACCGTCACCCGCCCGGCCAGATCCAGGATCCGCGGATCGGCAAGCGCCGGCGCGCGGAAGGCCGGCACGCTCGCCGCCCCATGGGCCAGCATGGTTGCCACCGCAAACGGCACCGAGAACTTGGCCGCCAGCATGTTGTCGGGCCGGGCGCCGTCCAGCTGCGCCGCCCAGACATAGGTCACCACCTCCACCCCGGCGACGGCCTCGGGCGGGATCGGGCCATGCGCCTCGATCAGCCGCGCCACCACATCCAGGGCGGCATGGGTGAAGCGGCAGGCGGCATGGCGCTTGAAGTAGTTGCGGCGGATTTCCCAGCGCGTGCCCAGTTCCGCCACCATCTCGTCGGGCTGGAAGCCTTCGGCCAGCACGCCGCCATACACGCTGCGCACGCCGTCGGTCTCGCCGGTGAAGCCGGCACGGACAAGATCCCAGGCGGTCAGGCCGTTGCGCGCCGACAGGCCGGCATAGGCGTTGCGCACCGTTGCCCCCTCCAGCATCGTCCTGAGGCTGGAGCCCACCGACAGGCTGGACGAGACATTGATCGCCCCGATCACCTCTTCGACACCGGCACCGTCCAGCAGGGCGGCACCCACGGCCGCCCCCACCGTGCCCCAGGTGCCGTGGGGGTGCAGCGCGTTGCGCAGCCGGGCCGCGGCGCCGATCCGGGCGCCGGCCTCGTAGCCGAAAACGAAGGCGTGCAGGAAATCGGGGCCCGACACCCGGGCCAGCGGCCGCACCGCCAGCAGGGCCGGCAGCACATGAATGCCCGGATGGCCGCGGGCGAAGGAATTGCCCTCGTCCAGCTCCAGCATGGTGCCGGCGATGCCGTTGGCGAGTGCCGCATCATCGGCGCGCAGGGCAAGCCCCGCGCCCACGGCCGGCGCCGTGACCGTGCCGCCGCGGCGGGCCAGGCGGGCGGTCAGCGCCCGCATCTCGGGCTCCTGCATGCCGGCGGCGATGGCGCCCAGGCAGTCCAGCACCACCAGCCGCGCCTGGGCCGAGAGTTCGGCGTCGAAATCGCCGAAGCGGATGCCGGTCGCCGCCTCGGCGAAAGTCTTGAGCCAGGCCGGCCGCGGCTCGGCCAGCAGGACCGAGGCCGGCACGACATCAGGGGTGACGATGGCCATGGGGGGCTGCTCCTCAGAGGCCGAGATAGGCGCGGCGCAGTTCGGGATCGGCGGCAATCTCGGCCGCCGGCCCCGACATGGTCACCAGCCCGTTCTCGATGATGTAGGCACGGCTCGCGATCTCCAGCGACTGCACCACATTCTGCTCCACCAGCATGATCGGCATGCCGTCGGCGTTCAGCCGGCGGATCAGGGTGAACATTTCCTCGACCAGCAGCGGCGACAGGCCCAGCGACGGCTCGTCCAGGATCAGCAGCCGCGGCTCGGCCATCATGCCGCGGCCGATGGCGAGCATCTGCTGCTCGCCGCCCGACAGCGTGCCGGCCGCCTGGCTCCGGCGTTCGCGCAGCCGCGGGAAGGTCTCGTAGACCCGCTCCAGATTGCGCGCCCGGTTCTTCCGCGCCCGGCGGTAGCTGCCGAGTTCCAGGTTTTCCTGGATGTCCAGGTTCGGAAAGATCTTCCGGCCCTCGGGCACCTGGATCAGCCCGGCCGCGACGATCGCCGCCGCATCCACGCCATCCAGCCGCCGGCCCTCGAAGGTGATGCTGCCCGCGCGCGCCGGCAGCACGCCCGAGAGCACCTTGTTGATCGTGGTCTTGCCGACACCGTTCGACCCCAGCACCGCCACGATCTCGCCGGCGCCCACCGCCAGATCGATGCCGCGCAGCACTTCGACCCCGCCGTAACCGGCCTTCAGGCCGGCGACCTCCAGCACGTATTGCACCCCGGTCATGGCCGCGCCCCTTCCGCCTTCAGCCGCTCGGCCGCGCCCCGGCCCAGATAGGCCTCGATCACCTTCGGATCGACGCAGACCTCGCGCGGCGTGCCCTCTGCGATCATCTCGCCCTGGGCCAGCACATAGACCTCGTCGCACAGATTCATCACCGCCTGCATCACATGCTCGATCATCAGGATCGTGATGCCGCCATCGCGGATCGCGCGGATCACCGGCACGATGTCGCGGATCTCCGACGGGTTCAGCCCGGCCAGCACCTCGTCCAGCAGCAGCAGCCGCGGCTCTGTCGCCAATGCCCGGGCCAGTTCCAGCCGCTTGCGCCCGGCGACCGTCAGGCTCGATGCCGGCTTGTCCAGATCCTCGCCCAGACCCACCCGGCGGGCGACGGCCTCGGCCCTGGCATGGGCCTCGGCGGCCGCCGGATGCCGCAGATAGGCGCCGACGGCGATGTTCTCGCGCACATTCAGCCCGGCGAAGGGCTGGACGATCTGGAAGGTGCGGGCAATGCCAAGCTTCGCACGTTCGTGCGCAGGACGCCCGGTGATGTCGCGCCCGTCCAGCACCACCCGGCCGGCGGTGGGGGTCAGGAAGCCGGCGATGATCGCGAACAGCGTGGTCTTGCCGGCGCCGTTCGGTCCGATCAGCCCGACGATCCGGCCGGGATCGACCTTCAGCGAAGCGCCGCCCACGGCGGTCAGCCCGCCGAAGCGCATGGTGATGTCATGAACCTCCAGCATCACGCGCCCTCCCCGCCACGTCCATTGCCCGGGCCGCGGCCGCCCGGCCGCAGCCTGCGCAGCAGCCCCAGCACGCCCCCCGGGGCAAAGGCGACCACCAGCACCAGCACCGCGCCATAAACCGCCAGATCGATGCCCGGCACCCGGCCGGTGAACATCTTGGTCGCCTCACCCAGCCCGTGCAGGGTGAAGGCACCGATGATCGGCCCCAGCACCAGCCCGCGGCCGCCGACCATGGGGGCGAGCAGGGCCTCGACCGAGATCCACAGCCCGTAGGCGATGTTGGCGTCGATATAGAGGAAATACTGCAGATAAAGGCAGCCCGCGGCCGCGGTCAGCGCGCCCGAGACCGTGATCGCCCGCAGCTTCACCGCCAGCACGTCGACGCCCAGCGCCCTCGCCGCTTCCTCGTTCTCGCGCACCGCCACCAGCTGCGCGCCGAAGCGGGAATTGGCGATCATCTGGCAGATCACCAGACCGGCCGCCACGAAGACCAGCGCCAGCCACAGAAAGGCGCCGCGGCTGCTGAACTGCATGTTCCAGAAGCCGACATCCAGCTTCAGCAGCAGGCCGGCCGCACCATTGGTGAAGCCCGAGGCATTGGCCAGAATGCGCAGCACCTCGGCGAAGGCCAGCGTCACCAGCGCGAAGTAAGAGCCGCGCAACCCGGCGCGGAAGGCCAGATAGCCGATCACCCGGCCGACCACGGCGCCGGCTGCCACACCCGCCGCCATCGCCGCCCAGGCATTCACGCCATAGCGGGTCTGGAGGATGGCCGAGGCATAGGCGCCGGTGCCGAAGAAGGCGGCATGACCGAAGGATGACTGCCCGCCGGTACCGCCCAGCAGGTTCCAGCCCTGCGCCACCAGGGTGATGATCAGCACGAAGACGACGAAGTTGAGGACGACGTTGGAGGTCACCACCAGCGGCAGGGCCGCCAGCACCACCAGGATCAGGGCGATGGGAAGATAGCCGCGTCGCATCACGCCCGTGCTCCGAACAGACCGGTGGGCCGGAACAGCAACACCAGGATGAAGATCAGGAAGATGCCGATCTGGCCCAGGCTTTCGCCCAGATACAGCCCGCACAGGCTTTCGACCACGCCGATGAACAGGCCGCCGATCAGCGCACCGGTGATCGAGCCCATGCCGCCCAGCACCACGATGGTGAAAGCGACCAGCACGAAGGCACCGCCGACACGCGGGTTGACATAGAAGGTCGGCATCAGCAGGCAGGCGGCGATGGCGAGCGTGGCGCAGCCCAGGCCGAAGGTGACGGCGAAGACATGGGCGACATTGATGCCCACCAGCCGCGCGCCCAGCTTCTCTTTCGCCACCGCGCGGATCGCCTTGCCGGTATCGGTGCGCGCCAGCAGCAGCCAGAGCAGCGCGCTCACCACCACAGCACCGGCAAAGCCGTAAAGCCGGGCCTGAGAGATCAGCAGCGGCCCGAGTTCGACCACCTGGAAGGAATAATCGGTGGACAGCGACCGGGTATCCGACTGGAAGACCGCGAGCAGCACGTTTTCGATCACGATCGACAGGCCCAGCGTCACCAGCAGGATATTGCCGTCGTCGCCATGAGCGGCCGGCCCGATGATGAAGCGCTGCACGCCGTAGCCGATGGCGAAGAACACCAGCGTCAGCGGCAGGATCGCAAGATAGGGATCCAGGCCGAAGGCGGTATAGACCAGCCAGACGGCGAACATCGCGCAGGTCAGCAGGGCGCCATGCGCAAAATTGATGATGTGCAAAACACCATACACCAGCGTCAGACCCAGCGCGATGAGCGCATAGACCGCACCGGTCAGAAGCCCGTTCAGCATGGCTTCCGCGACGATGGGAAGGGAGTACATCGTGCGATCCGTTTCGGCAAACGGGGACCGGGGCGGCGCGGGCGCGGGCCCGGCGCCGCCCGGTCGCCCGGATCAGCTCTCGACAGGGAAGATCGGCTTGGCGTCCGCGAAGCTCTCGGGATAGACCACCCGGATCTCGGATTTCTGCACCTGGGTCGACACCGGGGCCGCCCCCTGGTTCTGCCCGCCCTCGAACTTCGTCGGACCATAGGGCATCAGGTGATCCGAGAAGGTGGAGGATGCCAGCGCCTCGATGATCTTCGTGCGATCGGCGCTCGCCGCGCGCTCGATCGCATCGGCCAGCAGCATCATGCAGGAATAGTTGAGCGGCGTGTTGTAGTTCCACTGCTTGCCGGCATCCAGCACCCGCTTCTGCAGCGCGGCGTTCTTCGGGTTGCGCGGATCGTGCCAGTGGTTCACGTCCATGATGTTCTCGGCCGCTTCGGGGAATTCCTTCACGAAGCGCATGTTCGACGCCGCACCATTGACCACCGCATAGATGGCCTTGGGCCGCACGCGCTGCTGCTGCATGGTCCGCGCCAGAAGCACGGTTTCGCCGTAATAGGTGCTGGGGATCACCAGATCCGGACGCAGCGAGCGCAGCCGCAGCACGACATTGGAAAGATCGCGCGACGGCGTCGGCACCGCGATGGTCTCAAGGATCTCGAAGCCGTATTTGGGCAGCTCGGTCTGCATCAGCTTGGCCAGGCCCGAGCCGAACAGCCCGTCTTCATGCACCAGCGCCACGGTCTTGGCCGGGCGGCCGGCGGCGTTGTTGATCCGCACCAGATTTTCGATTGCGGTGCGGGTGCAGATGCCGAAACCGGGCGCGAAGCGGAAGGTATTGGTCAGGCCGCGGCTGATGATCTGGTCCGACACGCCGACATCGACGATATAGGGCAGATCGTAGCGTGCCGCCGCCTGGGTGGTGGCCAGACAGATCGGGCTCGCGAAGCCGCCGACGACGGCGGCCACGCCCTCGCTCTGCATCCGCTCCACTTCCTGCACGCCCACTTCAGGGTTCGATCGCGCATCGCCGAAGACCATTTCGATCTTCGCACCCCCCAGCGACCTGATGCCGCCCGAGGCGTTGATGTCGGCAATGGCGAGTTCCGCGCCGGTGCGGCCGAATTCGCCATCCATCGCCAGCGCGCCGGTCACCGGCTGCAGCACGCCGATCTTCACCGCCGGCGGCTGGGCGGCGCGCAGCACCGCCGGTGCCGCCATCACCGCCGCCGCGGCCATGCCGCCCTTCAGCGCGGTGCGGCGGCTGATCGTTTTGTCGAACAAGGTCATGATCGTGCCTCCTCTGCCGGCCGTCGTCCCACCGTCGGCCGCTGTCATTGTTCTTTGTCCCGGTCCGGGGTCTTGTCCCTGCCCCGGTGGGCATATCCTCGCGCTTCAGCGTGCCCCGCAGTCATTGTCGGGCCGTGCCCTCACCATGCCGTGCATACACCGCCTCCACCGTCATCCCGGCGAAGGCCGGGATCCAGGTTCATCTCCGCGCGAAGAGCGGCGAATATCCTGGCAATGGCCGGGATGCCGGCATGCATGGCGTAGCCCGGCATGACGGCCTTCACACGTGAACCTCGTTCATTCCCGCAGCTACCTACCTGGATCCCGGCCTCCGCCGGGATGACGGTACAGACGACAGGCGAATACGGGGCCGCGACGGCGACGGACATCCGGCGCGATGCAGCGCCGGGCATTCTGTACGGCGTCGTCTTCCTACGGCGTCTTCTTGCGCGGCGTGCTCCCCCGCCGCACCGTGCTCCGCCGCTGATGGGGTTCGGTCTCCGTGCGCGCCGCGGCCTGGCGGGTTCGCATGGCGCCCTTGCGGGCCGGCCCGACCGGTGTCCACGACCGGGCATCCCCCGGCCCGGTGCGCACCAGATCCATCCGGAAGGAATAGAGATCGGGCCGGTAGAAGGCGTGCAGATGTTCGATGCCCTCGCCGTCGACGCCCTGCACCACGCGGGTCATCGACAGCAGCGCCGCACCGATTTCCAGCCCCAGCGCCTCGGCGAGGTCGGGCCCGGCCAGGGCGGCACCGATGGTCTGGCTGGCGCGGTCGGCCACGATGCCGGAACGTTCCAGCAGTTCCAGCAGCGGCGTGGAAGCCATCTCGGCCTCGGAATAGGACACGCCGATCCGCTCGGGCACATGGGTGATCAGATACGAAAACGGCGTGCCGTCGATCAGGCGCAGACGCACCGCGCGCTGCACCCGCTCTCCCGCCGCCAGGCCCAGCGCCTCGGCTACCGCCGGCGGCGGCGTCACATAGCCGAAGGACAGCAGCCGGACCTCGGTCCGCCGGCCCATCTCGACCAGATGCGTCAGCAGGTTGGAAAAATCGGCGGTCACCGGCGCCTCGGTCCGCCGCCCCGCCACGAAGGTGCCCGATCCGGGCCGCCGCTCGATCAGCCCTTCGCCGGCCAGCTTGTCGAGCGCCCGGCGCACGGTCACCCGTGACACGCCATGCTGTTCGGCCAGCATCGGCTCGCTGGGCAGGCGGCTCTGCGGACGGTCCTCGCCGCTGATGATACGGTCACGCAGCAGCAGGTAGAGCCTGCGTGCCTTCAACGGCTCGACCCCCGCCATGCGGCCCCCTCTCCTGTCCCATCTGTGATACAGCTGCCTGTATTATTCGAACCGCCGGCCACGGCTTGTCAAGCCTGCTCGGCAAGGCGGCTCACAACACCCGCGCCAGATCGGGATGGACCAGCAGCGGCCGGCCGATCGCGACCAGATCGGCCAGGCCGCCCTGGAGGGCCGCCTCCACCTGCGCCCGGCCGCGGATGTTGCCGACGCCGATCACCGGCAGACCGGTGCGTTCACGGATCTCGCGGGCGAAGCCCAGCTGATAGCCGGGGCCGGTCTCCGGCGGCGGTGTCGGGGTCAACCCGCCGGACGAGACATGAACACCGTCGAGCCCCTGCCCCACCAGCCCGGCCAGCATCTCCGCCACCTCTGCGGCCGTCAGCCCGCCCGGGTCGTAATCCGCGGCCGAGACCCGGATGGTGACCGGCACCTCCGGCCCGGCCACGCTGCGCACGGCCGCCAGCACCTCGGCCAGCAGCCGCACGCGGCCCCCGGGGCCGCCGCCATAGCCGTCGTTGCGGTGGTTCGACAGGGGGGAGAGGAACTGGTGCAGCAGATAGCCATGGGCGGCATGCAGTTCGATGCCATCGAACCCCGCCGCCAGGGCGCGCTCTGCCGCGGTGGCGAAGGCTGCGACCACCCGGGCGATGTCATCGGCGGTCATCGCCTCCGGCATGCCGTCATCGGCCGTGTAGCGGATGGCCGATGGCGCAAGCAGCCGGCCGCCGCCCTGCGGCCGCGACTTCCGCCCGCCATGGCTCAGCTGCACCATCACCGGCACGCCCTCGGCCTTGACCGCGCCTGCGATCGCCGCCAGCGGCGGGACATGCGCCTCGGTGAAGATGCCGATATCGTCGGCCATCAGCCGGCCTTCCGCGGCGATGGCGGTCGATTCCAGGATCACCAGCCCCACCCCGCCCCGGGCGCGGCGGGCATAGTGATGCAGGTGATAGGCGGTGGCGAAACCTTCGGCCGTGCCCTGATACTGCTGCATCGGCGGCAGCACGATCCGGTTCTTCAGCCGAAGCGCGCCCAGCCTGACCGGCGTAAAGGCCAAACTCCCGTCCATCCGTCCTCCCGGGCCTGTCTGTCTGCGGTCAAGCCTACGACGCTTTACCCACGTATGACAAATCTTGTATTAGATCTGATACAGATTACACTCCGTCACATGGAACAGGTTGCGGTCCTGCGGGCAGCAGGGTCCGTCGGTGCGACGCAGGGAGGCTGATGGTGAGCGAGGTGATCCGGGACGGCGCCAGGGTGTTCGAATTCACCGTGCCCGTGGTGGTGGTGGGCGCCGGTGCCGCCGGTCTGGTTGCGGCGCTGGCGGCGCGCGAGGCGGGTGCCGAGGTGCTGGTGCTGGAACGCGATGTCGTGCCGCGCGGCTCCACCGCCCTCTCCGCCGGGCTGATCCCGGCCGCCGGCACGCGCTGGCAGAAAGCCGCCGGCATCGCCGACACGGCAGAGGCCTTCGCCGCCGACATCATGGCCAAGGCGAAGGGGGAACCCGACCCCGATCTTGTGGCCCTGGTGACGCGGGAGGCCGGCCCCGCCGTCGAATGGCTGGGCGACCGCTACGGCCTGCCCTTCTCGGTGGTGGCGGATTTCAGCTATCCGGGCCACAGCGCCCGACGCATGCACGGCCTGCCGACACGGTCGGGCGAGGAGTTGATCGATGCGCTGCGCGGCGCGGCAGAGGCCGCCGGCATCGACATTCTGTGCCAGGCGACCGTCACCCGCCTCTATGCCGACGACGACGGCCGTATCGCCGGCCTCGCCTTCACCCGCCCCGACGGGTCGGTCGACGAGGTCGGCTGCGGCCGGTTGATCCTGGCCTGCAACGGCTATGGCGGCAACAGGGCGCTGGTGCGCGAACACATCCCGTCGCTTGCCGATGCGCTCTATTTCGGCCATGACGGCAACAAGGGCGATGCGCTGCTCTGGGGCCGGGCGCTGGGCGCCGCCACCCGCCATCTGCCCGGCCATCAGGGCCATGGCTCGGTCGCCCACCCCGCCGGCATCCTGATCAGCTGGGCGACGATCACCGAAGGCGGCATCCAGGTGAACCTGGCGGGCGAGCGCTTCTCCAACGAGGCCACCGGCTATTCCGAACAGGCGGCCGAGGTGCTGCGCCAGCCGGACGGCCTTGCCTGGACGGTGTTCGACGGCCGCATCGCCGCCATCACCCGCCAGTTCGAAGATTTCAAGCGCGCCGAGGCCATGGGCGCCGTGCTCACGGCAGACGACCTGCCAACACTCGCCCGCCGCATGAACGTTCCCGCCGACGCGCTCATCCGCACCATGGACGCGGTCGCATCCGCCCGCGCCGGCACCACCCCCGACGCCTTCGGCCGCGACTTCACCACAACGGCCCCGCTCACCGCCCCCTATTGCGCGGTCAGGGTCACCGGCGCGCTCTTCCACACCCAGGGCGGCCTGGTCGTCGACGCCTCGGCCCGCGTCCTCGACACCGCAGGCCACCCCCTGCCCAACCTCTACGCCGCCGGCGGCGCCGCCTGCGGCGTCTCGGGCGCCAAAGCCGCCGGCTATCTGTCGGGCAACGGCCTGCTCACCGCGGTGACGCTGGGGCGGGTGGCGGGGCGGGCTGCAGCGGCGGCGTGATCACCCCGCCCGCGCCAACGCCGGCCGGCCGGCCAGGCGGGCCCAGTAGGTTTCGAAGGCCGGGCGGCGGTCGATGGTGCCGAATTGCAGGCCCCAGCCGATCTGGGCGCCCAGATACACATCTGCCGCGGTGAAGCGGTCGCCGGTGAGGTAGGGGCCGGCGGAGACGGCCACCTCCAGCGTGTCCATCACCCGGGTGAAACTGCCGTAACCGATGCTGCGTTCGCGGTCGGCCGGCACCTCCAGGCCGAAGGCCCGGTTGCTGACCGCCGCTTCCAGCGGCCCCGCGCCGAAGAACAGCCAGCGGAACCAGGCCGCGCGTTCATGGGGCCGGGGGGCGAGCCCCGCCTCGGGGAAGGTTTCGGCCAGATAGGCGCAGATCGCGGCCGTCTCGGTCACCACCGCGCCGTTATGGACCAGGGTCGGCACCTTGCCCATGGGGTTGAGCGCCAGATAGTCGGGCGCCTTCATCGGCGCGCCATACTCCAGCACCACGGTGCGGTAGGCGACGCCCACCTCTTCCAGCATCCAGCGCGCGATCATGCCGCGCGATTGCGGGTTGGTGTAGAGGATCAGGTCGTCGGACATGGGGAGGGGCTCCGGCTCAGCGGGTGGCGATCATGAACAGGCGCGGGAAGGGCAGCAGCACCGTGCCGTCGGCAAGCGGCGGATAGGCGGCGGCGATCTTCCTGCGGTAGCGGTTCAGGAAGTCGTCGCGCTCGGCCGGGCTCAGCGGGTCCAGGAAGGGGCGCAGCCCCGTGGCCTTCACCCAGTCCACCACCGCATCCGGCCCGCCGGGCAGGACATGGATATAGGTGGTCCGCCAGATATCGACCCGGCCCGCCAGATTGCGCAGCAGCTGGTAATACCAGGCGGCGGGCGGCAGGGGCGCGCGGGCGGCACCCGCCAGCCGGTCCGCCCAGGGTCCTTCGGCCGCGGTCTCGCGCATCGCCACATGGCTGGGCTCGGCCATGTTGTCGGGCATCTGCACCGCCAGACTGCCGCCCGGGGCCAGTCGCTCCACCAGCGCCGGCAGCAGCACGTCATGCCCCGGCACCCATTGCAGCACGGCGTTGGACAGGATCACGTCGAACGGCCCGGTCGCCTGCCAGCGGCTGACATCGTCCTGCGTGACCTCCACATCCGGCAGCCTTGCCCGGGCCGCCGCCACCATCTCGGGCGAGGAATCGAGGGCCGTCACCCGCGCGCCCGGGAAACGGTCGATCAGCACCGCGGTCGAATTGCCCGGCCCGCAGCCCAGATCGACCGCGGTCCGGACCGGATCGGTCGGGACATGGGCCAGCAGATCGACCACCGGGCGGGTGCGCTCGGCCTCGAATTTCACATACTGCGCGGGCGACCAGGTCATGAGGCGGGCTCCGGATGTGGGTGCACAGTCTGCGCCGGAGGGCTGGCGCCCGCAACCCTCTGGTACCCGCAACCCTCTGGTACCCGCAACCCTCTGGTACCGGGACCGACCCGCGGGTAAGCTGATGACCAGAACAAGGCCGCAGGAGCCACCGCCCGATGAGCACCGCCCCCGACACTGGCACACCCGATACCGACGCCCTCGAAGCCTGGTTTGCCGACCACGTCCCCGGCCGGCATGGCCGGCTGGCGCTGGAGCGCTTCGCCGGCGGCCAGTCGAACCCGACCTTCCGGATCCGGAGCGAGGCCGGGACTTACGTGCTGCGCCGCAAGCCGCTGGGCGAGGTGCTGCCCTCCGCCCATGCGGTCGACCGGGAATTCCGGGTGCTGGCCGCACTTCAGGGCACGGGCGTGCCGGTGCCGCCGGTGCATGCGCTGTGCACCGATCCCGCGGTGTTCGGATCGATGTTCTATGTGATGGATTTCGTGCCCGGCCGGATCTTCTGGGATCCGCGCCTGCCCGACCTTACCCCGGCGGAGCGGGGGGCGATCTTCTCGTCGATGAACGACGCCATCGCCCGCATCCATGCGCTCGACCCGGATGCGATCGGGCTGGGCGATCACGGCCGGCGCGGCAATTACGTCGAACGCCAGATCGCCCGCTGGACCCGCCAGTATCGGGCGTCGGAGACCGTGGCCAACCCGGCCATGGAACGGCTGATCCAATGGCTGCCCGAACATGTGCCGGCGGAAGACGACACCCGCCTGGTTCATGGCGACTACCGGCTGGACAATGTGATCATCCATCCCACCGAACCCCGGGTGGTGGCGGTGCTGGACTGGGAGCTGTCGACGCTGGGCAACCCGCTGGCCGATTTCGCCTATCACATGATGACCTGGCGCATCGCCCCCGGCCTGTTCCGCGGCCTGGCCGGCACGGATTTCGCCGCCGCCGGCATCCCGGACGAGGACGCCTATCTTCAGATGTGGCTGGCCCGCACGGGCTTTGCGCCCTCGCCATCCTGGGATGTCTATGTGGTGTTGAGCCTGTTCCGCCTGGCCGCGATCCTGCAGGGCATCGCCCGCCGCGCCCTGGACGGCACCGCCGCCAATGCCGATGCCGAAGAGGTCGGCCGCAAGGCGGTGCCGCTGGCCGAACTCGCCTGGTCGTTTGCGGAAAAGATCCGCTGATCTTTAATCCGCGGCGGCCGGATCGGCCGGCCGGGCGGATGGCGGGCGGATCGCGGCCGGATCGGCCAGCCGCAGCAGCGGCAGCACCAGGGCGAAGACCAGGGTGGTGAGGCCGAAATAGGCCGGCCAGCCCAGCGGATCGGCGATCCAGCCGCCGGCCATATGGGCGGCCGTGGCGGTCAGATAGAAACTGCCGCGCAGCACGGCGATATCGGTCCCCGCATGGGCGGGGCGCGCCCGTTCCATCGCCAGGATGTTCAGGACCACGGTGAAACCGGCATAGACCGACAGCTGCAGAACCCCCAGCGCCGCCAGCGCCCCGCCATCGATCACCAGCCCCCGTGCCGCCGCCAGCGCGAAGCCGGTCCAGGCGGCCAGGGCTGCGACCTGGAGCACGACCAGCGCCACCAGAACCCGCGCGGCGCCAAGGCGGCCGGCAAGCCAGCCGCCGGCCCAGGCCGCCGCCAGGCTGGCGATGGTGCCGCCACCGCCCAGAACCAGGCCGATCCGCGCCATGGTGAGCCCGGCATCGGCGAGGAACACCGGGAACATCGCAACCGGCAGGGCCAGCGGCACCGCCACGATCGACAGCCCGGCCATCCGCCGGCGGCCCCCGGCATGGCGAAGCATGTGGCCGAGTGCGGCAAAGGCGCCATCCAGGCTCTCTGCCCCCCCGGCGGCTTCGGCATCCGCCCGGCCGCGCCCGCGGCCGTCGCACGCGCCCAGCCCGATCATCGCCGGCAGCATCAGAATGCCGAGCACGGCGGTGATCAGGAAGGCGTCCCGCCAGCCGATGTCGTCATACCAGGTGGTGAGCACGCCGCTGCCGATCCAGGTGCCGAGGAACAGCGCCGCCGCCCGCAGCCCGTTGGCGCGGGCCATCAGCCCGGGTGCGTCCGCCGCCATCTCGCGCAGCAGCGCATTGGCCGCCACCTCCTTGGTGGCGAACAGGATCGAGATCACGAACAGCAGGACCAGAACGGTCAGATAGACCCGCCGGTCCAGGCCCGCGGCCGCCGTCGGGTCGATGGCCGCCACCAGGGCGAGTGCCGCCGCGGCCAGCACCTGGGTCACGATCATCCAGCGACGGTGGCGGGCGGCGGCCGCCGCCGGGGCGCGGGCGCCGCGATCGACCAGCGGCGCCCAGAGAAAGGCGATCCCGGTCGGCAAGGCCAGCAGACCCAGCAGGCCGACCGCGGCACTTTCCGCACCCCCCGCCCGGAGCAGCACCGGCAGGGCGGTGTACAGAAAGCCGTAGAAGCAGCCGAGCGGCAGGTATTGCAGCGCCAGACGCAGTTCGATCATCACCGCGCATCCCCGCCATCGGCCATCAACGGCCTGAGCGCACGGTCGGTGAAGCCCCGCCATGTGCGCCAGGCGAACAGCACGGCGATGGTGGTGATGCCGGCCAGAATACCGTACCACCAGCCGGCGGCACCTTCGGCCGCGCCCATCTGCCAGCCGACCGGCATGCCGATGGCCCAATAGGCCCCCAGCATCATCAGCAGCGGCAGGTTGACGTCGCCGCGGCCGCGCAGCGCGCCGCCCAGAACCACCTGCAGGGCATCGATCACCTGGAAGGCCGCCGCCAGCAGCAGCAGCCGTACCGCCAGCGCCACCACCACCTGGTCGGCGGTATAGATACGGGCGATATCCGGGGCCAGAGCCACCACCAGCACCGCGGTGATCAGGGCAAGGCCGCAGCCCAGCATCAGACCGGCCGCAAGCGCGCGGCGCGCCGCGACGGGATCGGCCGCGCCGATCGCCCCGCCGACGCGGATGCTGACCCCGATCGACACCGAGACCGGAATCATGAACAGCACCACGGTGACGTTGAAGGCGATCTGATGGGCGGCGAGCGCCACGGCGCCGATGCCGCCGATCAGCACCGCCACCGTGCTCATCATCGAATATTCCACCAGGAAGGCGAGGCCGATCGGCACGCCCTGGCGCAGCAGCCCCAGCATGGCGCGCAGATCCGGCCGCAGGGGCACGGTTCCGCGCCGCGCCGGCGCATAGCGCCCGGCGGTGAGCGCGCGCGTGGTCAGGATCAGGGCGCCGGTCGCCATGCAGATCGCGCTGGACACGCCGGCACCGGCCACGCCCAGCCCCGCGCCGGTGCCGGGGCCGAAGGCATCGTCGAACATCAGGACCAGGTTCAGCGGCACGTTCAGCAGGGCGATGAAGATCGCGGTCAGCATCGCGGGGCGGGTGTCGGAATGGCCGTCGCAGAAATAGCGCGCCGCCATCGACAGCCCGACCATCGGCACGCCCGGCGCAACCGCGGCAAGATAGGCCGTGGTCGGATCGATCAGCGCCGGATCAACCCCCATATGCGGCAGCAGCTGTGGCATGCCGAAGACCAGGAACAGCGCACCGATCAGACCGATGGCCATGCCGCCCCAGGCCGCCTGCACGGCATCGCGCCCGCCGGCGCCGTCGCGCCCGGCCGCCGCATGGCCGGCGATCCGCGGCAGCAGCACATAAAGCGCGCCGCCGATGAACGTGGTGACCGGCACCCAGATCGCCGCCCCCAGCCCCACCGCGGCCAGCGCGCCGGTACCGAGCCGGCCGGCCATGATCGAATCCGTCGCCCCCGTGGCCATATAGGCGAGCTGCGCCACGACGATGGGGGCCGCCAGCCGGGCCAGAACGCCGGTCTCGGCAACGAGCCCCGGCGGGCGCGGCCGGGTGGCGGGATCGGCGATCGAGGTGGTGGTCATGATCTGCGGCCCTCAGCTGGGGGAGGTGCGGTAAAAGACAGCCGTCAGGGTCGTGACGTCCCGGGGACGCCCGACCCTGACATCGGCCGGTCGGATTATTTTCCGGCCGCCTCAGGCAACCGCCTTCAGATGCCGCGCGACCACATCGGCGATGGCATGGTCATCCAGCCCGCGGCGGCGGAGATCGCTGGTGAAGGCGTCCAGATCCACCCGGTTCACCGGCCGCTCGGCCGGGGCGCTGCGCGCACCCATCTCCAGCGCAAAATCGAAGCGCCGGCGCTCGGTCTCGCGCACCCGATAGCGCATCACCTGGTCGACCTGATTGTCGGGCGTGAAGGTCAGCACCACCGGCTCGATCGCATGCAGCGCCGGCTCGTCGATATAGGCCGAGGCGCAGATGATCACCTGGTCGCCCCGGGCACAGGTGCGGGCGGCGGCGCCGTTCAGCACACAGGCGCGGGAGCCGGGCTCGCCGAAAATCACATAGGTCTGGATACGGGCGCCGCTGGCCTTGTTCCAGATGTCGACGAATTCGAGCGGCCGGATCCCGGCCAGGTCGCACTGTTCCGGATCGAGGGTGATCGAGCCGTGATAGTCCAGATCGGCACCGGTGACGGTGATGCCGTGAAACTTCGCGCGGACGACGCGGATCATCGGTGGTCCTCCCTTGGGCGGCCGCCGGGGCGGCCGGGCGCAGACGGATCGGGATCTGACGAGAAGACGGGCGCTGCGGATCGGCCCTGCCGCCCGGGGCGGCATCGCGCCCCGTCGAGGCGAAGAGCATCGGGATGATACGCGCCCGTTCCGATATATTGCGAATGATTCTCACTCGCGTCTCATGCAAAGCGACAGCGTTAACCATGCGTTAATTGCATAGCTCAAGAGGTCAGGGTCGCGGTCGGCGCAAACGTCTCAGCCACATGGACGGGTTGCAGCGGAACTTTTCAAAGCCCGGTTGTAGCCCGCTTCCCGTCTCCCGCATCCGGCAGAGGACGTCGCCCATGCTTCCTTCCACCACCCGGCCGTCCGGCGCCGCTTCCGGACCGACCCGCCCCTGGCCGCGCGAGGCCGCCCTCGGCCGGTTGATGGAACGGGCGGCGGCCGCTCGCGGCGCCGCCCCCGCCCTGATCTTCCCCGATCGCACGCTGTCTTATGCCGGGCTGGAGGCCGTAAGCCGGGCCGTCGCCGCGGCCCTGATCCGGCACGGCATCGGCCCGGGTGCCGCGATCGGCGTCTTCAGCGCCCGCTCGGCCGCGGCGGTGGTGGCGATCACCGGCATCGTCCGCGCCGGCTGCGTCTATGTGCCGCTCGATCCCGATCTGCCCGACCAGCGGCTGGCGGTGATCGCAGGCGTGGCCGGGCTCCGCCTGATCGTCACCGGCCCGGGGGTGGATGCCGCCCGCGCGACACCGCTTGCACCGCAGGTGACGGCGCTGGCCGGGCTGGAGGCGGTGCCCGCACCGGACAGCCTGCCCGAAACCGGCATCGGCGGGGGCGATGTGGCGGAGATCCTGTTCACCTCGGGCTCCACCGGCGTGCCCAAGGGGGTGGCGCTCACCCATCGCGGCATCGCCCGGCTGGTCACCGCCCACGACATGGCCGGTTTCGCCCCCGGCCGGCGGATCGCCCAGACCGCCACGCTCGCCTTCGACATCGCGACGCTGGAGATCTGGGGGACGCTGATCACCGGCGCCACGCTGATCGGGGTACCCAAGCCGGTGCTGCTGGATGCCGCCGCCTTCCGCGCCCATCTCGCCCGCCACAGCATCGATACGATGGTGATCGCCACCAGCCTGCTGCACGGTCTGGCGGCGCAGGATCCCGGCGCCTTCACCGGCCTGCGCGCCATCCATGCCGGCGGAGAGCCGCCCGATCCGGTGCTGTTCCGCCAGGTTCTGGCCGCGAGCCGGCCCGACGTGCTGAACAACGGCTACGGCCCCACCGAAACCGGCGTCTTCGCAACCATGGAGCCGGTGGCCCCGGCCGGGGATCCGGCCGCGCCCATTGCCTCGGGCCGGCCGATCGGCGCCACCAGCGTGCATGTTCTGGATGCGCAGATGCAGCCGGTAGCCGATGGTGTGGCGGGGGAGATCTGGATCGGCGGCGACGGCGTCGCGGCGGGCTATGTCGGCGACGAGGCCCGCACCCGTGCCGCCTTTCATCCCGATCCCTTCTCGAACGAGCCCGGGGCGCGGCTCTACCGCACAGGCGATCGCGGCATACGCCTGGCCTCGGGCGCGATCCGCGTCACCGGGCGCATCGACGGCCAGATCAAGATCCGCGGTTACCGGATCGAACCCGAAGAGGTCCAGGCGGCCCTTTCCGGCGCACCCGGCATCGCCCGGATCCTGGTCGGCGCCTGGGAGGTGGCGCCCGGCGACCGGCGCCTGGCCGCCTGGGTGGAGACGGGGCCGTGTCCGGCCGAACCGCCGCGGGCGCTCGCCGCGCGTCTGCGCGCCTGGCTGGCCGTCCGCCTGCCCGACTGGATGATCCCCGCCTGGTTCGTGCCGGTCCCGGCCTTCACGCTCACCGTCAACGGCAAGATCGACCGAAGCCGCCTGCCCGCGCCGGAAGCCGGGCTGATCGCGGCGGAGCAGGCCTGGGCCGCGGCGGCCCCGGCCGAGGCCGGCACGCTGGGCCGGGTGGTCGGCCTGTTCCGCGAGGTGCTGCGCAACCCGCTCTTCACCGCCGATGACGGCTTCCTGGAAGCCGGCGGCAATTCCCTGCTCGCCGCCCGTCTTCAGGCCGCCATCGGCCGCGCCTTCGGCACGGCACCGCCGATCGCCCTGCTTCAGGCCCCGGAGACCGCACGGGTCGCGGCCGCCTGGCTCGCCGCCGCCGCCTGGGCGGGTGACGCACCGCAGGCCCGACCCGCCGCCCACGCCGATTTCGAGACCGTGAGGATCTGATCCGCCATGACCGTACAGGCTTCTCCCGCCACCGCATCCGTCGAGGCGGCGGCCCTCGTCTCTCTGGTTGCCGCGGCAGGCGGGCGGATTGCCGTCGACGGCACCGAACTGGTCGTCGACCTGCCGCGCGACCGGCTGACCGACGATCTGGCCCGGCGGCTCAGATCCGCCAAGCCGGCGCTGATCGCCTTCCTGTCCGGCGCCGGCGACGGCATCGACGAGGCCGAGCCCCAGGTGACCGCCGACCCCGCCAACCGCCACGCCCCGTTTCCGCTGAACGAAAACCAGCAGGCCTACTGGCTGGGGCGGGACGATCATTTCGAACAGGGCGGTGTCGCGATCCGGATCTATCTGGAGATCGAGCGCGCCGGTCTGGATCCGGCGCGGTTCGAACATGCCTGGCGCCGGCTGGTCGCCCATCACGACATGCTGCGGGCGGTGGTGCTGCCCGACGGCCGCCAGCAGGTGCTGGCCGACCCGCCGCTCTGGTCGCTGCCGGTCGAGGATCTGACGATGCTGGATCCCGAGACGGAAGCGGCACGGCTTCTGGCGCTGCGCGAAGAGCTGTCCCATGAATGCCACGATCTGGAACGCTGGCCGACCTGGACGATCCGCGCCCTGCGCCGGCCGGGCGGGGTGGTGCGTCTTCTGGTCGGCATCGATTGCTGGGCGATCGACGGCCGCAGCTGGCAGGTGATGTTCGGCGACCTCGCCACGCTCTATGAAGATGGCGATGCCGTGCTCAAAACCACCGGGATCGGCTTCCGCGACTATATCCTGGCGGCCGGCCGTGCCGAAGAAGGGCCGGCCTTCGCCCGCGATCTTGCCTATTGGCAGGCGCGCATCCCCCATCTGCCCGGACCGCCGCCGGTGCCACGGGCGGCACGCCTGCCGGAAGGCCGGCCGCGTTTCCGCCGGTTGAGCCTGCGCATCGATGCCGGCCTTCTCGCCGGGTTGAAGCGGCGGGCGGCGGCGCGCGGCCTCACCCTCGCCTCCACCCTGCTTGCCGCCTATGCCGAGGTCTTCGATCGCTGGAGCGGGTCGCGGCATTTCATGCTCAACGTCCCGCGCTGGAACCGCCGCGACCTGCATCCGGACGTGCCCGATATCATCGGCGAGTTCGCGACCTTCACCCTGCTCGAAGTCGACAACCGCCCGACCGGCAATCCGGCGGACGACGCCTTCGCCGCCCGGGCCCGCCGGCTTCAGGACCGGCTCTGGACCGATCTCGCCCATGCCCGGGTCTCGGGCGTGCGGGTGCTGCGCGAATGGCGGCGGCTGTCGCCCGATGCCCCCGCGGGCACCATTCCCTTCGTCTTCACCGACGAGCCGGACAGCCGGGCCACCGATGGTGCGGCCGACGACCCGCGGACCCGGTCGTGGATGGCCTCCATCTCGCACATCGGCGATGTGGTCCATTCCTTGAGCCAGACGCCCCAGGTCTGGATCGACACCCAGTATCACGAGCTGGACGGCATCCTTCTCGGTCATTGGGACGCCCATGATGCGCTGTTCCCCGACGGTCTGGTCGACGACATGTTCGCCGGCTGGGAGGGGCTGATCCGCAGCCTGGCCGCCGGTGACGACGCCTGGTCCGATCCCTGCCCGATCCCGCTGCCGGCAGGTCAGATCGCGCGGCGCCGGGCCGCCAACGCCACCGCCGCCCCCATCGACCGCACCGAGCTGCACGATGCCGTCACCGGCCATGCCGGCCGCCTCGGCGATGCGATGGCGGTGGCGGACGGCAGGGGCCGCCTGTCCTGGACGGCGCTTGCGGACCGGATCGCCGAAACCGCCGGCCGGCTTGCCGCCGCCGGCATGTCGGGCGGCGATGTGATCGCGGTGGCGATGCGCAAGGGCGCGGCCCAGCTGGTCGCCGCCCAGGCGATCCAGCGCCTGGGGGCGGTGATGGTCGCGGTCGATCCCGACCTGCCCCCGGCCCGCCGCGCGCATATCCTGGCCGACAGCGGCGCCCGGCTGGTGCTGGTGGACGAGACGACCGCCGGGGTCGAGGGGCCGGCCGTCATGGCCGTCGACATCCGGGCCGCGGCCGATCCGGCGCTGGTCGCCGCGGGCCGTGGTCTGGCGGCACCCGATCCGGCGCGGCCGCTGGCGGCGCTGGTCTATACCTCCGGCTCCACCGGCCTGCCCAAGGGGGTGATGGTCCCGCGGGAGGGGCTGTTCAACCTGGCGACCGACATCCGCGACCGCTTTGCCCTCGGCCCCGACGACACCGCCATTGCGCTTGCCCCGCTCCATCACGATCTGGGCCTGGTCGAGGCCCTGCTGATGCCCCGGATCGGCGTGGCCGTGGTCTTCCCCGATCCCGACCGGGCCCGCGATCCGGACCACTGGATCGAACTTGCCGCCCGCCACCGGATCACCTTCTGGAACAGCGTGCCGGCCATGGTCACCATGCTGGCCGATCACGCCGCGGCACTTGGGCTGCCGGCGCCCTTCCCCGATCTGCGCGTCGCCGTGCTCTCGGGCGACTGGATCCCCCTCGACACCCCCGCCCGGCTGGCGCGCCTGGCGCCGCGCTGCCGGCTGCAAGGCAGTGGCGGCCCCACCGAGACCACCATCTGGAACCTGTTCCAGCCGGTCGACGCAGTCGATCCCGCCTGGACCAGCATCCCCTACGGCCGGCCGGCCCGGAATTCGGGCTATCACGTGCTGGACGATGCCGGCCGCGACTGTCCCGACCATGTCACCGGCGAGTTGTGCGCCACCGGCGCCGGCCTGTCGCCCGGCTATCTGAACGATCCCGAACGCACCGCCCGGGTCTTCGTGCCCCATCCGGTGACCGGCGAGCGGATGATGCGCACCGGCGATCTCGGCCGCTGGCGGCCCGACGGGCGGATCGAATTCGTCGGCCGTGCCGACGGACAGGTGAAGCTCAACGGCATCCGCATCGAACTGGGCGAGATCGAGGCCCAGCTCACCGCCCATGAAACCGTGGGCCGGGCCGTCGCCCTGCCGATCGCCACGGGCGACGGGCGGCGGATCGGCCGGCTGGCGGCCGTGGTGACGGCTGCCCCCGGTGCGGCTCCCGACCCGCAGGCCCTGGCCGCCTGGCTGGCCGGCCGGCTGCCCCGGCAGGTGATCCCGGCGCCGATCCGGGTGGTGGCGCGGCTGCCGCTCACCGCCAACGGCAAGATCGATCGTGCCGCGCTGACGGCCCTGATCACGGATGGTGCGGCCGCAGCCATCCCCGCCTGCACCGGCGGCTGGCCGGCCACCGCCGCCGAACGCGCGGTCGATGCCGCCTGGACCGAAATCCTGGGCGCACCGCCGGCCGATCCCGAACGGAGCCTGTTCGATGCCGGCGGCGACAGCCTGGCCGCCATCCGCCTCTATGGCCGGCTGGTGGCGGGCAAGGTGGCGGGGGCCAGCGTGATGAGCGTGTTCCGCGCCGGCACCCCCCGTGCGCTCGCCCGGCTGATCACGGCCGGCCGCGACGGGGCGGGAGAGGATCACGCCCTGCCGCCGGTGACGGCCCTGCCCGCCCCGCGCCCGGATCGCGGCCCCGCCACCACCGCCCAGGCCCGGCTCTGGCTGGAGGAACTGGCGACCGGCGACACCACCGCCTATGTGCTGGCCTTCGCCATGCCGGTCTCCGCCGGGGCGATCATCGACCCCGCCGCCATCGACCGCGCCTGGTGCGCGGTGCTCGCCGCCGACGAGGCGCTGCGCACCCGCATCCTCGCCGATCATCAGGGCCGCCCCGAACAGCATGTCGATCCGGCGCCTGCGACCGCGCTGTTCGTCGACGACGTCTCGGCCGCGGCAGATCCCGGTGCGGCGGCAGAGGCGCTTGCCCGGCAGGATGCCGCCACCGGCTTTGCCCTGGGCCGCGATCGCCCCGCGCGTCTGCGGCTGATCCTGACCGGCCGGGATCGCGGGCTGCTGGTCTTTTCGGTCCATCATGCCGCCATCGACGGCATGGGGGTGGAGGCGACCTTCGACCGCCTGGCCGCGGCGCTGGACGGCCGGCCGGTCGCGGCCCCCGCCATCCAGCCGCTCGACTATGCCGCCTGGGAAGCCCTGCCCGCGGTCCGGGCGGCGCAGGACCGCGATGTCGGCTGGTGGGCCGACCGGCTCGGCCGCGGTGCGGCGGTGCCGCCTGCCGCCGCGATCGAAACCGGCCGCCCGCGCCCGCCGCGCCGCGGGCTCGACGGCCGCCATATCGACCGGCCGCTCGATGCCGCGGTGATCGAGGGGCTGGGCGCCATCGCCCGCCGGGTTCATGCCACCCCCTATGCCGCGGTCACGGCCGGGCTCGCCGCCCTGCTCGCCCGCTGGACGGCAGATGCGGCACCGCTGGCGGATCGGGTGGTGATCGGCACCCATCTGGGCCTGCGCGACCGGCCCGAACTCGACGGCGCCTCGGGGCTGATGGTCAACAATCTGGTGCTGGCGATCGACACCGGCGACGACCCCGATTTCGCCACCCTGGTCGCACGCACCGGGCGCATCCTCGCCGAAGCCTGGAGCCATGGCCTTGCCCCCTTCGAGCGGGTGGTGGCCGAAACCGGCGCCGGCCGCGACCCGCGCCGCCACCCGCTGTTCGACATCTCTCTGGCGCAGGAGGGTCTGGCGGAAACGGTGCGCCGGGCCGGCGGGCTGACCCTCGGCATCGCCCGGCCGCTGGTCGCGCGCGCCCATCTCGATCTCGACATCGCGGTCCGCCCGGCCCCCGGCGGCGGCTGGCGGCTGGGGGTCACCCATGCCCCGGCCGTGATCGACGGCGCCACCGCGCGGCTGCTGCTCGACCATCTGGCCGCCCTGCTGACGGCGGCGGTGGCCGATCCGGCGCGGCCGGTCTCGGCACTCGATCCCGGCCGGCCGGCGCTGGTTCCGGCAGAGACGGCCGGAGAGACGCCCGGAGAGACGCCCGACATGGGGGCCGGCGGCCTGTTCGGCCTCTGGGCCGGGCGCTGCGCCACCAGGCCCGGCACGGCCCTTCTCGACGGCGACGGCCGGCCGCTGCTCGATGCCGCCGCCCTGGATGCCCGGGCGGAACGCCTGGCCGCGGGCCTTGCCGCAGCGGGGGTGGGTGCGGGCGACCGGGTGGTGGTGCCGCTGGCGCCCTCGGCCGACATGCTCGCCCTCTGGCTCGGCCTCTGGCGGCTGGGCGCGGTGGTGGTGCCGATCGGCCCCGACCAGCCGCCGGCCCGGCGGGCGGCGATCCTGGACCGTCTGCGGCCGTCACTGGTGGCGGAAGATCCGGCCGCGCTCGTCCCGGCTGCGCCGGCGCCGGCGCCCGTCCGCATCGGCGCCGATGCCCCGGCCATGATCATCCATACCTCCGGCTCCACCGGCACGCCCCGGGGCGTGGTGCTCTCCCACGGCGCGATCGCCCGCCGCCTGGCCTGGGGCCGGGCGACCTTCCCCCCGGCCGCCGACGACAGGGTTCTGGCCCGCAGTGCGGTCGATTTCGTCGACGTCGCCGCCGAACTGCTCTCGCCGCTGATGACGGGCACGCCCCTCGCCCTCTGCCCGCCGGAAGACGGGCGCGATCCGCGCCGGCTGGCGGCACGGGTCAGGGCCACCGCCGCCACCCGGCTGCTGGTGGTACCCTCGCTGCTCGACGCGCTCTGCGATGCCGCCGATCCGGCGGATCTCGGCACCGTCCGCCTCTGGACCAGCAGCGGCGAGGCCCTGCCCGCCGGTCTGATCGGCCGCTGGCGCCGGCTGGCGGCGCCCGGGGCGCGGCTGATCAACATCTACGGCGCCGCCGAAGTCACCGCCGATGCCGCCTGGTTCGATGCAACGGAGGTCACCGCCGATCCGGTTCCGGCCGGCCGGCCCGTGGCCGGGGCCGGTTTCCGCATCCTGGACGGCGGCGGCCGTGTCCTGCCCCGGGGCATGGCCGGGCGGGTTGCGATCAGCGGCGGCGTGCTCGCCATCGGCTACGACGCCGATCCCGGCGCCACCGCCGCCCGTTTCCCGGTCGCCGAAGACGGCACCCGCCTCTGCCTTACCGGCGATCGCGGGCTGATCGATGCCGCCGGCCGGCTGGTGGTGCTGGGCCGCGCCGACGGCGTGGTCAAGATCCGCGGCCAGCGGGTCGATCCGGCCGAAACCCTGTCGGCCCTGCGTGAGGTTCTGCCCGGGCGCGAGGCCGCGGTGATCGCCCTCGACGGCGTTCTGGTCGCCGCCGTCACCGGCGGGCCCGTCGATCCGGCGGCGGTGCGCGCCGCTCTTGCCGGCCGGCTGACCCCGGCGGCGCTGCCGGCGCGGATCGTCCCGGTCGATGCCCTGCCGCGCGGCCCGGCCGGCAAGCTCGACCGCCCGGCGCTGGCGGCGCTGCTGGCCGCCGCCCCCCCGACGACATCGCCCGGGGCGCCGCCCCAGACACAGCCCCGAACGCCGACCGAACGGCGCCTCGCCGCGCTCTGGCGCGAGGTTCTGCCGGCCACCGGCGCAGCGGTCCCGATCGGCCGGCATTCGGACTTTTTCGGCCTGGGCGGCCATTCGCTGGCTGCCGCCCGGCTGGCGGTGCTCTCAGGCGCGCCCGATGCCGGCTTCGTCTTCACCCACCCGACCCTCGCCGCCCAGGCGGCCGCACTCGATGCCCGCACCCCCGTGGTCGAGGAGTTGATCTGATGGCGCATGCATATGATCCCCGGGACATGGCCGAGGCGGCCGCCCTGCTCGATCGCTGCCGCAGCCTCGGCATCGATCTGATGCCCGCGGCCGACGGCCGGCTGAAGCTCGCCTCGGCCAGCCCGGTCACCGATGCCGCCCTGCGCGCCGCCCTGCTTCGTCTGCGCCGGCCGCTTCACGACCTGCTCGTCGCCGAAAGCGCCGACCCTGCCGTCGAACCCGGCGAGGCCGTGCCGCTCACCGCCTGCCAGCGCGGGCTCTGGTCGCTGCAGGCGCGCGGCGACGCCGATCCCGGCACGCTGCACCCGGCCGCGGTGTTCGCGATCACCGGCCCGCTCGATCCCGTGCGTCTGGGCCGGGCCGCCGACCGGCTGGTCGCCCGCCATGATGCGCTGCGCCTGCGGATCGCGACCGGCGCCGACGGTGTCGCGATGATGCGCACCGAACCCGCCCCCGGCCCGGCGCTGACGGTCGAGACCACGGCCGAGGTGGCAGCCATCGCCCGCTTCCGCGCCGCAGCGCTCGCCGGGCGGCGCTTCGATCTGGCCACGGAACCGCCATTGCGCCTGCATCTGGTCACCGACGGCGATCGCCATCACCGGCTGATCCTGGTGGTGCATCATCTGGCGGCGGATGGCTGGTCGATCGGGGTGATGCTGGCCGATCTGGCCCGGGGCTTCGCGCAGGATGCAGATCTGCCGGACCCCGCCCCCTCGTTCCTGGCCGAGGCCCGGCGCCTTGCGGCGCCGCCGCTCAGGGTGCAGGCGCGGGTGCGGGCAGAGGCGCGGGCCGAGGCCTGCACCGGCCTGCCCCTGCTTCAGCCGTTCACCCCCGATCTGCCCCGCGGCGGGTCGCGCGTCCCGGCCCGCCTGACCCGCCGGCTGGCCGCCGATCTCGTGGCCGGGCTCGACCGGCTGGCCGCCGCCGCCGGCGCCACGCGCTTCATGGCGCTGGAAGCCGCCTTCCGCGCCACCATTGCCGGGTTGACCGGCGAATCCCTGCTGGCCCTGGCAACCCCCGTCGCCAACCGCTCCGCCGGTACCGGGGCGATGGTCGGCTGCTTCGCCAATACCGTGCTTCTGGCCGGCAGCATCGATCCCGCAGCCCCGGCCGCGGCGGTGATCGCCACGGTCAGGGCCGCCACGGCGGCGGCGCTCAGCCGGGCCGAGATCGCCTTCGACGATCTGGTCGACATCCTGGAGCCGCCGCGGCTGCCGGGGGTGCCGCCGCTCGCCCAGATCTTCTTCGCGCTTCAGAACGCGCCGGCGCCGCTCGCCCTGGCCGGCACCGACATCCGGGTCGATCAGCGGCCGCTGCCGCTTGCCTGTCACGATCTTTCGCTTCAGTTCCGCGCCGCCGACGACGGCGCGGCCGGGCTTGAGCCGGCGCCGGAACTGGAACTGGAGCTGGACTACGACGCCGCCCTTTACGGCGAGGCCCGCATGGCCGGTCTGGCCGATGCCCTCTGCGCCCGCATCCGCGCCTGGATCGCCGATCCCGCCGCAGCTGCGGCCGGGCCGTTGCCGGCGGTCGCGCCCGAAACCCTCCGGCTGCGGCGGATCGAAACGGCGCTGCGCGGCCATGCCGGGATCGCCGATGCCGCGATCGATGCGCGAGACGACGGCCCGGTCGCCTTCGTGGTGCCGCGCCGCCGCCTGCCCGCCGATCGGATGGCACGGGCGCTGAACAGCCTCTGGCCGGGTCCGGTCGCAACCGTCACCGCCATCCCGCGCCGGCGCGACGGCCGGGTGGATCGCGACGCCCTGGCCCTGCTGCCGGCGGTGACGCCGGCCGCCGCGGCGCGGCTTGCCGGCCGGGGCGTCACCGCCCGGCCGGTGCCTGCCCGGATCAGCCCGCCGCCGCGGCTGCATCTGACCGACCTCGTCCGCGACGATGCCGCAGCCGGTGTGCATGTCGCGCCCGACTGGGCACCGATCGGGCTCGACGACGTCGCAGGGCCCGCAGACGCGCAGGCGGCCCCTGTCGCAGCGCCGGGTGTGATCCTGTCGGGCGGACCGCTCGATGCGGTCTATCCGCCCCGGGGCTGGTCCCCCGCCGATCTTCTGGCCGGGGTGGCGGCCGATCCCGCCCGGGTGATCCTGGTCGGCGACGATCCGGTCGCCTGGCGCCGCATCCCCGCCGCCGCCCTGATGGATCGCGCCCGGCGGATCGCGCAGGGGCTGCGCGCCGCCGGTCTCGAACCCGGCCAGGCGGTGATGCTGTCGCCGCGCCGGCCCGACGACATGCTGGCCGGCCTCACCGCCGCGATGCTGGCCGGGCTGGTCGCAGCCCCGATCCTGCCGCCGCGGCGCTTCACCGACGACGATCCGGCCATGCAGCGCCTTGCCCATGTCGCCCGGCTGACCGGTGCCGCAGCCGGTCTGGTGGCGGGGCATGATGCCGCCGGCTTCGCTGCCGCGGCCGGCTGCCCTGCGCTCGACATCGACGCCCTGGCAGGCAATGCCCCGTTCGACGGCCCCGGACGGCGCTGGGGCCGCGACGAGGTCGCGCTGATGGCCTTCACCTCGGGCTCGACCGGCGTGCCCAAGGGCGTGCCGCTCACCGCCGGCAATCTCTGGGCGACGCCCCATGCCTTCGGGCCGGCCTTCGGCTTCCGCGCGGGCGAGGTCTGTCTCAACTTCACCGCCCTCGACCATGTCGCCTCGCTGTTCGGGTTCTGCGGCTCGGCACTCAGGGCCGGGGCCGATCTGGCCCTGGTGCCGGTAGAGGTGTTCCTGGCCGATCCGGCCGCCCTGCTCGCCCGCATGGCCGGCTGGCGGGTGGCGCGCAGCTGGGCGCCCGATTTCGCCTGGGGCCTGCTTGCCGCCGCGGCCGATGCGGCACCCGCCGGCAGCCTGGATCTGTCCGCGCTCACCGCCGTGTTCTCGGCCGGCGAATGCGGGCTGGACCAGACCTTCGCCCGCGCCAGCCGCGCCTTCGCCCGCCATGGCGCCGCCACCGCCTTCCACACCTCGTGGGGGATGTCGGAGACCACCTCGCTCACCACGCTCTCGGCCGCCTGGGACGGCCGGGGCGCCCATGCCGTGCGGGCGGGGGTGCTCGACAATGGCGGGCCGGTGCCTGGAACCGAGGCGCGGGTGGTGGATGCCGCCGGCCGGCCGCTGCCCGAAGGCCGGATCGGCCGGTTCGAGATGCGCGGCCCGTCGGTCTTCAAGGGCTATGTCGCCCTGGGCACGCCCGAGATCGTGCACGACGCCGGGGGCTGGATGGCCACCGGCGATCTGGCGGTGATCGACCGCGGCCGCATCGTGATCTGCGGCCGCGAGAAAGAGATCATGATCCTGAACGGCCAGAACCTGTCGCAGGTGGAGATCGAAGACCGGCTGAACGCGCTGGCGGGTGTCCTGCCCGCCCATACCGCCCTCACCGCCAGCCGCGACCGGCGGAGCGGGCGCGAGGTGGTGGTGGTGTTCTTTGCCCCCGACCCGGCCGACATGCCCTGGTCGCAGGTGCTGAAGGTGGCCGGCGCCATCCATGCCGAACTCGCCGCCCGCTATGGCGCCGCCCCCGACCACGTCCTGCCCCTGGCCGTGGACGAGATCCCGAAGACGGGGCTCGGCAAGCTGCAGCGCAGCATTCTGAGACGGCGTTTCGAGGCGGGTGATTTCGATCCGCTGATCCGGCGCATGGATCTGGCCCTGGCCGGGCCGCGCAGCCTGCCGGCCTGGTTCTTCCGCGAGACGACCGCGCCCCGGCCGGACGAAACGCCGGCCGCGGCGGGGCCTGTCGCGCTCCTCGGCCACGATCCGGCACTGGCCCGGGCGCTTGCCGCCGCCGGAGCCACGATCCTGGACCGGCTCCCCCACGGGCCGGCCCGCGACGACGATGCCCCGGCCCTGGCTGCCCCGGCCCTGTCAGCCTGGACCCTGGTCGCCCGTGCGGATGATCAGGCCGGCCTTGCGCCGCTGGTCGCCCTGGTGGCGCGGCTGGCCGCGGGCGAGCTGCGCCCGGCCCGGCTGGTGCTGCTCGGCACCGGTGATGCGCCGGTTCAGGCGGCGCTTGCCGCGCTCGCCGAAACCGTCGCGGTCGAATGCGAGGGAATCGCCGCCCGCGTCGTCGATGCCCGCGGCCACGGCCCGGCCGGAACGGCCGGGCTGATCCTGAACGGCGGCCCGGTCGACCGGCTGGTGGCGGTGGATCCCGCCCGCGCCGCCCCGGCGGTGATCGGCCCCCGGATCGGGGCCGACGGCGCCCCGCCCCTGCTGGTCGTGGCGGGCGGGCTGGGCCGGGTCGGGCGGGCGGTGCTGCCGCATCTGCTGGCCTGGACCGGCTGGCGCATCGCCATCCTGGGCCGGCGCCCGGCCGATGCCGCGGCCCAGGCCCTGGCGCGGCTCGGCGGCGGCGACCGCATCGCCTATGCCACGGCCGACGTCACCGACCCCGTGGCACTGGATGCGGCGCTCGACCGGCTTCAGGCCGCCGCCGGCGCGCGGCCCTTCGGGGTGTTGCATCTGGCGGGCGAGGTGACGGCCACCCCCCTCGCCGATACCCCGGCCGACCTGCTGCTCGCCCCCGCCGCCCGGCGTCTGGCCGCGGGCGAGGCGCTGGCCGCGGCCCTGCTCGCCCGCGGCGGCGGGGTGCTGGTCCAGGCGGATTCCGTGCTCGGCCGTTTCGCCAGCCGGGATTATGCCGGCTACGCCATCGCCTCGGCGATGGCACGGGCGGCGGCCATGGCCGATGACCGCCCGGGGCTGCGCCGGGTCTCGCTCGGCTTCAGCCGCTGGCGCGACCCGGACGGGCTGGCCGATCCGCTGGGGGCCTGGCTGGCCGAACGCGGTTTCGCCGAAATCGACGGCCGCCGCGGCGCGGCGGTGATCCTGGCCGCGCTCACCCGCGATCTGCCGCATCTGCTGGTCGGGCTGGACCCGGCGGCGCCCGAGGTCGCGGCCCGTGCCGCCACCCGTCCTGCACCGCTGGAGGTGATCGGCATCGACGGCCCCGACGCCGCCGTCGCCGCGGCCATCGACCGTGCCCGCACGGCCGGCCTGCCGGTGCGGCGGCTGGATGGCGGCGCGGGCCGGGATTTCGGCAGTGGCGGCGCCCGGCTCGGCGCGATCGAACGCGCCATTGCCGGCCATTGGCGCGCCGTGCTCGGCCCCGACGCCCCGGACGATCCCGATCGCAGCTTCTTCGAGGCCGGCGGCACCTCGATTCTGGCCGCCCAGCTGCACGACCGGCTGGTGCGTGATCTGGGGGTCGGCTTCGACCTGGTCGCGATCTTCGGCCACCCCACCCAGAGGGCGCAGGCCGCCCTGATCGCCGCGGCCGAAGCCGCCGCCGCGCCGTCGGCCACAGAGGCCGCCGCCGGTGTCGCCGCCGATGCCGCCAACCGGCGCCGGGCCGCCGCCGCCCTGAACCGCCGGCGCAGGGTCCAGGCGGGACCAGCCGTGGAGAGACAGCCGTGACGCACAGGATGAACCCGCCCGACGACATGACCGCATCGATGGAGGCCGCAGAGGGGCCGGCGATCGCGATCATCGGCATGGCCGGCCGCTTTCCCGGCGCCGGCGACCTCGCCGCCTTCGCCCGGATGATCCGCGATGGCGGCACCGGCATCCGGCCGGTCACGCCCGCCCGCCTGGCCGCCGCCGGCCGCCGCCCGGAAGATCCGGTCCGGCCAGGTTTCGTCGCGGTCGAGGCGCCGATCGATCAGCCGCTCGCCTTCGATGCCGGCTTCTTCAACGTCCCGCCGCGGGAAGCGGCGCGGCTGGACCCGCAGCTGCGCAACATGGCCGAAATCGCCTGGCATGCCTTCGAAGATGCCGCCACCGATCCGCGCCGTGCGGCAAGCCGCACCGCCGTCTATGCCGCCGCCAACCTCTCCACCTGGTGGCTGGCGCATCTGGCCGCGCGCTATGACGATGACGACCCGGCCGGGCTGATCGCGGATCTGATCGGCAACGGCCAGGACTATCCCGCCACCTGGATCGCCCACCGGCTGGGCCTGACCGGGCCGGCGCTGAACGTGCTCACCGCCTGTTCCAGCGGGCTTGCGGTGGTGGCCACCGCCTGCCAGGCACTCAGCGACTACAGCGCCGACCGGGCGCTTGCGGTTGCAGGCTCGATCGCCTTTCCCCAGGGGCGCGGCTATCGGGCCGAAGGCGACAGCATCCATTCACCCTCGGGCCGCTGCCGGCCCTTCGATGCCGCAGCCGACGGCACGGTCAGCGGCGACGGCGTCGGCGCGGTGCTGCTCCGCCGGCTGGAGGATGCCCGGGCCGACGGCGACCCGATCCGCGCGGTGATCCGGGGCTTTGCGATCAACAACGACGGCGGCCGCAAGGCCGGCTATTCGGCCCCCTCGATCGACGGCCAGGCCGAGGTGCTGGCCGAGGCGGCGGCGCTGGCCGGCATCGCCCCCGGCGATCTCGACTTCATCGAGGCCCACGGCACCGGTACCCGGCTGGGCGATCCGATCGAGGTCGCAGCCCTTGCACGTGTCCACGCCAGGGCGGCGGCCCCCATCGCGCTGACGGCGGCCAAGGCCGCGATCGGCCATCTGGAAACCGCCGCCGGCATGGCCGGGCTGATCCGGGCGGTGCTGGGCCTTCAGGCCCGGCTGGTCCCGCCGGTACCCGGCTTCACGCAGCCGAACCCGCTGCTGAAACTGGACGAGACGCCGTTCCGGGTCGCCGCCCGGGCACAGCCGATCCCGGATCGCGGCCGGCCGGCCCGGGCCGGGGTCAGCGCCTTCGGCTTCGGCGGCACCAATGTGCATGTGATCGTCGAAGAGGCGCCCGCCGCACCCCGGCCCGCGCCGCTGCCGCGGCCGGGCCAGATCTGCCTGCCGCTTGCCGCCGCCGATCCCGCGGCGCTCGACCGGCTGCGTCTGGCCTGGATCGACCGCCTTCGCGCCCCGGATGCCCCCGATCCGGCCGTGGCCGCGGCCACGCTGCGCGACGGCCGCGCCCGCCTGCCCTGGCGGCTTGCCGCCATCGGCGGCGATGCCGCGGCGCTGGCGGCCGATCTGGCCCGCCAGAGCCCGCAGATCCATGGCCGCCTGGCACCGCACCGGCCGCGTCTGGCCCTGGTCTTCCCCGGCCAGGGGGTGCCGACCGGCCGGATCCTGGGGGCGCTTGCCCGCGATCATGCCGCCGTCGGGGCGGTGCTCGACGATTGCGATGCCGCCCTCGCCGCCCTCGGCCGGCCGGCCGTCTCAACCTGGCTGAGCGATCCCGAGCGCGCGGATATCGATCCGGTCGAGGCCGATCGCAGCCAGATCGCCGGTTTCGCCTTCGGCCTGGCCCTGGCCCGCCTGCTGGAGACGCTGGGGCTCCCCCCCGATCTGGTGCTCGGCCATTCGGTGGGCGAGATCACCGCCGCCGCGGCAGCCGGCGTCATCGATACCGGTGATGCGGTGCGGCTGCTGGATGCCCGCGCCCGCGCTTTCCGCGACGATGCGCCCCAGGGGCTGATGCTCGCCGTCGCGCTCGCGGCCGGGGCGCTGGCGCCGCTGATGGCGGAAGCCGGGCCGGAGCTGTGGCTGGCGGGGCTGAACGGCCCGGGGCAATCGGTGGTGGCCGGCCGGCCCGATGCCGTGCGCCGCCTGGCCGCACGCATGGCCGCAGACGGCGTGCCGCACCGGATGGTGGCGGTGCCCCGCCCGGCCCATACCCCGCTGATGGCCGGCTGCGTGCCGCGGCTGGCCGCGGCGCTGTCCGGGATGGATCTGCGGGCGCCCGGCGGGGTGATGCTGGTGTCCACCGTCACCGGCGGCCTGGCCGATGCGGCGGTCGGCCGGGCCGCACACTGGACGGACCAGCTGACCCGGCCGGTGCGCTTCGCCGAAGCCGTGGCGGCGGCAGAGGCCGAAGGCGCCACCACCTTCCTCGAACTCTCGCCGCGCCCGGTACTGGCCCAGGCCGGCCGCGCCGCGATACGGGCGGCCGCCTGGGTCACCCTGTTCGACGACGAAACGGCCGACGGCCGGGATGCGGAAGCCCTGCTCGCCCGGATCGGGGCCACCGCCTTCCTGGCAGGCCACGAGCCTGTCGGCGCGGCCCCCGCCCCGCGATCGGGCGGTCTGCCCGCCTATCCCTTCGCCCGCGACATCCACGAGGTGCCGCTGCCGGCCCGCACGGCCGCCCCGGCCCTGCCGTCGCCCGGCCCCGCGGCCCTGCCGGCCGCCCGCACACCGCCCACCCACACGGCCCTGCCCGCGGCGGATGCGGCGGAAGATCCCCTGCTGGCGGTGGTCTGCGAGATCTGGGCCGAGCGGCTGGGCCTGCCCGCGGTCGGGGCCGATGACGACTTCTTCCGCCTGGGCGGCACCTCGCTTGCCGCCCTTCAGATCCTGAATGCCATCGAAGAGGCGGCGGGGCTGCGCCCGCCGCTGGGTGCCATCGCCGAAGGCCGGACACCGCGCGCCCTGGCCGACCGGCTGGCGGCGCTCGCCGGAGACGACATGATCGGAGCGACCGCATGACCGAGACCCTGACCCCGCCGGCCGATGCCGGATCCGACCGCGCCCGCATCGCCCGCCGGATCGCCCTGCGCCGCCGCCCCGCGCCGCGGATCACCCATGACGCCGCCGGCCGCTTCCAGCCCTTTCCGTTGACCGACATGCAGTATGCCTATTGGGCCGGCCGGCAGGACGGGCTCCAGGATGGCGGCGCCATGCAGATGCTGGTCGAATTCGTCACCGACCGGCTGGACACGGCCCGGCTGGAACGGGCCTGGAATGCGCTGATCCGCCGCCACGACATGCTGCGCGCGGTGGTCGATGCCGAAGGCCGGCAGCGGGTGATCGAACCCGCCCCCCGTCAGCCGCTGATCGTCGACGATGTCACCGCCCTTTCCCCTGCCGCGCGGGAGGCGGAGATCGAGGCGCTGCGCCGGCGGCTGCATGCCGAGGTGAAGCCGCTCGACCGCTGGCCGCAGTCGGAGCTGCGCTTCGTGCGGACTGATCCGGCCCGGCCCGAGGCCGGCCGGCTGTTCATGCGCTTCGACATGTGGTGTTTCGACGGCCGCAGCTTCCAGGTGGTGGTGGGCGAACTGGCCACCCTCTACCGCGATCCCGAGGCGGTGCTTCAGCCGCTGGAAATCTGCTTCCGCGACTATGTGGCGGCGCTTGCCTGCTCGGAACGGACACCGGCCTTCGCCCGTGCGCTGGCCTGGTGGCGCGACCGGCTGGCGACGCTGCCGCCGCCCCCCGCCCTGCCGCAGGCACGGCCGGCCGAAGCCGGGGACGGGGACGGGGGCGCCGGACAGGGGGAGGCAGGGCAGGGGGACGCAGGGCAGAGGCAAACCCCCGGCGGGGCGCCGTCATCCCATCGCTTCCGCCGCCATGTCGACCGGCTGGACGTGCTGGCCACCGCCCGGTTGAAGCGCATGGCGCGCGATCGTGGCCTGGGTCTGCCGGCGGTGATGGCCACCGCCTATGCCGAGGTGCTGGCCCGCTGGTCCGACAGCCGGCACTTCACGCTGAACGTGCCGCGCTTCAACCGGCCCGACTGGCATGGCGACATCCCGCGCATGGTCGGCGAATTCGCCTCGTTCAGCCTGCTTGAAATCGACCTCCGCCGCGGGCAGGACTTCCTGTCCCGCGCCCAGGCGGTGCAGCAGCGGCTGTGGTCCGATCTGGAACATCAGGCCGTCTCGGGCGTGCGCCAGCTGCGCGAACTCGGCCGGCTGCGTGGCGAGATGGCGGCGGGTGCCATGCCGATCGTCTTCACCACCATGCCCGACCGCGTCTCTACCGAAGCCGATGCGCTGGAAGACGCCTTCCGGGTCTTCGGCCGGCTGGAACAGAGCCTGACCAGCACGCCGCAGGTCTGGCTCGACGCCCAGTATTTCGAACTCGACGGCGGGCTGATGTTCAACTGGGATGCGGTGGAAGACCGCTTCCCCCAGGGCATGATCGCCGACATGTTCCAGGCCTTCGCCGATCTGGTCCACCGCCTGGCCGATGGCGAGACCGCCTGGACGCTGGCCGATCCGGTCAGGCTGCCGCCGGCCCAGGCCGCGCGGCGTGCCGCCGCCAACGGCGCGACCGCCCCGATCCCCCATCGCTGCGTCCCGGCAATGATCGCCGATGCCCTTGCGGCCGCCCCCGGCCGGCCCGTGATTTTCGGCAGCGGCGCACCGCTCACCGCCGGTGCGCTCTCGGCACGCGCCCGGGCGATCGCCGACGCGCTCGCCGCCGCGGGTGTCGAAGCCGGTGACCGGGTGGCGCTGTCGGTCGCCCGCGGGCCCGATCAGGCCGCGGCGGTGCTGGGTATCCAGGCCGCGGGGGCGGCGTATCTGCCGCTCGACCGCGGCAGCCCGGCCGCACGTCTCGCCACCATCCTGGCCGATGCCCGGCCGCGGGCCGTGCTGGTCGATGCCGGCGCCGAAGCCGCGCGCCAGGCGGCCGGCGGCCTGCCGCTGATCGCACTTGAAGACATCGGCCCCGGCGCGGCGCCGCTCGACCCCACATCCATGCCCGGCCCGGATGCGGCGGCCTATGTCATCTATACCTCGGGCTCCACCGGCACGCCGAAGGGGGTGGTCGTCGGTCACCGGGCGCTGGCCAATATGGTGGCGGTGACCAACCAGCGTTTCGGCATCGGGCCCGATGACCGCGCGCTGGCGGTCACCGCGCTCCATCACGATCTCTCGGTCTACGACCTGTTCGGTCCGCTCGCCGCCGGTGGCGGCATCGTCTGCCTCGACGAGGACGGCGCCCTCGACCCCGGCCACTGGCTGCGCCGGATCCGCGATGCCGGCGCCACGATCTGGAACAGCGTGCCGCGGCTGGCCGGAATGCTGGCCGCCGAGGCCGAAGCCGCGGGCGCATCCCTGCCGGTCCGCCGCTTCGTGCTGGGCGGCGACTGGGTGCCGGTCGGGCTGCCGGCGCGGCTGAAGGCGCTGGCGCCGGGGGCCGTCGTCACCACCATCGGCGGGCCGACCGAGACGACCGTCTGGAACATCATGGACGATGTGCCCGACGGCCCGGTCACCGGCCCCAGCCTGCCCTATGGCCGGCCGATCGCCAATTGCAGCTATCACATCCTCGACGACGTTCTGGCAGAGCGCCCGGATCTGGTTCCGGGCGAGATGTATTGCGGGGGCGTCTGCCTGGCCGACGGCTATCTGGGTGATCCGGCCCGCACGGCAGAGCGCTTCATCACCCACCCCGCCACGGGGCTGCGGCTCTATCGCACCGGCGATCGCGGCCGCTGGCTGCCCGACGGCCGGATCGAATTCCTGGGCCGGGTGGATTTCCAGCTGAACATCGGCGGCACCCGTGCCGACCCGGCCGAGATCGAGGCCGCCATCGCCGCCCATCCCGGCGTGGCCGAGGCCGCCGTCGCCGCCCGCCGGCTGCGTCCCGATGATCCGGCCGAGATTCTGGTGGCCTGGATCCGTCCCGTGCCCGGCAGCGACATCCCCGATGCGGCCGGCCTCGACGCCTTCCTGCGCGGCCGGCTGCCCCGGGCGCTGACCCCCCGGCTGTGGGAGGTGGCGGCGCACTGGCCGCTCACGGCCAACGGCAAGCTCGACCGCAAGGCGTTGACCGGCGGGCCGCTCACCGCAACCGCCGCAACCGCCGGCCGGGCGCCCGAAACCCCGCTCGAACAGCTGATCGCGGGGCTGTGGGCCGAAACCCTCGGCACCCCGGTCACCGATGCCGGGGCCAATCTGTTCACGCTGGGGGCCGACAGTCTTGCCGCCACCCGCGTCGCGCTGCGGCTTGAGGCGCGGATCGGGGTGAAACCCTCGCTGGCGGCGGTCTTCGCCGACCCCACCATCGCCGGCATCGCCGATGCCGTGCTGACCGATCTCGCCCGCCGCGTCGCCGAAGGAACCGCCTCATGACCCTGCTCTCCCCCGTCTCCCTCGACACGCTGAAGCAGCGGCTCGCCGCCCTGTCGGTGGACGATCTGGCCCGGCTCTCGGGCGGCGGTGGCCCCGCCGCTGCCCTGCCCGAGGTCGATCCGGTCTCGCCGCCGCTGTCGGCAGCGCAGGAACGGCTGTGGTTCATGGACCGGCTGGCGCCAGACAGCGCCTCCTACAACCTGCCCTTCGCCCTCGGCATCCGCGGGCCGCTCGACACGGGCGCGCTGGAATCCGCGATCGGCGACGTGATCGCCCGTCACGAACCGCTCCGCACCATCTTCCCGCACGATCCGGGCCGGGGTGCCTGCCAGCGCATCCTGCCGCCCGCCGCCGTCCAGCTGCCGGTCGAGGATCTGACCGATGCGGCGCCGGAAGTGGCGGAGGCCCGCATCCGGGCCGCGATCGCGGCCGAGGCCGCCACCCCCTTCGATCTGGCCCGCGGGCCGGTGATGCGCGCCCGGCTGCTGCGCCGCGGCCCGGACGATCACATCCTGGTCTATGGCTTCCACCACATCGCCTTCGACGGCTGGTCGATCGGCATCTTCAACCGCGACCTCGCCACCGCACTGGACGCCCGCAGCCGCGGCACCGCCCCCGCCTTCGCGCCGGTCGCGCGCTATGCCGCCGTTGCGGCGGCCCAGGCCCTGCCGGCCGGCCGGCTCGATGACGACATCCGCTGGTGGCGCGACCGGCTGGCCGATCTGCCGCCGCTCTCGCCCCGCGGCGACCGGCCGCGCCCGGCGGAACAGAGCTTCGCCGGTGCGGCCACCGGCTTCCGCATCCCCGCCGCCCTGACCGCCGCGGCCGACCGGTTCGGCCGCGCCTGCGGCGCCAGCCTGAACATGGTGCTGCTCGCCGCCGTCACGGCGGCGCTGGGCCGGATCGAGGGGCTGGAGCGTTTCGTCATCGGCGCCTCGGTCGCCGGCCGCACGCGGCCCGAGGCCGAAGAGCTGATCGGCTTCTTCGTCAACAATCTGCTGATCCGCACCGACCTGGCCGGCGCCGGCAGCTTCGCCGGCCAGGTGGAGGCCATGCGCGACGAGGTGCTTCAGGCCCTGGACCATCAGGCGGTGCCGTTCCAGAACCTGGTCGAGGCGCTGGCTCCCGAGCGCGATCTGGATCGCAACCCCCTCTATCAGGTCGCCTTCACCTTCCAGAACGCCCCGCTCGACCGGGCGGAAGACGGGCCGCTCCGTCTGACCCCGCTGCCGGTGCCGGCGGCCGCGACCCATATGGACCTGGAGATCCTGGCCTGGCCCGAGGCCGACGGGATCTGGTGCCATGTGATCTATTCGACCGATCTGTTCCGCGAGACGACCGTGCAGCGGATCGGCGCGGCCGTGGTCCGGCTGCTGGAGGCGGGCCTGGCCGACCCGGCCGCCCCCCTGGCCGGCCTGGCGCTGGCCGACCCGGCCGAGGCCGCGGCCGCCGCCACCATCGATGGCGGCCCGGCGCTGGCGGGCGATGCGGCAGATGACGACCTGTTCGCCCGGATCGATGCCGCGCTTGCCGCCCGAGGCGATGCCCCGGCGCTGACCGGTGCCGGGGGCGAGGTGAGCGCGGCCCGTCTGCGGGCAGATGCCGCGCGCTGGGCCGCGGCGCTCGACCGGGCGGGGATCGCCGCGGGCGAGGTGGTGGCCCTGATGCTCGATCCCGGCCGGGCCTATCTGGCGGCCCTGCTCGGCTGCCTGCGCGCCGGGGTGGTGGCCGCCCCGCTCGACCCGCGCCGGCCGCCCCTGTCGGTGCGCGACATCGCGGCCGACACCGGGATCCGCGCCCTGGTGGCCCCCCCTGCCGTCGCCGCGGCGCTGCCCGGTCTCGTCCATCTCGATCCGGCGGATCTGCCGCCGGTTCAGGATGGCGCGCCGGTCGCCATCCATCCCGATGCCCCGGCGGTGCTGATCCACACCTCCGGCTCCACCGGCCGGCCGAAGGCGGTGGCACTGGCCCGCGGCGCCCTGCTCAACCGTCTGGTCTGGGCGGTGACGGCCTGGCCGGCCCGCCCCGGCGACCTTGCCTGCCTCAAGACCTCGCCCGCCTTCGTCGACGGCCTGGCCGAGGTGCTCCACCCGCTGCTCGGCGGCTTTCCGGCCCTGGTGCCCGCGCCCGACGAGGCCCGCGATCCGGCGGCGCTGCTCGCCCTCATCCGCCGGCACGGGGTCACCCGGCTAGTCGTGACCCCGTCGGTGCTGGCGGCGATGATCGATGCCGACGGGGCCGCCCGCGACGGCGCGGCGCCCTGGCCGCTCAGGCTGCTGCATGTCAGCGGTGAGCCGCTCGACCGGCCGCTGCTCCGACGTCTACGTCCAACACTTGCGGATAATACCGTAATTCTCAACCTTTACGGGTCAAGCGAAGTCACCGCCGATGCGACCGTGGCCCGGATCGACCCGGCCGCGGACGATACCGACATTCCGATCGGCCTGCCCCTGCCCGGCTGCATCGCCCGGATCCTGGATCCCGAAGGCCGGCCGGTGCCGCCGGGCATGGTGGGGGAACTGCATCTCTCGGGCCGGGTGCTGGCGCTCGGCTATCACGGCGATGCCGCGCGCAGGGCGGCCCTGTTCCGCAACGGCCCCCATGGCGTGGAACTGGCCACCGGCGATCTGGTCAGCCGGCGCCCCGACGGGCAGCTGGTCCACCGCGGTCGGCGCGACCTGCAGATCAAGATCCGCGGCGTGCGGATCGAACCCGGCGAAATCGAGGCCCGGCTGGCCGATCATCCCCGGGTGCGCGAAGCGCTGGTCGCCGCGGTCGAGGTGCGGCGCGAGGCCGAGGCCGACAGCGCAGCCCCCGACCGGCGGCTGGTGGCCTATGTCGTGCCTGCGGACAAGGGCGGCGATGCCGATACCGCGGGCCGCGCGGTCGACCGCTGGCGTCAGGTCTATGACGATCTCTACGGCGCCGTTCGCGATGCCGGCACCGCCGTGCTCGACGATTACCGGATCTGGGAAAGCAGCTATGACGGCCGGCCGATCCCGGCTGCCGAGATGGCGGAATGGGTGGCGGCGACCGTCGCCCGCATCCGCGCGCTCAACCCCTCGCGGGTGCTGGAGATCGGCGTCGGCCAGGGCTTTCTGGCCGCACGGCTGGCGCCGGACGTGCCCTGCTATGTCGGCACCGATGTCAGCCGGCCGGCGCTGGAGCTGCTGCGCGGCCTGGCCGGCAGCCGCCCCGGTCTCGGCCATCTGCAGCTGATCGAGGCCGAGGCCGCCGATCCCCTGCCGGCCGGGGCCGTGCCGCCGGGCGGCTTCGACGTGGTGGTGCTGAACTCGGTCGTGCAGTACCTGCCCTCGATCACGCATCTGGACCGGGTGCTGGCGGCGCTGGTGCCGGTGCTCGCCCCGGATGCCCGCATCCTGCTCGGCGATCTGCGCAACCTGGGCAGCCTGCCCGCCTTCCATGCCGAGGTGCTGCACCGCCGCGCCGAAGACCGGCTCGACGGCCCCGCCCTGCGCGACCGGGTTGCGGCGCGGATCGCCGCCGAGCCCGAACTGGTGCTGCATCCGCGGGCGGTGCCGGTGCTGGCCGGCCGCCACTGGCCCGGGTCTGCGGTCGCCACCCTGCCGCGGCGGGGCCGGGCCTGCAACGAACTCACCGCCCATCGCTACGACGCGATCATCCATCTGAACGCCGCCGCCACCGCAGCCCCGGTGGCGGAGGCCGCCTCCTGGGCGGGTCTGGATGCGCTTGAATCCGCCCTGGCCACAGAAACCGGGGCGGGCGGGCTGACCGTGACCGGCATCCCCCATCGCCGCCTTGCCGCCGGGCGGATCGCGCGCGATCTGGTCGATCCCGCCCGGGATCCCGCCGGCCTGCCGGCCGATGCCGCCGACTGGCGGCAGGCGGTGGCGGCTGCCTGCGACGCCCTGCCGGACACCGAGGCCGGCACCGATCCCGAAACCCTGCACGATCTGGCCGCCCGCCACGGCTGGCAGCTGGATCTGCATCTCGATCATGGCGAGGGGGCGGACGGCACCCGCTTCACCGCCATGTTCCGGCGGGCCGTCGGCAACGGCCGGCCGGACGGCGATCTCCAGCCGGTCGCTCATGCAGCGATCCGGCCGGAGGCGTCGCCCGCGCTCGACGATCTGGCCAGCCATCCCGAGCGGCTGGCCGATGCCGCCGATCTGAAGCTTGCCTTGCGCGACCATCTGGCGCGTACGCTGCCGCCGGCCATGGTGCCCGATGTGGTGGTGCTGCTGGATGCCTGGCCACGCACGGCCACGGGCAAGATCGACCGGCGCCGCCTGCCGCCGCCCACCGCCCGCGCCCATGCCGCCACCGGCCGCCTGGTCGAAGCGGGCTCCACCACCGAGAAGCGGCTGGCGGCGATCTGGCGCGCCGTTCTGGGCCTCGACGAGGTCGGCATCGACGACAATTTCTTCGGGCTGGGCGGCAATTCCCTGCTGCTGGCAGAGGTGCAGGCGCGCATCGCACGGGAAACCGGCCAGGACCTGCCTCTGGTCGTTCTTTTCCGATATCCGGACATTCGTTCGCTCGCCGCCCATCTGGATCGCAGCGGCCCGCCCGCCGATACCGCGACCGACGACGCCATGGCCCGCGCCCGCGCCAGGCGGGCCGTCCGGCTGCGCCCCACCCCGCACCGCGGAGCCACCCGATGACCGAAACCACCGACGGCGCCGGCCCCGAGGCCATCGCGATCATCGGCATGGCCGGCCGCTTCCCTGCGGCCTGCGATATCGAGGCGCTGTGGCGGCTGCTCGAAACCGGCGGCACGGCGATGAAGCCGGTGCCGGCCGATGTGCTCGCCCGCTCGATCCATGCCCGCATCCACGATCGCCCGGGCTATGTGCCGATGATGTCGGGGCTGGACGATCCCGACTGTTTCGATGCCGGCTTCTTCCGCATGCCCCCGCGTGATGCCGCCTTCATGGACCCGCAGCAGCGCCTGCTGCTGGAAACCGCCTGGGCGGCGTTCGAGGATGCCGCGATCATCCCCGGCGACCGCGACGGTATCCGCACCGGCGTCTTCGCCAGCGTCAACATCTCGGGCTATCTGATCGCCAACGTCATGCCGCGGGTCCATGACGGCAGCATCGATCCGGTCGAGGTGGTCATCGCCAACGACAAGGATTACGCCGCCACCCGCATCGCCTATGAATTCGGCCTGAACGGCCCGGCGATCACCGTGCAGACCGCCTGTTCCTCCTCTCTGGTCGCCACCCATCTCGCCTGCCAGAGCCTGCTCTCACGCGATTGCGACCGTGCCCTGGTCGGGGCCTGCACGGTGCTGATCCCCAACCGGCTGGGCTATCTTTATACCGAGGGCGGGATCCGGTCGCCCGACGGTCTGTGCCGGCCCTTCGATGCGGCCGGCGACGGCACCATCTTCGCAAGCGGCGTCGCGGCGGTGATGCTCCGCCGGCTCGACGACGCGCTGGCGGCCGGCGACCGGATCATCGCGGTGATCCGCGGCAGTGCGGTCAACAATGACGGCGCCACCCGGGTCGGTTTCGCAGCCCCGGGCGTCGACGGCCAGGCCGCCGTGATCGCCGAGGCCCTGGCGGTCGCAGGCGTCGACCCCACCGCGATCGGCTATGTCGAAGCCCATGGCACCGCCACCCGGCTGGGCGATCCGATCGAAATCGCCGCCCTCGACCAGGCCTGGCGGGCGGCGGCGGCCGACCCGCGGGCGCTGGTTCCGGGGCTGGTTCCGGTCGGCGCGCTCAAGGGCAATCTGGGCCATATGGATACGGTGGCGGGGCTGGCGGGGCTGATCAAGACCGCGCTGGTGCTCGATCGCGGGCTGATCCCGGCGACGCCGCACACCAACCGGCCAAATCCGGCGCTCGATCTCGACCGCCGGCCCTTCCGGCTGGTGTCGCAGCCGATCCCCTGGCCGCGCGGGCGGATGCCGCGCCGTGCCGCGGTGTCGAGCTTCGGTGTCGGCGGCACCAATGCCCATGTCGTGCTGGAAGAGGCGCCGCTGCCGGCCGGCCGGCCGGCCGCCTCGCCCGTCCAGCTGCTCGCGGTTTCGGGCGCCGATGCCCGCGCCGCCGATGCGGCCGTTGCCCGCCTGGGCGCCTGGCTGGCCGAGCGGCCGGATCTGCCGCTCGCCGACGCGGCCTGGACGCTCCGCCATGGCCGCAAGACCTTCCGCCACCGCCGCGCCGTGGTCGCCCATGACCGGGCCGCGGCCGCCGAGGCGCTTGCCGCCGGCCGGGTAATCGCCGGCACGGCGACCGGAAGCCCGGTCGCCCTGATCCTGCCCGGCCAGGGCAGCCAGTATCCCGGGCTGATGCGCGGCCTGCTCGCCACCGATCCCCAGGCCGCCCGGATCTTCCGGCCGCTTGCCGAGGCGGTGCGGGCAGCCGGCGGGCCGGATCTGGCCCGGCTGATCGCCGAAGGCGATGCCGCGGTTCTGGCCGATACCCGCAACACCCAGCCGCTGCTGGTCGCGGTGGAACTCACCCTCGCCCGGCTGCTGGACGCGCGCGGGCTCAGGCCCGAACGCCTGGCCGGCCACAGCATCGGCGAGCTGGCCGCCGCCGCCCTGGCCGGCATCTTCACCGATGCCGATGCCTGCCGGCTGGCGGTTGTGCGGGGCCGCGCCATGGCCGCGACGCCCGAAGGAGCGATGCTGCATCTGGCCGCATCCGATGCCCGGGTGCAGGCGCTGATCGACGGCGTCCGCCGGCCCCTGGGGCCGGCCGCGGTGCTGGAAATTGCGGTGATCAACGCGCCCGATGCCGTGGTCGCCGGCGGCAGCCCCGCGGCGATCGCGGCGCTGGACGAGGCCGCCCGCGCGGCCGGGATCGATACCACCCGGCTGCGCACCAGCCGCGCCTTCCACACCGCGCTGATGGCGCCCGCGCTCGACGTGATGGCGGCGGCGGTCGCGGCGACCCCGCGCCAGGCACCGCTGCGGGTGTTGATCTCATCGGTCGACGGCCGGCCGCTCACTGCCGCAGATGCCACCGATCCCGGCTGGTGGGCGGGGCAGATCCGCCGGCCGGTGCGCTTCGCCGCAGCCCTTGCGGCACTCGGCGATGCCTGCCTGCTGGTCGAAACGGGCCCGCCCTCGGGTGTCGCCGCCTTCGCCGCCGCGGCCGGCCTCGCCCCGGTCGTCACCCTGCTGCCGCCGGCCCGGGCCGCGGCCGGCGATCCGCTCGCCGACCGCACGGCCCTGCTCTCGGCCGCAGCCCGGCTCTGGGTCGCCGGCCACGACATCGCCCTCGACCCGGCCGAAGATGCGGCCGGGCCGCGGCCGGTTTCACTGCCGGGCTATCCCTTCGCCCGCACCCGCCACTGGCTGCCGACGCCCGAAGACGCCGCCATCGCCGCACTGGACGCGGGCGGGCGCGCAGCCGCCCCTGCGGCCGCGGAGGCCGCGGCGCCGGCGGCCGGCCCCGCCGCCATCCCGGCCCAGCCGCGCCCCGATCTCGCCAGCGCCTGGGCGGCACCCGAAGGCCCGGTCGAAACCGCGCTGGCCGCCATCTGGTCCGAACTGCTCTACATCGCCCCGATCGGCCGCGACGACGATTTCGTCGAACTCGGCGGCAATTCGATCATGGTGCTGCGCATGGTCCGCCTCGCCGCCGAAGCCGGGCTGGCGCTCACCGCCAAATCGGTCTTCGAGGCCCGCACCGTCGCCGGCCTCGCCCGGATGGTGCAGCCGATCGGCGACCCGGACGAGACGCCCGCCGACGGCCCGGTCACCGCAACCCCAGGCCTTGCCGCCTGGGCGGCAGAGGCGGCGCCCGCCACGCTGCATCTGCGCCGGCTGGATCTTGCCCGACCGGTTGATCGGGCCACCGCCGCCCAGGCGATGACCGCGCTTGCCCGCCATCATCCCATGCTGCGCCTGACCCGCCCGGGCGGGCGGCCGGTGATCGCGGCCGATCCGCCGCCGGCAGCACGGCTGCTGGCCGGTCCGCTGGCCGACGACGCCGCCACCGTGGCCGATGCCCTTCGGGCGGCGGGCGGGCCGGTATGTCTTGCCCTCACCGACCGGCCCGACCGGCTCTGGCTGGCGGTGGATGCCGCCATAGCCGATGCCGCCTCGGCCGATCTGCTGGCGACCGGTCTCGACCGGCTGCTCGACCGGCCCGACGCCGCCCTGCCCCCGGCCGGGCCGGGCTTCCCGGCCTGGGCCGCCGCGGCCATGCCGGCCGCCCGGCAGGATGCGGCACTGCGCGCCGCGCTCGACAGGCTGGCCGCCGCTGCCGGCCCGGCCCGGCCGGCAGCGGCGGGGCCGCAGGCCGTGGCCGATCTGGCCCTCGATGCCGATATCAGCGCCAGCCTGGCCGGCCCGGCCGCGCAGGCCTATCGCACCACCACCGAAGAACTGGTCTGGGCCGCCGCCGCATCGGTGCTGGCCGGTGATCTGCTCTGGGTCGCCTCGTCGGGCCGCGAGGCGGGGTTCGACCTCTCCCGCGCCGTCGGGCCCTTTGCCGCCAGCGTCGCCGTGGCGGTTCCGGCCGGGATTGCCGCCGGCCCCGACAACGCCATCCCGGCCGCCAAAGAGGCGCTGCGCACCGCCCGCGCGCGGCTCGGCGCCATGGATCTGCTGGACGACCTGCCGCCGCGGCTGTCGCCGGCCGGGCGGCAGTCCGATCCGCGGCTGTCCTATCTGGGGCCGCTCGATACCGCCCCGCCCGGCCGGATCGTCACCGCCACGGCCGCCGATCTGGTCCGCGCCCCCGGCGCCCCGGGCGGCCATGCGCTGGAACTGCTCGCCTGGTTCGCCGGGGGGCGGCTGCATCTCAGGCTGGCGGCCACCGACCGCGACGCCGCGGCGCTGACGGCGCTCGGCCGGCAGATCCTCGACCGGCTGGCCGGTCTGGTCGCCCATTGCCTGGATCCCGCCGCCGGCCGCCTCACCCCCTCGGATTTCGCGTCGGCCGGGCTCGATCAGTCCGGTCTCGACGACCTTCTCGCCAGCCTTGCCGAGTGAGCCGCATCATGTCGACGACACCCGCCGCCCCAACCGCCACCATCCCCCCCGCAGGCCGTCCGGATGTCGAAGACATCCACCCGGTCACGCCCCTGCAACAGGGCATGCTGCATCATGTGCTCCGGGAACCGGGGGCTGCGATGTATCTGCAGCAATACGCCGCCCTGGTCACGGGGCCGTTCGATCCGGCGCTCTATGCCGGCGGCTGGCAGGAAGCGGTCGATCGCCATGCCGCCCTGCGCGCCTCTTTCCACTGGCAGGGTTTCGACCGGGCGCTTCAGGTGGTGCGCCGCAAGGCGGTGCTGCCGGTCACCATCGCCGACTGGTCCGGCGAGGCCGACCCGCTCGCCCGGCTCGATGCCTTCCTGGCCGAGGATCGGGCGCGCGGCTTCGCCCTGGACCGGGCCCCCCTCATCCGCCTCACCATTGCGCGCCTGGGGGCCGGAACCCATGCGGTGGTGACGACGCTGCATCACGTCGTCGCCGACGGCTGGTCGCTCGGCCTCGCCTTCGGCGATGTCGCGCGGGTCTATGCGGGCGGCGGTACGGCGCCCGCCCTGCCGCCCGCCCCGCCGCTCAGGCACTATGTCGACTGGCTGGCCGGCCGCGACACCGCCGCCGCGCGCGATTTCTGGGCGCGCACGCTCGACGGTGCAGCCCCCGCCCGCCTGCCGTTCGACCGCGGCCCGGCCGCCGCCGATGCCGGGCCCCAGGATCACGGCCTGGTGGAACGGGTGCTGCCGCGCGACCAGACCGCCGCCATCCAGGCTGCCGCGCGCCGGATCGGCATCACCGAGGCCAGCCTGTTCCAGGCCGCCTGGGGCCTGCTGCTCGCCCGCCACGACGCCCAGCCCCGGGCGCTCTTCGCCACGACATCGACCAGCCGGCCGGCAGAGATTCCGGGTGTCGAACAGATCTTCGGCCCCCTGCTCGCCATTCTGCCGGTGGCGGTCACGATCGACGACGAGGCGACGGCGGCGGACTGGCTGCGCCGGGTCCAGGCGCTGCTGGTAGAGGCCCGCCAGCACGACCATCTGCCGCTGACCGGGATCCGCGCCGCCGCCGGCATCGCCCCGGGCATCGAGCTGCTGACGTCGATGACGGTGTGGGAGAACATGCCGCTCGCCTCCCTGGACCCCTTCGCCACCCGCGGCATCCGCTTCACCGAACGGGCGACCTTCGAGAAGACCAGCTATCCGCTGATGCTGGCCGGCTTCCCCGGCGCGGAAATCCGGCTGCGCCTTGCCCACGACCCGCGCCGGATCACCGGCGCCGAGGCCGGCCTGCTGCTCGACCGGCTGGTCGGGTTGATCCGGGCGCTCACCGCCGATCCCGACCGCCGGATGGCCGCGATCGGGCTTGAGACCGACGGCGCCGCGGTCGTCGACGGCGGGCCGGCGCTGCTGCGGGCAGAGGATGACCTCTTCGACGAGCTGGCCCGCGGCCTCGGCGCAAGGGGGGCCGCTCCGGCGCTGATCGGGGCCGACGGCACCGTCGCCGCGGCGGATCTGCTGGCCGACGCCGCGGCCTGGGATGCCGCCATGGCCGAGGCCGGGCTGAAAGCCGGCGACATCCTGGCGCTGGCCCTGCCGCCCGGCCGGGCGCTGGCCGGCGCCCTGCTCGGTGCCCTGCGCCGGGGGGTGGTCGCCGCCCCGCTCGACCCGGCCCGACCGACGGCGTCGATCGCAGAGCTTGCCCGGGGCGCCGGCATCCGGGTGCTGGCCGGCACCGGGGATGTGCCGGGCCTCGCCCGGCTCGATCCCGCGACCGTCCTGGCCGGCCGGCCGGCATTCGCCGCCCGCGCCGCGGCTCCGGCGCGCCTGGCGGCCCGCGCCCCCGCCGTGCTGATCCACACCTCGGGTTCGACCGGCCGGCCCAAGGGCGTGCTGCTTGCCCGCGACGCGCTGCTCAACCGGCTGCGCTGGGCGATGGACAGCCTGCCCGCGGCGGCCGGCGACCTTGCCTGCCTGAAGACCTCCCCCGCCTTCGTCGATGCACTGGCCGAACTGCTCCACCCGCTGGCGGCCGGTTTCCCCGCCCTGGTCCCGGCGCCCGCGGTCGCGCGCGATCCGGCGGCCCTGCTGGCGGAAATCCGCCGGCAGGGCGTCACCCGCCTGGTGCTCACACCCTCGGTGGCCGCCGTCATGCTCGCCGCCGATCCGGCGCCGGAGACATCCTGGCCGCTCCGGGTTCTACATCTCAGCGGCGAAGCATTGTCCCGATCACTCGTCCAACAACTGTATAGCCGCCTCGCTCCCGACGCCCTGCTGCTCAATCTCTACGGATCGAGCGAGGTGACCGCCGATGTGACCGCAACCCGCCTGTCCCGCGGCGATGACGGGCCGGTGCCGATCGGCCGGCCGCTGCCCGGCGCCCGGCTGGCGGTGCTGGATCCGGCCGGCCGGCCGGTGCCGGTGGGGGCTGTGGGGGAGCTGCACGTCCGGGGCACGGTGCTCGCCCTCGGCTATCATGGCGATGCCGACCGCACCGCCCACGCCTTCCAGCCCGCGGATGACGGCCCCCGCCACGCCACCGGTGATCTGGTGGCACTGGACGGCCAGGGCCGGCTGATCCATCGCGGCCGCCGTGACGGCCAGATCAAGATCCGCGGCATGCGGATCGAACCGGGCGAGATCGAGTCCCGGCTGCGTGACCATCCCGAGGTGCAGGACGCCGTGGCGGCGGCGATCGATTGCGGCGGCACCGACCTGCCCGACCGCCGGCTGATCGCCCATGTCACGACCGGTGGCGGGCCGGCCGGCGATCCGGAACTTGCCGTTGCCCGCTGGCGCACGGTCTATGACGGCGAATATGCCGGCATCGCCCGCGACGGCGCCGACCCGCTGGCCGATTACCGCATCTGGCGCAACAGCCATGACGGCAGCCCGATCCCGGCGGATCAGATGGCCGAATGGGTGGAGACGACCGTTGCCCGCATCCGGGCGCTGGCACCGCGCCGGGTGCTGGAAATCGGCTGCGGCCAGGGCTTCCTGCTGGCCCGCATCGCCCCCGGCACCGAGGCCTTTCTCGGCACCGACATCTCGGCCGCAGCCCTCGACACCATCCGCGGGCTTCAGGCCCGCCGGCCGGATCTCGGCCATGTCCGCCTGGCGCTCTGCGAGGCGACGGCCGTGCTGCCGGCGGCGCTGGTGCCCCCGGGCGGTTTCGATCTGGTGGTGGTGAATTCGGTGGTGCAGTACCTGCCGGATATCGGCCATCTGGCGCGCATGCTCGCCGCCCTGAAACCGGTCCTGGCGCCGGATGGCCGGGTGTTTCTGGGCGATCTGCGCAATCTGGCCGCCAATCCGGCGCTCAGGACCGACATTCTGTTCCGCACCGCGCCCGATGCCCTCGACCGGGCGGCGATCCGCGACCGGATCGGGGCGGCGCTTGCGGCCGAAACCGAACTCGTGCTGCATCCGTCGGCGGTGGCGCGGCTTGCGGCCGGCATCCTGCCCGGGGCGGCGGTGCAGACCATGCCCCGGCGGGGTTTCGCCGACAATGAACTCACCGCCTGCCGTTTCGACGCGCTGATCCGGCAGGGCGTCACCGCCACGGCGGCGCTGCCCGCCGCCATTCCCTGGGTCGGGCCGGATGCCCTGGCCGCAGCCCTGGCGGCCGGACCGGAGATGCTGGCGGTGACCGGCATTCCCCATCGCCGCCTCTTCCGGCCGCATCTGGCCGCGCAGCTGCTGGATCAGGCGGCGGATGCCGGCGACTGGCGGCGCCGGGTCGCAGCGGCGGATGCCGATCCCGCCGGCTGTGGTGCGGATCCCGAACAACTGTACGATCTGGCCGACCGGGCGGGATATACGCTCGATCTCCAGCTCGATGCCGATGGCCTCGGCTTCCGGGCGGTGTTCCGGCGGGGGCCGGCCGGGCCGCCGGTCGTCTGGCCGGCGGGGGAAGACGCCCGTCCGCTCGATGATCTGGTCAGCCATCCCGAACGCCTGGCTGCGGCGGAACGGCTGACCCTTGCGCTCCGCAGCCATCTGGAGGCGGTGTTGCCGCCGGCCATGGTGCCGGATCTGGTGCTGCTGCACGACGACTGGCCGCGCACCCCCACGGGCAAGATCGACCGTCAGGCGCTGGACGGTGCCGCCCGCAGCGCGATCCGCCGCCGCGGCGGGGCCGGCACGCCGCCCGCCACCGCCACCGAACGCCGGCTGGCCGGCATCTGGTCGGGGCTGCTCAAGACCGCCGGCGTTGCGCGGGAGGATGATTTCCTGGCGCTGGGCGGCAATTCCCTGCTCGCCACCCAGCTGGCCTTCAGCGTCGGCCGGGCCTTCGGCATCGATTTCCCGCTGAAGACCGCCTATGCAAGCCCGGTTCTGGCCGACCAGGCCGCCCTGATCGACCGCCTGGCGGCCGGCCACGGCGGCGATGTCGCAGCCGGTGCCGCTGCCGGTACCGCTGCCGATCCGCGCGACGACCTCTCGCTCGTGGATGACCTCTCGCCCCCGCCGGGGCCGGTTCCGTCCTGGCCGGACGGTCCGGCCGCACTCCTGATGACCGGGGTTCCCGCGCTGGTCGCGGGCTGGATCCTGGCCCGCGCCCTCGATGATCCGGCGGCACGGGTAACGGTGATCGAAGAGGCCGCGGATGATGCGGCCGCCCTGCGCGCCCTCACCGCCCGGCTCGGGGCCTGGGGCCTCTGGACCCCCGACCGCGCCCGGCGGCTGACGGTGATCGCGGGCCGCCTCGACCGGCCGGCGCTTGGCCTTGCCCCCGGCAGATGGGCGGCGCTTTCCCGGGAGATCGATGTCGTGCTGCACACCGGCGCGCGCATCCATTTCGCCGAAGACTATGCGCGCCTGCGCACCGCCAATGTCCAGGGCATCCGCGAGGTGCTGGCCTTCGCGGCCGGGGGCCGGGCAAAACCGGTGCATTATCTGGGCAGTTTCGGCATCGTCGACCATACCGCCGCCGATGCGCCCCCCTTCGACGAGGCCGGCGACCCGGGCGGCCCCGACGGGCTCGGCACGGGCTATCTGGCCAGCCGCTGGGCGGCGGACCGCCTGCTCTGCCGGGCAATCGCCCGCGGCTGGCCGGTGATGCTGCACCGCGCCACCACCATTGCCGGCGACCGCCTGCATCATCGGGTCGATGCGGGGGAGATGACCTGGCGGCTGATCCGGGCCATGGCGCTGGTCGATGCCATGCCGGAAACCGGCCGGGTGCTGGATCTGGTCCGTCCCGACGATCTTGCCGACGCCTTCCTGGCGCTGGCCAAGGCCGGCCCGGGCGGCGGCGGCGACGCGCAGGCCGGCCGCATCACCCATCTGTCGGGCGGCGCGCCGCTCGACTGGGATGATGTCGCAGAGGTGCTGCGGGGCCGGGGCTTCGCCCTGCCGCGCATCGCCACCGCCGACTGGACCGGCCGGGTCCGCCGGCTGGCGGCGACCCGGCCGGAGGATGCCGACCTGGCCGCATTGGTGCCGCTGCTGGCCGAAACCGACCACATCGCCCGGCAGCGGCCGGTCGACGCGACCCGCACCCATGCCCGGCTGGCCGCGCTGGGCCTTGGCCTTCCGGCCCTGGACCGGGCCGGCCTCCGCCTGTGCCTCGATGCGCTTGCCGATGCCGGGCTTCTGCCCGCGGCCGGCATCCGTGCCGCCGAATGAGAGACGATCCCATGGCCTGGTTCCGCCATATCCGCCGCCACGCCGCCGCGTCCGCCCGCATGGTGGTTCTCCATCATGCGGGCGGCACGGCGGATCTCTGCCGCCCGACCGGCGATCCGGCCGCCCATTGGACGGCCGGCGTGCCCGACGACGTCGAAATCTGGCCGGTCGAACTGCCCGGCCGGGGCATGCGTTTCGCCGAACCGCCGGCGGACACGATGGCCGGGCTTGCCGCCGACCTCAGCCGCGAGGTGCTGCCGCTGGCCGATCTGCCGCTGGTGGTGATGGGCCACAGCATGGGCACGGTGCTCGCCTTCGAGCTGGCCCGCCGTCTGGAGGCGGCGGGCCGGGGGCCGGTGCTCGCGATCATGAGCGGCCGTCAGGCGCCCCATCTTCCGGCACCGGAGGGCCGCCACCTTCTGCCCCGCGACGGGCTGGTGGCCGAGATGCGCCGCCTGGGCGGCACCCCGCCCGAGGTCTTCGAGCATGCCGAACTGCTCGACTGGGTGCTGCCGGTGCTGCGGGCCGATTACCGGCTGCTCGAAACCCACCGGGTCGACCCCACCCCGCCGCTCGCCTGCCCGATCCTGGCGATCGCGGGGCTGGCGGATGCCGATGCCACCCCGGCCCGCCTGGCCGCGTGGTCCGAGGTCACCACCGGCCCGGTCGACGTGGTGCGGATCCCCGGCGGTCATTTCCAGATCCTGGATCAGGGCCCGGCCATGCAGGCCCCGCTCCGGCAGGCATTCGCGGCCATGGCCGGCAATGCCCGCCTTACATCCCGCCTTACATCATGCCGGGGATCAGCAGCGAGATGATCGGAAAGCCGAGCAGCAGCCCCGTCACCACCGCTTCCAGCACCAGGAAGGGCGCGATGCCGGCGAAGACCTCGCGCAGATCCACCGCATGGCTGCGCGGCACGGCGGCATTGACCATGAAGGCGTTCAACCCCATGGGCGGCGTCACCAGCCCGATCTCCAGCAGTTTCACCACGATCACCGCATACCAGATCAGGTCGTAGCCAAGGCCCGACACGATCGGCAGGGTGATCGGCACCATCAGCAGCAGGATGCCCGACGGGTCGAGGAACATGCCCAGGATCAGGAACAGCACGATGATCGCCGCCATCACCTGCCAGGGCTCCAGCCCGGCATGCTGTGTCCAGCCCACCAGGCCGGAGGTCAGGTCGGACGCCGCAACCAGCGTGATCAGCACCTTGGCGCCGAAGGCCATGACGAAAAGCTGGGCCGATTGCGAGACGGCATCCTCCAGCGCCTCGTACATGTCACGCAGGCGTAGCGCGCCGCGGGCGATGCCGATCAGGGTGGCGGCAATCACGCTCACCGCCGCCGACTGAATGGTGGTGAACAGGCCGGTGAAGATGCCGATCGCGATGATCGCGAACAGCAGGGTCGCCGGCCAGAGGCCGAGGACCGCCCCCAGCATGTCGCGGGCCGACACCCGCGCCATGCGCCCGGGGGCCGCTTCGGGGCGCAGCCGCACCCAGATCTGCACCGTGATCACATAGCCGAGCAGGGTGAGCAGCCCCGGCAGGATGCCCGCCAGCAGCAGCTGCCCCACCGACACCTCGGCCAGGATCGCGAACAGCAGAAAGGGGATCGAGGGCGGAATCATCGAGCCGACCGTGCCGCCCATCGCCACCGTGCCGGCGGCCAGCCGCCGGTCATAGCCGTTGTCGATCATCTCGGGGATCGAGATCCGGCCCATGGCCGCGGCACAGGCGAGGCTGGATCCCGACAGCGCCGAAAAACCGCCGCAGCCGAAGATGCAGGCGACCGCCAGCCCGCCCGGCATCCGCCCGAGCAGCACCCGCATCGACCGGAAGACGTCGGTGGTGATTCCCGCCTTGTGCGCCACGGCACCGAGCAGGATATAGAGCGGGATGGTGCTGAGTTCATAGCTGTGGACGAACTGGAACGGAACGTCGGCCAGAACCGACATCATCGGCCGGAAGGCGGCTTCGGGATCGAAAGCTTCGCCCGGATACCAGCCATAGACGAAAAGCAGCCCGATTGCCGCCCCCAGGATCAGGGCGAAGGCGATCGGCACGCGCAGGCCCACGAAGCCGAGCACGGCGACGAGGGTTGCACCAATGGCATAGGCCGGCGTCATTCGGTTTCCTTCCGCAGGGCTGTCGGACATGCCGTGTGGCGTAAGCGGTCGAACATGTTCGCGACCGTCTGTTCAGGCCCCGGCGGCATCGGCCGGACGCCATGCCCGCCCCGGAGCGTGCGCGACCACGCACACGGGCTCCGGGAATGTCCGGGGAACGTTTCCGGCGTCAGGGACGCGCCATCCGCTTCTCGAACGGCACGTCGGCCAGGAAGACGGCGGCCTGCACCCGTCCGGCACGCATTTCGTCGAAAATGCTTTTTCCGTGCAGCGCCTGGATGGCGGTGATCGCCATGGTCCGGCCGTCCGGGCCGCCGATGGAGCACGAGATCGGCTCATAGCCTTCGATCACCACACGATGTGTCAGCCGACCGGTCCGGTCGTACCGGTAGACACCCGCATCGCCGGCGGCGACGCATGCCCAGACGCCGTCGTCATCATCGATGCCCATGCCATCCGTCGGAGCCGGCGGAACGACGAACAATTGTTCGTCGGCAAGACTGCCGTCCTCGCCGATGCTGTAGCTGCGGATCGACGGCGGCTGCGACAGGCTCTGTGCCAGATAGAGCCGCCGGCCATCGGCGGAAATGACGATGCCGTTCGGGAAGGACAGCCCGGTCAGCAGCGTGTCCACCCGTCCATCCGCGGTGATGCGAATGACCCGGCCGTTGGCCGATGGCGGTTCGCCATGAAGGATGCGGCTGCCGACATCGTCGACATAGAGCGTGCCACCGGCATCGAGCACGGCATCGCCAAGATAACCCGTCACGACCGACGACAGGTCCGCATGGACGGAAACCGCCCCGTCATTGCCGTAGCGCAGGACCTTGCCGTCGAACATCGACAGGATGAAGACATCCATAGTCTCTGCGACGGCCAGTCCGTTCGGCTGGCCCGAAACCTCAAGCAGGGTCTCGATCCGCCCATCCGCCGGATCCACCCTCACCACGCGGCGGCCGATCATGTCGGACAGAACGATCCTGTCGCCCTGCCAGCGGATACCTTCGCCGAAGACCAGTCCGTCGGCCACCTTGCGGGCCGGGATAAGCTGTTCCGTCATCTGATTTTCCCCTGATGTGGAGTCTTGTGTCTACCGGTCTTCGGCCCGTGCGGTCAGGGCACGGATCAGATCCAGCAGACAGGCGGCAAAGCCGCCCGCCAGGCCGACCACCACCAGCAGCCGGCCGGGCCAGGTCATGAGTTCAAGCTCACCGATGTAAAGCGCGCCGCTGAGCCAGGCCCGGCCGAAGGCGATCCAGGCCGCCCAGCCCAGCACCCCATAGGCCAGCACACCGCAAAGCGCCGCGAAGACGTCGAGCCCCCGCTGAAGCCCCGCGGGCAGGCTGCGGGTCAGCGCCTCTACCGCCACATGGCGGCGGCGGCGGACCAGCAGCCATTGCGGCAGGAAGGCCACGACCACCATGGCCTCTGCGACCAGCAGATCCTCGTCCGGCGGTACCACGCCCAGCAGCGTGCCGAGCACCGCACTGCCGACATAGATCACGCTGAAGGCCAGAGCTGCGACCCCGACCGCAGCCAGCGCCCGTTCGGCGAGGCGAAGCCAGGGGACCGGCCGGGCGGTGGCCGCGCTCACTTGCGCGTCCACGGATAACCCTCCGTTTCCAGCTCGGCCCGATACTTCGCCTGAAGCGCCATGAACTGGTCGAGCACCGCCGGATCCCCCTTCTCCAGGAAGGCATCGACGGTGATCTTGCCGGCATCGAGCAGGCGGGCGTGATCTTCGGGCGACAGCGTATGGAAGGTCACGCCATAGCTGTTCTCAAGCTGTGCCCGGGCAGAGGCGATGGTGTCGATATTCAGGCGGGCGGTGTTTACCGAAAGCCGGTCTGCGGCGTCGAGCAGCTTCGCCTGCTGATCGGCGGTCAGCCGCTGGAAGCGGCGTTCGTTGATCGCCGTGGCGAGACCCAGATTCTGGCCGAAATCCAGCAGGGTGACGTGTTTGGCGACCTCGAAATGGCGATAGGGAATGATCGAGGGGATATAGGTCTGGGCGCAGTCGATCAGCCCGCGGTCCAGCGACTGGTAGACATCGGTAAAGGCGACCGAGGTCGAGATCGCCCCGAAATGCTCGAATGCGAAAGAGTGAGGCGGATTGGACCGGACCTTCCGCCCTTTGAGATCGGCCAGGGTTTTCAGTGGCTCGGTACAGATCAGCACCACGGCCGTGGTGGTGAAATTGGCGATCAGCCGGAGATTCTGATCGGCGAACTCCCGCCGGATCGTCGGGTTGGTCGCGGCCAGTTCCTGCATCACCTTCATGCCGACCCAGGGGTCGGAACTGCCCATCGGCAGATCGCCGACCCGGAAGTTGAACAGTTCGACCGGTGTGCTGACCGCGACCACCGTGCCCATATCGGCGACACCATCGCCGAGACCGCGCAGGACGTCGCGCAAGGCGATCAGCGCGCCGCCATAGGTGATCCTGACCGTAAGATCGCCATCGGTCGCGTCCCGCAGGTCCTGAGCGAATTTGTTGAGGGTCGTCCCCAGGATTGCGCGTTCCGGACCATATTCGCTGTAGGTGAGCGTCTGGCCGGCCATCGCCGGCGTCGCAAGAGCGAGTCCGGCCGTCACCACCGCAATGCTGCGGAGGCGTTGGAATGTGCCCATCATGTCCGTTTTCTCCCGTCAGTTCCGCGAATCTACGTCCGCGTGAAACTTTTAACTATCTCGTTTAAAATCTGCGAAGATGTCAACAGCCGCGACGGGGCGCGGCGCAATTTCCCGAAGGACGGGGCAAGGACGAGGAACAGGCATGAACGCGACGGACGGAACCGGATCCGGCACGGTGCGGGAGCGGCGCAAGGCCCTGCTGGAGCGTGAAATCAAGGACAAGGCGTGCACGCTGTTTGCACGCAAGGGCTTCGACGGGACCAGCCTCACCGACATCGCCGATGCGGTGGGGCTGAGCCGGGCGGCGATCTACTACTATTTCGAGAACAAGGAAGCCCTGCTGGAAGCGATCGTGACCGAAGTGTCGGAGCGCCCGGTCCAGACCCTGCTTGCATCCCGCGACACGGCCTCGGACGACCCGGTGGCGGAACTTCGCCAGGCGGTGCGCCGCCAGGTGGTCGGCACGCTGGAGCGCCAGGTGCTGATGCAGATGATCGCGGTAACCGAAGCCGCCCTGCCGCCCGCCCTGGCCGCGCGTCACATCGCCTCGAAGCGCCGTTATCTTGAAGATTGCCGCCGGATCATCCGCGACGGCATCCGGGCCGGCGTGTTCCGCCCGGTCGACGATCGGGTGGCGGCGCTCGCCGTGATCGGCATGGCGGCCTGGACGGCGCAGTGGTACAGCCCCGACCGTCCCCCGGCTGCGGCGGAACTGGCCGACATCATCGGCGACATGGCGGTTCGCACGCTTGAAGCCGACCGTGGCGAAGCCCCCGCTGCCTCGGTCGAGGCCCTGCTTGAGGGCATGCGCGACCAGATCGCACGGCTGGAGCGGATGCTTTGAATCGAGGGCGCAAAAAAATTCGACGCCAATGAAGAATAATCGACGTTGTCGTTGATTCCTCCCGCCGGACGGCGCTATGGTCTGGTCAAAGAACAGACACAGGAGGAAACAATGCCCAGCGTCCGGACCCCGATCCCGGGTGTCGTCTACCCGTCGGCGGCAGATACCGCCCGCTATGACGCGCTCGGCCTCTTCGATACCCTCACCATGCCCGAAGCCTGGGAACAGCTGGCGGCGCGCCATCCCGACCGGCCGTCGGTGACCGATCCCGACGGGACCTGGACCCTCGGTGAGCTGGATGTGCTGTCGACCCGTCTCGGCGGCGCCCTGCTCGCCCTGGGCCTGCGGCCGCTCGACCGGGCGATCTTCCAGATCTCCAACAGCCGCGAACTGGTGCTCTCTCTGCTCGCCTGCCTGAAGGCGGGCGTGATCCCGGTCTGCACGCTGACCGCACACCGGGCGCTGGAGATCGGTTATCTGGCGCGGCATTCCGGCGCCCGGGCGCATTTCATCTGCACGGACGAGGCCAGATTCGACTTCGCCGCCTTCGCGCAGGACATGCAGCAGGCGGCACCCGGGCTCGAACATGTCATCGTCGCCCGTGGCCCGGCGAACGACCGGCCCGGCTTCCGGGAGCTCAAGGGGTTGATCGACGGTATCGACCTCGCCGCGGCGCGCGACCTGCTGGCGGAGGTTGAGCGCGATCCGGCCCAGGTGGCGGTCTTCCAGCTCTCGGGCGGCACCAGCGGCATCCCCAAGATCATCCCGCGCTTCCACAACGAGTATCTGTGGCAGATCAGGACGGCCGGGGCGTTCCAGAATCTGAGCCACGAGACGATTTCGTTCTCGGCCGCGCCGATGATGCACAACGCGCCGATCGTGTGCTATTGGGGGTCGACATTCTGGGCAGGCGGCGAGGTGGTGTGTACGCCGGCGCCGACGCCCGAAGGGATGGCCGCACTGATCCGGGCGCGCCGTCCGAACCTGATGGCGGTGCCGGCACCGCTGATGTACCGGTTGCTGGCGGATGACCTGCTGTCGGCCGAGGATCTGCGCCAGGCCGTGCAGATTGCCCCCGGCTTCCCGCGCCTGATGGCCGAAAAGACCGGCGCCCCGATCGTCAACCTTTATGGCATGACCGAGGGGATCATCTGCTACACCGCCGTCGGCGCCCCGCTCGACGTCCTGTGCGACACGGTCGGCCGGCCGATCGATCCCCATACCGACATCCGTATTCAGGATCCGGAGTCGGGCGAGCCCTTGCCCGAGGGCGAGGTCGGGGAGATGGTTTTCCGCGGCCCCAGTTCCACACGGGGCTATTATGACGCCGAGGACCGCAACCGCGAGGCCTTCACTGCCGACGGCTATGTCCGCTCCGGCGACCTGATGAGCATCCGGCGTATCGACGGCGTCGCCTATGTCACCTTTGATGGCCGGGTGAAGGACGTCGTCAACCGCGGCGGCGAAAAGATCAACTGCTCCGAGGTGGAACGGGCCCTGATGGACCATCCGGCCATCGCCTCGGTGCTGTGCGTGCCGATGCCCGATCCGATCTACAGCGAGCGGATGTGCGCCTTCGTGATCCCGGCACCCGGTGCCACCGCGCCCGATATACGCGAAGCCGGCGCCTTCCTGGAATCCCTCGGCATGGCCAAGTTCAAATGGCCTGAGCGGATCGAGACCGTGACCGAATTCCCGATGACCGGCTCGGGCAAGCCCTCCAAACCCCTGTTGTGTGATCGCATTGCCGCGATTCTGCGCGAAGAGCGTGCCTCCGCCGCTGCTTCGGCCTGATCCCGGCCCGAAACTGCCCGGTGCCATGGCGCCCGTTACGAGCGTGAAGGAGCCTCAGACATGAAGATCGCCATCGTTGGCGGCGGACCCGCCGGCCTGTTCTTTGCCCGGCTGATCAAGCGCAGCCAGCCGGGCGCGGAGGTCCGGGTGTTTGAACAGAACCCGCGTGACGCGACCTATGGCTTCGGGGTGGTCCTTGCCGGCCCGGCCCGGGATCGTCTGCGGGACGTGGACCCTGAAAGCGTCGACGCCCTTGCCGACGCGATGGTGATCGGCAGCAGCCAGCAGATCGGGCTGAACGGCGACACCCTGCTGCTGAACTATCCGGGCAGTTCGGGCGCCATCGCCCGGCTGACCCTGCTGCAGATCCTGGGCCGGCTCTGCGACGAAGTCGGGGTGGAGGTGGTGCACGACCGCCGGATCACCACGGTGACGGATCTCGACGGCTACGATCTCATCGTCGGCGCCGACGGCGCCAATTCCGTGGTCCGCACGCTCTGGCCCGACGCCTTTCCCGTCAAATCCCGCCTGCTCGGCAATCGTTATGCCTGGTACGGCGTCGACCGCGCGCTGAAACCCAATGCGCTGATGTTCCGCTATCATCGCGGCGGCTGCTTCATCGCCCATTACTACACCTATGCCGACGGGCTCAGCACCTTCGTGGCGGAATGCGATGCCCGGACCTGGGAGACCTGCGGCCTGGACCGCATGACCGACGGGCAGCGCAAGGCCCTGATGGAAGACATCTATGCCGACGTGCTGGATGGCGGCCGCCTGCTTGAGAACAAGTCGATCTGGCGGCGCTTCGACGCCCAGATCGCCGAGCGCTGGACCGATGGGCGCGCGGTGCTGATCGGCGATGCGCTCCGCGTCGCGCATTTCTCGATCGGCTCCGGCACCCGGCTTGCCATGGACGACGCCGTGGCCCTGCATGACGCGCTGATGAAGGGGGGGCCGGTGGCCGTGGCACTGGACCGCTATGTGGCGGCCCGCCGGCCGGTGCGCGACCTGTTCACCGACGCCACCGTCCGCAGCTACGACTGGTATGAAGGCGTGCGTCAGGCCATGCAGACCGATCTGGTCAGCTTCGTCCACGACTTCCTCACCCGCACCGGCCGGGTCGATGACCACCGGCTGAAGGACTATGCGCCCGAATTCTATGTCCGCCACATCGCCCCGCGCCGCGCGCAGGACGCAGAACTGGGACTGACCGCATGACCGCCCATGAGACCGTCCCCCCGGCCCAGGAAGGTGTCGTCTCTCTGCGACCCTTCGTCGTCCGCCGCGCCGCCCGCTGGTCGGATTGTGACCCGGCCGGCGTGGTCTATGCCGGCCATTTCCCGCTCTACATGCTGGATGCCTGTCACCTGTTCGGCGAGCACGTGCTGAAGCCGGCCCTGCCGCCGGGCATCAGCCACCGCGCCCCCGGCAAGGGGCTGGAGCTGGAGTTTCTGAGTTCGCTCTGGCCCGGCGACCAGTTCGACATGGAAGTTCATCCGGCGGGCACGGGCGCCCATACCGTGCATCTGCTGATCGCCGCCCGGCGGGTCGACGACGCCCGCCCGGTCTTCCTCGGCCGGATGACGTCGATTCATGTTTCGGCAGACGACCGCACCATCGCCGTGCCGGTGCCGCCGGAGATCCGTGCCGCGCTCGACGCCTATGCCGCGCGCTCCAGCCCGATTCCCGGAATCCTGCACAAGCTTTCCCCCGCCACGCGGTTCGCGAAGGGATGATCCCCGCATGACCAGTCCCGACACGGCTCTCCGCCGCCAGGCCACCACCACGGCCGGGCTGCGCGGCACCACATGGGATCCGGCGCGGCTGCCGGCCGGCACGCAGATGACCGCCCATGCGCTCACCACCGCCGACGGCGCGCCCGTCACCGGCTTCCTGTTCCGCCGCGGGGCCGAGCGGAGCGTGGTCTGCCTGATGCATCCGCGGGAAATGGGCGTCACCCAGTACATCGTGCCCGACCTGCTCGCGGCCGGTGTCGCGGTCTGGGTCCAAGGGTCGCGCAGCCCGGGCAACGACATCCGGCTGGAGCACGAAACCGCGCTGCACGACATGGCGGCCGGCCAGGATTTCCTGCGCCGCCAGGCCGGCTACGCGCAGACCGTGCTGCTCGGCATCTCAGGGGGCGGACCGCTTGCCGCCTATTACTGCCAGCAATCCGCCCGCGCCCCCGAAGACCGCATCGCCCGTTCGCCCGCCGGCCGGCCCACCGGTCTGGACCGGGCGTCGATGCCGCCGCCCGACGGCGTGATCCTGGTCTCGTCGCATCTGGGCCAGGGGGCGCTGCTGCTCGCCTGCATCGACCCGTCGGTGACCGACGAGGACGATCCCCTCTCGATCGATCCGGCGCTCGATCCCTTCTCCCCCGACAACGGCTTCCGGCCGGCACCGGACTCATCGTCCTACAGCCCGGAATTTCTGTCCCGGTATCGTGCGGCCCAGGCGGCGCGGGTGCGGCGCATCGACGAGAGGGCCAGGGCGCTGCTTGCCCGCAAGGCCGCGGCGCGCAGCGCCGCCAAGGCCGGCGGCGGACGCGCGGACGCCATCCTCGCCGCCTTCTCGCCGATCTTCCAGGTCTGGCGCACCGATGCCGATCCGCGCTGTTTCGACCTGTCGCTCGACCCGTCCGACCGCGCCTATGGCACGCTCTGGGGCGCCAATCAGGTGGTCAGCAATTACGGCTCGGTCGGCTTCGCCCGGGTCTGCACGCCGGAAAGCTGGCTGTCGAACTGGTCGGCCTTTTCCACCAACGCCTCGATGGAGGCCTGCGCGCCCGATATCGGCCAACCGGTGCTGATGGTGGAATACACCGGCGACAACAGCGTGTTCCCGGCCGATGCCGGACATCTGTTCGGCCTGATCGGCAGCGACGACAAATCCAGGCTGCGCGTTCACGGCAACCATCACGGGCGCGCCGTCGATCCGGCCCGGCCCAACGGGCAGATCGTGGCCGGCGATGCCATCGCGGCATGGCTGTCCGACAAGGGCTTTGCCTGACCCCGTCCAGAAGAGGACCGTTCAGATGACCGCTGACATCATCCACAAGAAGGCACGTCAGGACACGGCCTTCTCAACGAACCGCGCCTTCCGGACCGAGGGCATCCAGGTCTCGGCCCTGAAGCCTGCCGCGGAAGACGGGGTGCAGCTCTGCCTGCACGGTGTCGACCACACCGCCCGCCCCACCTGGAAGCTGCGCGAGACGGTGACCTTCTACCGCGACATCCTGGGCCTGAAGCTGATCCACACGATCAGCGCCCGCGGCTGGGGCCAGCAGAACCATCCCGACTTCCTGCACTTCTTCTTCGATGCCGGCAATGGTGCGACCATCGCCTTCTTCTACTATATCGGGACCGACCGGCCCGAGAAGTACATGTCCGAAGACCACTATTTCTATGCGGCCACCCACACCGCATGGGGGGTGGAGAGCCGCGAGGAGCTGGAGCGCTGGAAGAATACGCTGGAGGCCCGGGGCATCATCGTTTCGCCCTATACCCGGCATGAAGGTATCGAATCGATCTATTTCCTCGACCCGAACGGTTATCCGCTGGAGGTGACGCTGCGTCTGCGCGCGATCGAACGGATCGATGCCGAGGACGCCGAGCTGACATTGCGTGCCGCCATCGAGCTTGAAGACGCCGCCCGCGCCTCCGGCACGCGGATGACCGATATCGATGCCGTGTGGCGGCGCAAGGCCGCCCTGGTCGACGCCTGGCTGGAGGAAGCGTGATGCCCCGTCTTTATGTTGTGGATGTGCCTGAATTCAGGCCGCTGGTCGACGTGTCGCGCGGCCGTGACGGCTATCGCATCTCCGAGCCCCGCAAGGGCTACTGGATGATCGAAACCGATGGTCCGATGACGTTCGAACGCAAGGCATTGGGGATGAAGCCCGCTCTCTGGTACGGGATGTTCACCGGCGGCCTGGACGGCGAAGTCGTCGAATGGGGCCGCGACACCGTCACGGTCATCGGCACCAACCAGCCGCTCTGACACCTCTTCCCCCTTCCATCCCGGAAGGGGGTGCCTGGCGCCGGTCCCTCCCCCCGGCGTCAGGCCTTTTGATCGGTGGCAAGCAGCAGGGCCAGCTGTTCGACATCGTCGCGCAGCGCCGCCAGCGCGGTTTTCGGATCCGACAGCCGGTTGCGCTCGCTGCGCGGCGAGATCACCGACTGGACCGCCATGTCGGCGATCTGGCGCGCCACCGCCGCAAGCTCGGCCCCGCGGCCGGGAGAGAACCAGTTCACCGTCCAGTTCACCATGCCGATGATCGCGAGTGCCGCCACACGTTCGTCCTGCGCCCGGAATGCCCCCGCCTCCATGCCCTCGCGCAGGATGGCGCGGTATTCCGCCAGCACCCGCCGTCTGGCCTCGGTATGGCGTTCGGCCATGTCGGGCGGCAGCACGGCCTCGGTCACCTGGATCATCCGCATCTTGAGCTGGCGGGCGAGCACGCCCCGCACCCGCATCTCGACGAAGCTGCGCAGCCGTTCGACCGGATCTTCGGGCGCGGTTTCGCGCCAGGCGGCGCTTTCCGCCAGCGGCGCCGCGGTCGCCTCGACCACGATCGCCTCCAGCAGCGCCTCCTTGTTGCGGAAGTAGTAATAGACCGCAGCGCGGGTCAGGCCGACGGCATCGGCGACATCGGTCAGCGTGGTGCCGTCGAAGCCCTTGCGGGCGAACAGGATGCAGGCCTGCTCCATGATCTGCTTCTCGACCAGCGCCTTGCGCATGTCGCGCGGCGCATCGGTTGTCTGCGTCTCAGGCGCCTCGGGCGTCCCGTTCGTCCCGGCCTTCGCCGTCCTGGCCATACGCCTGCCTCTCTCCTCTTCGATGACTGCTTCCTTCCTATCACGCCGCGCCGCACACACGCATCGCCTTTCCTGCATCTGCGTCAGAAACCCTGCGGCGATGTCTGACCTTCCGCCACCCTCAGCCTGTGAAGGATGACCGATGACCACCTCCAGGATCCACCGGATCGGCCAGATCGTGCCAAGCTCCAACACCACCATGGAGACCGAGATCCCCGCCTTCCTGAACCGCTGGTCGGCGGCGCGCGACGATCTGCGCTTCACGTTCCACGCCTCGCGCATGCGCATGAAGCATGTCACCCTCGACGAGCTGGCGGCGATGGATGCCGACAGCCGCCGCTGCGCCGCGGAACTCTCCGACGCACCGATCGACGTCGCCGGCTATGCCTGCCTGGTCGCGATCATGGCGATGGGTCCGGGCTATCACCGCAGTTCCGAGGCCGCCCTCGGCGCCATTGCCGCCGAAGGCGGCCGGCCCTTTCCGGTGGTGACCTCGGCCGGCGCGCTGTGCGACGAACTCACCCGCCTGGGCCATCGGCGGGTGTCGCTGCTGATGCCCTATGCCGACGGCCTGGCCCGGATCGTCGCCGATTATGTCGCGGCCGAGGGCATCGAGGTGATCGACTACCGCAATTTCGGCGTGACCGACAATCAGGAGGTCGGCCGCATCCCGGGCGAGCGGCTGCTTGCCGCCCTCGACGGGCTCGACACCCGGGCGGCCGACTGCGTGGTGATGTCGGCCTGTGTCCAGATGCCCAGTTTCGACGTGCTGGCGGCGGCAGGGCGCAGGCTCGGCAAGCCGGTCACCTCCACCGCCGAATGCACCGCACGCAGCATGCTCCGCCGGCTCGGTTACGAGCCGGGGCCGCTCGTCGCAGAGGCCGCGGCCGGCTGACTATTCCGCCGCCGCCCGTTCCGCGGCCACCCGCTCCGCCCGCCAGAGTGCCGCATAGCGGCCGCCGAGGGCCAGAAGCTCCTGGTGGCGGCCGCGCTCCACGATGCGGCCCTGGTCCAGGACCACGATCTGGTCGGCGGCGGTGACGCTGGCCAGGCTGTGGGCGATCACCACCAGCGTGCGGTCCCGCACCAGGCTGTCGAGCCCGGCCTGCACCGCGGCGGCGTTGGCGGCGTCGAGCGCCGCCGTCGCCTCGTCGAGCAGCAGGACCGGCGCATCGGCCAGCAGGGCACGGGCGATCGAGATCCGCTGACGCTCCCCGCCCGAGAGGCGCTGGCCGCCCTCGCCCGCCCGTGTGTCATAACCTTCGGGCAGGGCCGCGATGAAGTCGTGGGCCGCGGCTGCGCGGGCGGCGCCTTCCACCTCGGCATCCGTCGCGCCGGGGCGACCCAGACGAATATTGTCGCGGATGCTGAGATCGAACAGCCAGACGTCCTGAAACACCATGGAGATCCGCGCCGCCAGGCTTTCGGGCGGCAGATGGCGGATATCGACGCCGCCAAGCAGGATCCGGCCGGCGGTGACGTCGTGGAAGCGGGCGATCAGCTCCACCAGCGTCGACTTCCCGGCCCCCGAGGCGCCGACCAGGGCCGTGAAACTGCCGGCCGGCACGGTGAGCGAGACGTCCTCCAGCACCATCGGTCCCCGGGGGCCGGCATAACCGAAACACACCGCCTCCAGCCGGATGTCCGGCCGGTCGGGCAGCACCGGCAGGGCGCCACCCGCCGCGCCGGGGCCCGGCAGAACCGGCATCGGCGGCAGCGCCAGCAGCGCCTGCACCCGTTCGGCCCCCCGGCCCATATAGAGCATCTGCACCCGATGGACCGCGGCCCGGGTCAGCGCGTCATACCAGCGCATCGCCAGGATCATCAGGGTCGCAAAACCGGCGAGGCCGAGACCGCCCGCCAGCCTGCGCTCCAGATCCACCGCCACCAGCACGACGAAGGCAAGCTCCGTCATCACCGCGAACAGGCCGAGGGCGATGCCGGCCCGCATCTCCACCCCGATCGACAGGTCGCGCAGCCGGCCGAAAGCGGCGGCGACCCGGCCTTCGCGGGCGCGGCCGGCGGCAAAGATCCGGATCGCCTTCAGCGCCTGGACATGTTCCACCAGCAGGGCGCCGGCCTCTGCGGCCACCGCCAGGCGGCGCGTGGCCCCGCCGGTAAAGGCGCGTTCCAGCCAGCGGCTGGCGATCAGGCCGGCCGGCGGCCCCGCCGCCAGGATCAGCGCCGAAAGCGGATCGATCGCCAGCACCAGGGCCAGCACCACAGCCGGCACCGCGATCATCGCCACCAGCTGCCCCAGCGCCTGGGTCAGCATCTGTTCCAGCAGCTGGACCTTGTCGGTGGCGGCATCGGCCAGATCGCCCACCCGCCGGTCGACGAACAGGCCCAGAGGCAGCCGGCCCAGATGGTCGAGCAGCCGCAGGCGCAGCTCTGCGGTCATCGCATAGACCGCGCCGTGAACCTCGTGGCCGGCGTGCCGGCCGCAGATCCACTGCACGGCCAGTGCCGCCACCATCGCCGCGGCGACGCCCGCGATCTCCGCCCCCTCCAGGGGGCCGGCCACGGCATCCGCAACCGCCTGGTAGAGCACCAGGAAGGGAACCGCCGCGGCCAGCCCCTCGGCCACCGTCCAGGCGATGCCGCGCCAGAGCCGCCGGCGGTCGGCCGCCGGGGCCTGATCGAGCACCAGTTTCACCGCCGCAAACATCATGGCCGGCCCTCCCCCTCTCCGGCCATCCCGTCGCTGGCCGCCCCGTCTCTGGCCATCCCGTCGCTGGCCGCCCCGTCTCTGGCCATCCCGTCTCTGGCCATCCCGTCTCTGGCCCGCAACCGCCAGCCGCGCGCCGCCGTCTCCGTCCGCCACATCTCCGCATAAAGCGGGCAGCGCGCCAGCAATTCGTCATGCCGGCCCTGATCGGCCACCCGGCCGCCCGCCAGCACCACGATCCGGTCGGCATCGGCGATGGTGGCCAGGCGATGGGCGACCACAAGGATGGTCGTGCGCCCGCGCAGGCGGCGAAGCGCCGCCAGGATCGCCGCCTCGGTCTCGGGGTCGGCATGGGCCGTCGCCTCGTCCAGCACCAGCACCGGTGCCTCGCGCAGCAGGGCCCGGGCCAGCGCCAGGCGCTGGCGCTCTCCGCCCGACAGCCGCTGGCCGCGTTCGCCCAGCGGCGTGTCGTAGCCCTCGGGCAGGCGCATGATCACCTCGTGAATGCCGGCGGCGCGCGCGGCCGCGGCCATCTCCGCCGGGGTCGCCTCCGGGCGGGCCAGGCGCAGATTGCCGGCGGCACTGTCGTTCAGCAGCTGCACCTCCTGGGTCAGGATCGACACCAGCTGCCCCACCGCCTCGGGCTCCAGCCCGGCCAGATCCACGCCGCCGATCGTCACCCGGCCGCGATCGGGGTCGGTGAAGCGCGCGGCCATTTCGGCCAGGCTGGTCTTGCCGGCGCCGCTCGGCCCCACCAGGGCCACGAAACCGCCGGGCGGCACCTCGACGCAGACATCGTCGAGCACCGCCCGTCCGCCCCGGTCCAGCCCGACCGACTGGTAGCGGAGCCGCGGCTCCAGCCCCGCCGGCAGGTCGCGCCGCCCGGCGGCGACCGGCGTGTCGATCAGCGCCAGCGGTGCCGCCAGCCCCGCCTCCAGCAGCTTGAGCAGAGAGGCGAGCGTGGTCAGGGCCAGCAGCGGCTGCGCGATGCCGATCCCGGCCATCAGCACCAGCACCATGTCGGGCAGGGTGATGGCGCCCGCCGCATGGCGCCACAGCGCCACCGGCAGCATGACCGCAAGCCCGGCCCCCAGCGCCACGCGAAAGCCGGTCCAGCGGCCGGTGATCGCGGCCCCCATGGCGGTCATGGCCGCGCCATAAGCTCGCACCTTCGCGGCGGTCCCGCCCACCGAACCGCCCCGCCCGGCGACCGATTTCACCACCGCCATGCCGCGGATATGTTCGACCACGGCGCCGTTCATCGCCGCGGCCGCCATCACATAGCGCAGCACCACATCGTCGATGCCGCGCCACATCGCCTTCTGGAACCAGACGGCCACCGGCAGGGTGACCACGGCGGCCAGCGCCATCACCGGGTCGATCCAGGCGATCAGCGCCACCGCCGCCAGGGGGGCGGCAACGGCGCCGGCCGCGTCGACCGTCTGATGGCCGACCACCAGCTCGATCCGGTCCAGATCCTCGTGCAGCGCCTTGCGCAGGGCGCCCGAGCCCTCGGCGCCGATCCGGGCCAGCGGCAGCCGGCCCAGCGCCTCGACCACCGCCAGCCGGAAGCCGTGGATCACGTCATAGGCGACGGCATGCGACAGGCCGCTTGCCGCCAGCATCAGGATCCAGCGCGCGGGCATGGCCAGGATCAACAGCAGCACCGGGCCGGCCAGGCCGGTCGCGGCCATGGCGTCAGGGTCTGCCGCGATCGCCACCGCCCGGCCCACCGCGACCGCGGGCGCAAGCCCGGTGATCGCGGCCAGGGCCGCCAGCCCCACCGCCAGCCACAACCGATAGCGCCGCCCGCCGGCAAAAGCCAGCAGGCGGCGGAGCAGCCGGAACGCATGCGTCACCGCGCCCATCGGCCGGCCTCAGAACTTCAGCCGGCCGCGGACACCGAAGGTCCGGGGCGGGCCCATATACCAGGCCGCGCGGGGCGACGCCTCGACATAGCCCCACTGGGCGTAATCCTCGTCGAAGACGTTGCGGACCCAGGCCGACAGGTCCCAGCGCGGGGTTTCAAGCCCAAGCCGCAGATTGACCACCGAATAGGGCGCCTGCGAGATGGTGTTGCCGACATCGAAATAGCTCTGCCCCGTCAGCGCCCATTCGGCCCGGCCGACCAGATCCATCCCGTCTTCCAGCGGCTGGACATAGCGGGCCGCCAGGTTCAGGTCGTAATCCGGCACCTGCTGAACCTTCTTGCCCTTGGCCCGGATGCCCGACACCTCCTCGGCGGTGTATTCGGCATCGATCAGCCCCAGCGACGCCGAAACGTCGAACCGGTCGGTGATCCAGGCGCGGGCCTGAACCTCGGCACCCCAGATCCGGACATCGGCATTGTCGTAGAGGAATTGCAGCGTGGCGCCGTCATAGGTCTGGTACTGCTGGTCCGAGACGTCGCTGTGATAGAGCGCCACATCCAGATCCAGCCGCTGGTCGAGAAGATGGCTCTTCATGCCGATTTCATAGGTGACCGCGCTCTCCGAGGCGAAGCCGGTGTTCTTCGTGCCGGCGATGGGATCGCCCAGCCCGTAGACCACGAAGCCGCCCGGCTTGAAGCCATGGGCGATGCGGGCATAGGCGGTGATGTCGGAGGTGACGGCATAGCGCGCCGAAACCGCGGGGCTGAAAGCGACGAAACTGCCCTGCTGATGCTCGATCGCCCGGCCTTCCAGGCCGAAATAGCTGCCGTAATCGTCCAGGGTCAGCTCCTTCTCCTCGTGGGTGTAGCGCCCGCCCAGGGTGAAGGTCAGCCGCTCCGTCGCCCGCCAGGCGACATCGGCGAAGGCGGCATAGCCTTCGATGTCGTAATCGGCCGCGGTGATCGTCTGGCTGGTATAGGTGTCGAAGACGTCGTAATAGTCGTACCGGTTGTCATAGCTGGTCCGGTACCAGGTGCCGCCCAGCGTCCAGTAGACCGGCCGGCCGTCATCGGGGGTGGCGAGCCGGATTTCCTGCGAGACTTCCTTCGTCCGCTCCGCCTCGTCGCCGTAAGAGCCGGGCAGCCGGCCGAAACCGGCGGTGGCGTTGGATGTCTCCAGCACGTCGCGGGTGCGGGCGAAGGCGGTGATCGAGGTCAGCTCCAGATCGTCGCTCGCCTGCCAGGACGCCCGCAGCGACAGATCGGTCCGCTCCCTGACCGAGCGGAAATCCCCCTCGTCATAGATCTCGCGCCGGCCGGGCAGGCCCGTCGACAGCAGCGGCAGGGGCGAGCCGCCGGTCTCGTTGGTGTAGGCGATCACCGGTTCCAGCCGCAGCCGGTCATTGGGGGTGGCGACCAGCTTCAGGCGCACCGCTTCGCTGCGCAGCGGATCAAGTTCGCCCTTGCCCGGCGCGATGTTGTCGACATAGCCGTCGCGATCGCGCATCGCCACGGTCACGCTGCCGGCCAGCCTGTCGCGGACCAGCGGCGCCCCCAGATAGAGCCGCGCCTCCTTTGCCGCATAATCGCCGACGCCCAGCTCCATCTCGGCTTCGGTGCCGGTCATCGACGGGGCGCGGGTGGTGACGTTGATCGCGCCGCCGATCGAATTGCGGCCGTAAAGCGTGCCCTGCGGCCCTTTCAGCACCTCGACCTGCTCGACATCCAGCAGGTCCATTTCCGCCGCGGTCACCGGCCGGAACACCTCGTCGACATAGACGCCGACCGAGGCGGAATCCGGGTTGAAGGTGCGGTCGCCCAGGCCACGGATGGTGAAGGTGCTGTAGCGCCGCGATTGCACATTGTCGGCAATCTCGACGCCCGGAACCACCCGCGACAGGTCGCCGACGGCTTCGACCCCGGCCTCTTCCAGCTCCACCCGCGGCAGCACGGTCATGGCGAAGGGCACCTCGTCGGGGGTCTGCTCCCGTTTCTGGGCGGTCACGGTCAGCGCCTCCAGCGTCACCGCCGCGGGCGTGCCGCCGCTCACCGGCCTGAGGGTGGTGCCGCCGCCGGCAACCGCCACCGCTTCAAGCCCGGTGCCGGCCAGCATGCGTTCAAGGGCCTCGGCGGGGGTCATCACCCCCTGCACGGCCGCCGAGACCCGGCCGGCGACGAGGTCTGTGGGATAGACCACCTCGAAACCGGTCTGTGCCCCCAGATCGGCCAGCGCCTCGCCCAGCGGCCGGGCCGGAAAGTTCAGGGGCCGGGCCGCCGCGGGATCGGCCAGCGCCTGCGCCTGCGCCGGCATCGCCGCCGGACCGCCGGCCATCACGGCCGTCGCGGCCCAGATCCCGACCACGATCGGGCGCATCACACCCGCCGCGCCGGCCTTCGACGGCCTGCCCCCATCACCTTGGCGGCCCCCGTCCCTCTGGCGACCCCTGTCCCTCTGGCTGTCCATGATCCCGCTGGTCCCTTTCCCGGATCGTCATCCCATCTGAAGGGAAAGACGTCCGGCGGGGTGGGAACCCTGACATCGGGCGGCCGGGATTTCCGGCAGGGGCATGCGGTCCCATGCCCCCGCCGGTCAGAGCCGGTCGAGACGCCCCCTCGGGCTGCGGCCACCGCCGACCGGCGGGCGGGGCCGGCCACCAGCGCGGCCGCGGCCCGCAGACAGGACCGGCTGTCGGCGACGGGTCGGCACAAGGCAGAGCAGCAGACCCGGCACCAGCAGCGCCAGCCCCACCAGCACCAGCGGCGCCACGGACGCCATGCGCAGCCCCAGGATCGGTGGCAGCATGTCGATCAGGAACATCGACACGATCCACAAAAACAGCGCCGATGCCAGGATGACGATCCCGGGGACCAGGAACAGCCATCGCAGAAAGACGATCATCACACACCTCCGCCTGTCTTGTTCCCGGCATCAGGCGGCATCGCCGGACGGACGGTGCGCGCGCCCACACCCGCAACGGCGGGCACCGTCGATCAGGAGACGAGATTCATCGCATGGTTGAGATCCTCCATGGTGCGTGCCACCTCGCTCCGGGCCATCCCCTCGGTCTGCCGCTGTTCAAGAACCATCGCCTGGGCGGGATTCTCGGCCACCGGCGGGGCGTTCACGATCACCGCCCTGGCGGGGGTCAGCGAGGCTGCGGGGGCCTCGACCTCCTTCACGGCCGGGGCCTGCACCGGGGCCGAGACCACCGGCCGGTCGGCCAGAAGCGAGGCCAGGACATAGCCGGTCTGGCCGCCGGTCTGCACTTCGGCCCAGCTGCCGCCCTTGCCGGCACGGCCGGTCACCCGCACCTGCTGGCCCTGGCTCAGGCCGGCGATCACGCCATGGCCGGTCGACGGGCCGCTGCGGACATTCACGCTGCCGCGGGCATACATGGTGGTCGCAGCCATCGGGGTCGCCGCATCGGGATCGACCCATTCCACCACCGGCGTCCAGCTGGCCGCCTGGCCCAGATAGGCATCGGTACTGGCATAGCCGCCGGCACTGGCGCGGGCCGAGGCGATCTCATCCACCCGCGAGGCCGAGGTGCCCAGCGCCTTGTTCAGCAGCTCGTCATCGGCCGCGATGGCCTGGCGGATGCGCTCCAGCTCTCCCCTCGCCTGCGGTCCGGCCATCACGCCCGTGCGGAACTGATCGGCGACCTTTGCAATCTGGCTGCGCCGACAGTCGTAGAGCGTGGTGATGGCGTTGCGCAGCGCATTGCTGCGCGCCCCGTATTCCCGGGCATCGGCATCCACCGCCGCCTGCAGCTCGCTCGCGGTCTTCACCTGCTGCCGCCTGGCCTCCAGATATCCGGCCCCGGCGCCGAGCACCGCGCCGGCCAAAGCACCACCCGCCATGGCCAGCGGATTGACCTTGCCGGTATTGGCATAGGAGAGGCCGGCACCCGCCGCCGCACCGGTGCCGGCCCCGATCAGTGCCCCCTTCACGATCGGCTCGTTGAACTGCTCGACCATCTGAATCAACGGCTCGCGCCGTGCCGAACAGGCATCGGCCGGGTCGCTATAGGTGCTGCGCACCCCCGTGGTCACGCAGCCCTGCATCGCCAGGGCGGCAACCGTCACCGCCACCAGGCCGGCGCGCCCCGCGGCGCCCGTCCGCCCCATCCACTTCGTCTGACTGCGTCGCTTCATTCCCCGTCCCCCCATTTCTGCCGCAAGAGCAGCTGATGCCACACCGGGTCAGGCCGCCGGCCGTCGCTCTGCGTCGTCCGTGACCGGCGTCATATCCGCCCCACCGCCGTGATGTCGTCCCGCCAGCCACGGGTCACGGTTTCAGGCACGGCCCCGCCCGCCTGAAGCGCCACCCCCAGATGCCGCTCCACCAGGGCGAGGGCCTGCTCCAGAACCACGATCCCCTGGGCCGCCAGATCCGCCCGTATCGCCGCCACCGCCGCCGTCACGTCCTCGGTGGCACCACGACCCAATGCCAGCACCGTGCCCAGATAGAAACGGAACTGCGCGGTATTGGTCGTTTCCAGAATGTCGATGCGGCGGGCGATCTCGGCGAGGCTGGCCTCGGCCGTGGCGCGCTCTGCCGCCGGCAGCCCCGCCAGATTGCCCCGCGCCCGATCGGCGAGGGCAGCGGCAGAGCGGATCATGCGCTCGGTCATGTTGATCGCCGAAACGGTCAGCATGGCCGATCGCACCCGTTCCTGGCGGACATCGCGCGCGCCGCGCCGCGCCTCGGCAGAGGCCGCCGCCAGATGCTGGCGCGCCACACCCAGATTGCCGGTGATTTCGGCATTATCGGCCTGCGCCTGCCGGACATCGGCCTGCAGCCTGTTCAGCTGCCGGTCCAGTTCGCCCTGGCGATCCGCCGCCTCTTGCGCATCCGCCAGCGCCATGCGCAGCCGGTCGTTCTCCTGCCGGACCTGATCGCGTTCCCTCAGCAGCCCGGCAAGGCGCGCTTCGACGGCCCGGCCGTCGTCGGCGGCCGCCATGGCGCGGTTAAGGTCCGTCTCAAGCTGCACCGCCCTCTGTCGGGCCTGGTCGCGTTCAGCCGCAAGCTGCACCAGCTGCGCCTGCAAGGCGGTCTGCAACCTCTTGGCTTCCGCCTGCGCCCGCTCCAGCTCGCCCTGCAGGCGGTTGGCCGCATCGGCGGCAGCCGCCCGACCACCGCTGGCCGCGCGTTCGGCTTGCAGTTCCATCTGAAGCCGGGCGATCTCCATCTGCGCCTGCTCATGCCCGGCCTGCAACCGGGCCAGTTGCTCACGCGCAGCCGCCGTGGCGGCGGTGTCCTCGGCAGGGGCGGCAGACTTGGGCGCAAGATCGTCCTGCAGCGCCGCGATCCGGGCCTGATAGGCGGCGTTGGCCGCGTTCAGCCTGTCGATCTCCTGCGCCGCGGTGGCCGCCTTCGCCTGCAGGCTCTCCACCTGCGTCTGCAGCCCGGCAAGCTGCCGGTCGGCATCCGCCTGACGGGCACCGCCCGGAACGTCCTCGGGCATGCGGGCCGCCGCCAGGCGCGCCCGGGCCAGCTGTCCGCCCCGGACCCAGCTTGTGGAATCCTCCCCCCAGCCCGTCTTCTGACGATCATTCACGAAGAAGTGTGCCGACAGCACCAGCCGAAAGCCGACCGTGTTGCTCCTGGTCGCGCTCCCGTTGACATAGAACCGGCTTTCCGTGCGCGTGCCGACCGCCGCTCTGGAGTACGCGCCGGTAATCAGGCTGTTGCCGCCCCTGGTGAGGAAACCGCCGGACTGGCCGCCCATCATCCCGGGCCCGACCGGCCGGAACAGATCGAGCACGATCTCTTCCACATTGCCGACCACGTCGTACAGGCCCAGAAGATTGGGCATCTTACTGCCGACCAGAAACAGCGGAGGTCCACCTCTTATCGGCTGAACCCGGTTGACCAGATTGTCCGGGGTGGCGGCGATGCCCTTGGCCGTCTGCGGCATCAGGCTGTTCTGCGTGGCCTGATCTGCAATCCCGCCGCGGGCGGCGAATTCCCACTCGGCCTCGGTCGGCAGGCGCAGAAATCCGGGGGCCGACTGCTCATAGGGCAGCAGGGGGATGCCGCCTTTCGCGATCTTGTCGGCATTCTCCTTCAACAGCCACAGGGAATAGGCGTTAGCGAAGTTGACCGCGTCGAACCAGTTAATTTTATTCGCCGCAAGCACCTCGCCCGGCTCCAGGCGGATGGCATCTTTCTTCGCCGCATCCGCATCGACCGACACCGAGAGAGCGGCCTTGTAAGAGGCATCGCAATCCACGGCACCGCCTGGGGCGAAGGCGGCATATTGCGGCGCGGTCACCTCGTATTTGCCGATATAATACACCCGTTCCATGCCGGCTTTGTCAGAGGCGGGATCGGTGAAACCGCCCCCGATCGGTGCCGTCCAGGCGCCGTTTGCCGCCTGATTCACAACCGCGGCCAGGCTCATGCTCAGCCCTGTATCCTGCCGGATATCTTCCTTGCCGGTTGCCGCCGAACCACCGGCTTCCGACGAAGCAGCCGTCACCAGCGTGCTCAGAACGGCGTTGTCCACCGGCTCGGTCACCATGCCCAGCCTGGCCACCGGGTAGTCCAGAATGTTGTCCTGCAACACCGATACCTTGCGGAACACCATCCGCCGATGACAGGGCATCGGCAGAACCAGCTCCACGGGCAGGGTCTGGGCCGATGCCGGTTCGGGGCATTGAACGGTCCGGCCCAGGTCATCGGCATAGATATCCTCTTCCCGCATCCAGGCCGGGTCGTCATAGCCGCACCAGGCCGCGTCGGCCGACGGTGGAAGCGCCGTCGTCTCTTCGGCGGTGGCCGGTGGAATCGCCTGTGCCGCCACCCCCAGGATCGCCGCGGCTCCGATCAGGCGGCGTGCATGGCGCGCCGGTCGCGCGCCCGACCCGAATACCCCTGCCATGGCCGCTCCTTTCGTCATTGATCGCGCAGCCCCTGTGCCGGCGACACCCGCATGGCCCGCCAGGCCGCAAAAAACGAGGCCAGAACCGCCGCCCCGGTCGACCCCGCGATCGCGATCGCCAGATGTTCCCAGGTCAGGCGGGATACCACGTCACTGAAGCCCAGCTGCTGCTGAAACACCGCGTTGATCGCCGGCTCCAGCGCGTAATAGACCCCGATCGCCACGGCCGATCCGGCCAGGGCGGTGATCAGCGCATGCACCAGGGGGAACAGGCCGATGCTGAGCGACTGAAAACCGACCAGACGCAGCAGCCCGAACTGCCGGGTTCTGGTTTCCATCGTCGCCGCAAGGCTCACGGCCAGGCTGACCAGATAGCCGCCGCCGCCCAGAACGGCGATGATCAGGAACACGAAGGTCAACCCGGTGTCGAAACGCTGGATCAGCCGGATGTCGCTCAGCCGCGTCAGGGTGTCGATATGTTCCGCCGCCAGATGATCGCGCAGCCCCTCTACCTGATCGACGTCCCCCGCATAGATCCGGAAGCTGGCGAAGGTGCGCGGGTCCTCGGGCGGTGCGGTGCCGGTGCCGCCGATCAGCGGCGCCGCCATGCCCTCGCGATAGCGTTCGGTTTCCAGCAGCAGGTCAAGCGGCACAAAGGCCGCATCACGTTCGAAGGCCTCGGTGGGCAGCACCCCCACCACCGTCAGATCAAGCGCCAGCGTCTCGCGCCGGTCGTCCACGCTCCGTCCGATCTCCCCCGGTACCGTGTCGCCGGCGGCAAGCCCCAGTTTCTCGGCCGCGCGCCGGCTCAACACCACTTTCGTCAGCGTCTCGGGGATGGGAATCCCGGCCGGAAACAGCGGGTCGCCGGGGGCGGTGGGGATCATCTCGGTGTCCAACGGCGCCACGCGCCCGCCGTCGCCAAGCCGGATGGTGGCGGTCAGATAGCGGGTATTGGGCACCAGAAAGGCCACATCGTCACGGTCGCGCAGCCGGTCGAACCAGGCGTCGTCCAGCCGGAACTGACCCACCGGGCGCAGTTCGCGCATCTGCGGGTGGCTGCGCAACTGCTCACGCAGGCCGCTGACGATGCCGAATTTCAGCCCGAACAGCACCAGCAGCGGGGCCAGCACCGCCGCCATGGCCAGCACCATGCACAGCACCAGGCGCCGATCCATGCGGATGTCGCGCAGCGCCAGGCCGATCGCCAGCCCGCCCATGCGCAGCGCCGTCCACACCCGGCCGGACGGCCGCCCGACCAGAGACCGCAGCATGGCCGCCGCCATCATGTTCCGAACCGGGCGCGCACCACCCCCTCCCGTTCGGTGGGGACCATGGCATGTGGAATGCGCCGCAGCCCCAACCGGTCCACGCGATCCCAGTCATGGGTGGCGATAATCGCGGTCACGCCGTTGCGGCGCGCCTCGTCGACGAACAGGCTCAACACCAGATCGGCATTCTCGGGGTCCAGCGCCGCCGTCGGCTCGTCGGCGATCACCACATCCGGGCCATGGGCCAGTGCCCGGGCGATCGCCACGCGCTGGCGTTCCCCCACCGACAGGTCGGCCGGGCACTTGTCCAGCTGCGGGGTGATGCCCAACCGGTCGATCAGGGCCAGAACCTCGGCCACGCGCCGCTGGCCCAGCAGGGCCGGGCTCAGCATCACATTGCGGCGCACGTCCAGATAGGGCAGCAGGCCGCCCACCTGCGGCACATATCCGACATGGCGCCGGCGCAGGGCGGTCAACCGGTCCAGCCCCCGGCGACGGGCCAGGGCGGCGACATCGACCGGCGGGCCGACGCGCGGCCTGAACACGAAGCCCGTCTCCACCCTCAGCGGCGGCAGAATGAAGGCCAGGATGTCGAGCAGCGTGCTCTTGCCGCAGCCGCTGGCGCCGGTGACCGCCACCACCTCTCCCGGGGCCAGCGACATCTCAGCGATCTCCACCTCGAACACCGCCCGGCCCGAGCGACGCTCTGCAACCACACCCTGCAGGTGGAACACCGGCGCAGCCGACATCAGGGCAACCGCTCCAGGCTGACGGCGCAGACCTCCAGCCCTGGGTCGCCCCGCCTGAACGGCTGGCCGGGGATCCGCGGCGTCATATCTGTCCAGCAGTCCGATGCGCTCAGTTCGCGATAGGCGTTCAACTTATACTTGATGCTGCCGAGAATCGCCGTCTGGGGCTGCGTCCCCATATTCAGCCAGTCCTGCAGCGTCAGGTTCAGCAGCTGGGGTGTGTAGGGCAGCCGATTCAGAAAGGCCTGCAGCTTCTCGCGTGAAAGCTTGGGCTGCCCGTTCAGATTGGGGTCCACCGCGGTTCTGGCGCTCACGCTTTGTATGGCATCGAGCACTTGGCTGGGGTCGGCACCCCCGGCCTGCGCCTCCAGAACAACGGCTTCCAGCTCCTGCCCCAGCGCGTTCAGCTGGTTGCGGGTCAGAAAGACCGATGCCCTTAAGGCCATCCGGTCGGGATTGGCCAGATCCTGGTCCGCCGCCCAGGCCTCGAAGAACTGCGGGGCCCTGCCCCCCTGAACCCGCCCCAGGAAGCGCTGCTGAACATTGAACATCTTGTTGACGATCAGATCGCCGATCGGCTGGGTCTCGGGATCGGGGTTCAGCGGCACGGAAAGCTGCGTCAGCTTCTCTCCCCTCTCCCACTTTTTCACGGTCGTGATGACCTCGCCGATGGCCTCTCGAATGATCTTGTCGTACATCTCGACATCGTCGGCCGCGACGGATTTGTAGTTGTTCGTCTGCCCCTGATCCATGGCGAGAAGACGGTACTGCTCGGTTGCAGGCCCGACATTGTTCCGGGCCTGGGCCTCTTTCGAGATCAGGTGAATCGGAAAGATGGTCACATCCTTCCCGGCGGCATCGGCGTGGATGGCGGCCAGATCGACGCCCGGATACTTCGACTGCGGATCGCCCGCCGGCAGGGCGCCGGCATCGGTGATCAGGAAGATGAACCGGGCGTCGGCATCCTCCCAGACCATCCGCTCCGCGGGTCCGAGATCGGCATTCTGCCCACCCAGCGCCTCGTAAAGGCCGGCGATGGCGTCCTCGCTGAAGCTGCGGGTGGATACGCGCGCCGGCTTCACGGCCCCCATCCGATCCAGCAGGCGGCCCGGCTCTGCGCCGCATGTCAACGGCTGGAACACCCGGGTGACATATTCCAGCTGCGATTTCTGCGGCTCGCGGCTCATATCGTTGCGATAGGCGATCAGCCCGAAACTGGTCCGGTCAAGAAGGCCGACCGCCTTCAGCTCGTCATGGGCGATCTGCACCGCTTCTCTCAGCCGCTCGATATAGGGGCCCATCGAGATGGTGGTGTCGACCACGAACACGATGCCGGTCCGGATATGGCGAAGCGCCGCCCTTTCGTCCGTCGTCGGTATAAGGGTTCCGTCGCAGGTTTTCACCGAGGGCGGCGGCGGTGGGGGGCCGGCGTGACGGTTCAGGCTGGCGATCTCCAACAGCTGGACGCCGAGTTTTCTGCTGCGCTGGAAGCTCAGCACCGGCATCAGATAGCCCGCCTCGGTGGCCCGGGCGCCACCCACAACACCGCCGGTTTCCTCGAAGGACAGAACGCCGTCTTCGCCACGCCCCTGGCGCGCGGCCTCGATCAGATTGTTTACGATCCTCTCCCTGTCACGGGCCCTCAGCACCGCGTTCACCGCTTCGGGCTCTTCGAAGAACAGCAACGGGCCCCGCTGGCCGACCGGGGCGTATTCCATCACCAGCATGGTCGACCAGGGCACGGTCAGGTCCGCCGGCAGCCAGGCCCGTCCGTCACCATAGATATTGTCCGCCACCTCTACCCAGTCCTGCCCGCGGACCTGGCTGTGCCCATAGACGTAATAGACCGAGAACACCGGCGGGCGGCGGCCAGTGGTCGTCGCGGTATCCGGGCTGCGATGCAGTTCGGCACCGGGCAGGGACAGCACCCGCTGATAGAAATCCGAGCCTTCAATCTCGGTCAGTGGCCCGCCCGCCGTCGCAGATTGTGCCCGGGCGATCTCGGGCGACAGCAGGGCGATCACGAACAGGGCCAGGGCCAGATGAGCCAGGGCCAGATGAGCCAGAGCCAGATGGACCAGGGTCAGATGGCGCACCGGCGCGGCCGCGGGGGCCGAACGGATCATCGTCATGCGCCGGTCACTCCCCTCGATCGGCCTGGTCATGGGCAGATATGCACGCATCGGGCGGAGCGGACGTGTCCTTCCATCCGTCCAGCAGGTCATAAGCCGCGGCCTGCGGCAGGACCGCACTCTTGCCTTCCGGATTGTTCACATGCGCGGTCACCCATGCCTTGAGATTGGCCAGCCCTCGGGCAGCCGCGGCGGCCTGCTCGGGATAGTTCAGGGCGCAGCGATACCAGAGATAGGCCGGCTCGGCTTTAGGCACGCCGCTGCTCCCGGTCCGGGTCGGATCATAGGTCTGGGCGACGTCCAGCACCGCCGCCGTGTCGCCATGTCTGGCCGCGATCCACAGCAAGTGCATCGCCGATCCCGGATCGCCGCACTCGTCCCTGAGCAGGAGCGCGGTGCGGCGGGCGTCCGCAGCGTCCAGATCCGGCCTCTTCGCCAGGGCGGCGATGGCGACGCCACGTTCTTCCAGGGGGGTCTTGCAGGTCAGGGGCGGCGGCCCGCAATCGAACAGGCACAGCTGCCCCAGACCCCCACGCCACAGCAGCACCCCGCCGACGATCGTCGTTGCGGCGATCAGCCCTCCCAGGGCATAAATCAGGCCTGCCCCCTTCAGAAACCGCCGCATAATCTGCAGCGGGTCGTTCTTCTGGGGTGCCGGGATCAGGTAATCGCCACAGTCGGGGCAGAAATCACTGTCGGCGCTGGTCTGGAACGGCTTGCCTGATGAGGCCTTCTGGCATAGGGCGCCCGAAGGCAATGGATTCGGGTTAACACACTTCACCCACTTACTCGGACCCCGCGCCATGCGTCACTCCACCGTCAGAATCCGGTCGAAGATCTCCGTCGCCGCGGCGCGGTGAAGGATATAGGCGTCGCTGCGCCGGCCGTCGGGTTCAGCGGCTTCAAGCTCTTCCAGCCAGGTCAGCACGCCGTCGCGCAGCTCCTGCCGCGCATCGACATGACGATAGTCACGGGCCAGCAGCCGCTGGCAGTGATTACGAAGCTGCACCAGTTCACGGGGGCGGATCAGCTCGTGGGCGGTAAAACGGTTGCGGCCCAGCACGATGTCGTCATTGGGCAGGCCGTCGTCACGGGTGGTCTCCGCCACCACCTCCCTGACGCCGCGGCCGTTGGTGATCTCTCTCAACACCCCCAGCTGCCAGGCGGTGATCAGCCAGGGCAGGCTGTTCAAGCCGCCCGCACCTGCAATGAACAGATCGGGCAGGTCCGCCGCCGCATCTTCGGTGTGCAGCTCCAGCCGGCCCAGATCGCCCTGTGCCCTCAGCCGGTCCCGATAGCGATCGCGCAGCAGCGGTAGAATCGCCAGATGCCGCACGGGGAAATTGCCGATGAACGACACGATCGACAATTCGTGCGGCCGGGCGCTGTAGGCTTGCGGCGGCAGCACGCTGGTGCTCGCCGCGCGGAACGCCGCGTCCAGCCGGGCCAGGAATTCGGCATGATCGGGCTCGTCGGGTCGGTTGACGATGATGGTGCTGGTCACCATCCTCTCCCCATCCTCGGCGCCGGCATCCCGGCCCACCTTGCCGCGTTCCACCAGGCTGAAGGGGGCGAACACCCCGGCGGCATTGACCAGATCGACACAGAACCGGGTCAGCCCCTCATCTCCTCTGTTGCCGAACCGGTCGCGCAGCCGCCGGATCAGCGAGACGTTCAGGATCCGGTCACGATCCAGTGCCACGTTCAGGTCGTGGGCGGCCTTGGCCTGGCTGGCGGCCACCTGGCGCACCACACCCGACAGGGCACCGTGGGCCAGCGCCTCGTTCAGACGTTCCAGCCGCGGATCCTCGCCCAGGCGCTCGACGCCCAGAAGGGCTTCCCGCACCGCCTGCGCCAGCACATTCATGGTGGCCTGGTTGATGCACAGCCGCCTCACGACCTCCCTCACCGGCTCGGGCTCGTAGAACTTCACGAAGATGTTCTTCAGGTCGCCGGCCTGCGGATCGTTCAGACGGGCGGCGATTTCCCTGCCCAGCTGCTCCATCTCGTCGTCGAACCGGGTCCGGACACGGCGCAGGCTGCCTTCCAGCGCGTTCAGTTCGTTGATGGTCTGCCGCATCAGATCCTGCGCATACCGCGTCGCCTCCAGCTTGGTCCGGGCGGTGTAAAGATCGATGCAGCTTTGGGTGTAGCGCTCGAAGATGCCCCGCCACTGCAGCCGCCGGCCGATCAGCCCCAGCCGGCCCCAGGCCGTCAGCTCGGCCGCACAGGCCGCCTCGGCGTCGCCGACATCGCCGCGGATCTGCACAATCACGCCGTCACTGCGCGACAACCGATCGTCGATATCGGCCCGCAGGCGCTGAACGATCGTCAGGATCTCGGTCAGCGAATACAAACCGCTGTGCCAGTTGTCCAGCAGCTCGCGCTCGATATCCCGGACCAGCAGACGCGCCGTTTCCATCCGGCCGTTGCCGCGGACCTCGTAATAGCCCCCCACACCTTCGCGGCGATATCCCAGGCGGTAATGGGCCTCGAACTGCGTCCGAAGTTCGCCGAAGGTTTCGGCATGGTCCAGCTCGGCCACGACCGGCGCCACCCGGGCGCTGAACTGCTGCCATTCGTCGGGGATGGTGTCCTGCCAGTGGCGGGTGCGCTTGGCTTCGAAATCCTGTGCCAGCACGGGGGCCACGCCGGCGAAATGATCGCTGGTGATCCGCCAGCGGCCCTGATTGTCGGGGTCGCGCACGATCTGGTCGTAATTCAGCGCCCGCGCTTCGTTGCGATAGCCGGCCGTGTCGCTCCAGTTGTTGTAGACCAGCTGGTTCAGGGCGCTCAGGGCAAAGCGATAGCTGAGATATTCGGTGATCTCTTCCTCGGGCACCGCCACGCGCTTGATGCCGAAGGCATAGAAATTCCGTGCCCGCGCGGGGACGTCGCTTCCCGGAATGGTTTCGGGATTGGCCCCGTGATTTTCCAGCGATTCGACGGGCGATTCGCCCACCGAGGTGATCTTGTCGAACAGATAGTCCGACACGATCACGGGCAGTTCATGCTGGACATTGATCGTCCGGCCCTGCTCGTTCTCGTTGGTGACGACGTAGACGCCCTTGAAGCGGCTGTCCCGACAGTTGATCCGCCGGCCGGACCCGCAGACGTCATAGGGCTGGTACTGGCCCAGCATCATCGCGTTCAGCTCCATCAGCGCGGCATAGCCGTTGGCATGATAGGAACCGCTGTCCCAGTTGGCGGGCGGATTGGCATCGGGCAGAATCGCATAGACGATCACCCGGTCGTGGTGGCTGGCGGAATTGGCGATCAGCTGGGCGATCACGTCGACGATGGCACCACCGCCGGTGCCGCCGGCCAGGCCGCAGACCACATGATAGGTCACGCCGGTCTGCTGGTGGCGCTGGGTCAGTTCGCGGGTCAGATGCCTGACCTTCTCGCGGAAAGCTTCGCCGTTGCAGGCGAAGAGAAACCGCCCCAGCCGCCGGCGCTGGCCGCCGGCGCCGGCATTGACCACATTGGCCGGAACCAGCCGCCACACCTTGCGCTCGCCGATCCACGGCTGAAGCCCCGGATAGTTCTGAATGTTGTTCAGGCGGGCCTGCAGCTCCTGCTGCCCGATCCTCAACTGACTGGCCGGCGGCAGCTGGACATTGGTGCCCAGTACCTCCCAGCTCCTGTCGTTCAGGCTCATCATCTCGTCGCTGGAGTCGACATACAGGTACTCCAGGCCGATATCCGGGATCCGGTGGCCGCCGAAATCCTGGAAGATTCGCTTACGTAACGATCTGATAACGCGACCGCCGGTACCACCGATACCGATTACGAAATGATTAGCCATCGGCAACCTTCGCCCCAGCCTATTGGTAGGTGCAAGAATGATGGCCTGAAACGAGAGTTTTGAAAACCCACGTCATGCACGCACATTCTCACGTCATCACTTATACATACTATCGTAATCAATCGTCGGGAGAAAAATCTGCGCCGCATGACATCTTTTTCATCATGCTTTATCTCTTTATCGGGGCATAATGAAAGTTTGACACCCTTATAGAGCGTATGAATAACAACGCGCAAGCCCTTGCCCGTGCTTCATGTTTAAACGTGCTCATTATTTTAGTGAGAGAAATGGAGACCGATGGCGCCGCTCAGCGCCGCGTGATCACCACCGGCCCGCCCGGCAGGCGGTGCACGGCCAGGCCCAGCGCCGCCGCCAGGCGATCGAGCGCGGCATCACCGCCGCCATCCAGGTTGAGGCTGGCGCTCACCCGCATTGCCGCAAGATCCGGATCGGGGATGAAGCTGGCGCCGCCGCGATGGGCATCGATCATCGCCACCGCATCCTCCAGCCGGCGGCCGTCGATCAGCAGCACGCCGCGGGTCCAGGCGGCGATGCGGTCGGGATCGATCCGGTCCAGCGCCATCTCGCCATGGCCGAAGGTCAGCCGGTCGCCCGGCCCCAGCTGATAGCGGCCGGGGTCCTGCCGTGGCTCATGGGGAACCGCCACCTGCACCCGGCCGTGCAGAACCGCGACCGAGACCGTCCCGCTCGGCCGGCGCTCCACCGTGAAACCGGTGCCCAGCACCAGGGCGCGGACGGTGCCCGCGGTCACGGTGAAGGGGCGGTCGGGATCGCGCGCCACCTCGACCAGCAGCCGGCCGCGGGCCAGGATCACGTCGCGCCGGTCGCCCGCCATGGCAAGATCCACCGCCGAGGCGGCGTCCAGAACCATCCGGCTGCCATCGGCCAGCAGCAGTTCGCGGCGCTCCCCCACCCCGGTCGCCACGTCGTGGGTCAGGTTCAGGATCGCCCCCTGCCAGTGGCCGCGGGTGGCGAGGGCGCCATAGCCGATCACCGCCGCCATCAGCACAGAGGCGGCCAGCGCCTTCAGCGCCGATCGCCGGCGCTGCGGCCGCGGCCGGCCGGGTGTGCGCATCGCCGCCGGCCGGCCGGCCACCTCCACCGCCAGGGCGTCGGCATCGGACCACACGCTCTCGATCCGGCGGGCAATGGCTTCATGATCGGGGGAAAGGCGTCGCCAGCCGGCCCAGGCGCGGGCCGCCGCACCGTCGGGGTCGTCGCCGGACGTTGCGCGGGCATAGAGTTCCCATCCCTGCTCCTCGTCGACAGGAGCGGGCCGGCCGTCATGTCCGTCGCCTTGGGAAGAGGAATGCTCGCCGGCCATGCCCTCGTCGTCGCCGCCCTTCTGGTGGCGGACCCGGCGCAGGGGCGCGGGTCCGGCGGCTCCAAGTTCTAGCGGAAGGTCCGGATCACCGCAAGCAACCGGCGGGTGGCACCGGCTCAGCCGTCATGGCCGGCGGCGTCCAGGCGGTCGCGGAAATGGCGCATGGCGCGGATGACGTGCTTCTCCACCATGTTCCGGCTGATGCCCAGCCGCTCGGCGACATCGGCATGGCTCAACCCGTCGAGCTTGTGCAGTACGAAGACTTCGCGGCAGCGGGGCGGCAGCTCGTCGATGGCACCGCGCAGCAGCGCCAGACGCTCGCGCTGCTCGATGCTGCGTTCCACCGACGGCACCGGCACCTCCACCGCCTCGGGCGCATCGTCCAGCGCCACGAAGCGGCGGCGTTCGCGCGTTTCGCGACGCAGGATGTCGAGCGCGATATTGGTCGCAACCCGGAAGATGTAGGCGCGCGGGTGACGCACCGTCCCGGTCGCCGGCCGGGCGGCGCCCGACAGCCGGACGCAGGCGTCCTGCACGGCCTCTGCCGCCAGCATGTCGCATCCGAAGCGCTGTCTCAGATAGCGCCTCAGTTCGCTCTGGCTGTCGACGAGCAGTTGATCGAGCGTCATGCCGCCGCTCCGGAAATCATGGGGGCTCTCGCCGTCAGCGACTGTGCCTCTTTTGAGAATGATTATCAATAGCGTGAATTGGCATCCTCATTCCGGAATCCGGACCGTGTCGCCGGCCTCCGGCCAGGCCATCGGCAGACGGCCGGTGAAGGGGTGGGCAACGGTTCCGTCGGCTGCGCGAAACAGCATATCCGCCACGCCCGCGCCCTCGCTGCCCGGCAGCCAGGCCAGAACGAAGGCATCGGATGCCGCCAGTTCGGGCCCCACGAACAGGGGGCGGCCCGACAGGAAGACGCTGACCACCGGCAGGCCCTGCGCCTTCAGCGCGTCCAGCATCGCCCGGCTCCGGCCCTGGTCGTGGCGGCCGAAATCCAGATCCGGGCGGTCGCCGGCCATCTCGGCATAGGGGGTTCGCCGAAGACCGCGATCACCACATCCGGACGGGTGGCGAAGCGGCCGTCGGGCGCCAGTTCGGCGCTGCCGCCGGCCCGGGCAACCGCCTGCGCGATGCCGCCGAAGATCGAGGTCGCGCCCGGGAACAGGTGGTTGCGGCCGGTGCCGCCCTGCCAGTCCAGCGTCCAGCCACCGGATTGCATGCCGATATCATCCGCGCCCGGCCCCACCACGCCCACCCGAAGGTCGGCGCGCAACGGCAGCAGGCCGTCCTCGTTTTTCAGCAGCACCAGGCTGCGGCGCACCGCCTCGCGCGCCAGGGCGCGATGGGCCGCGGCACCCGGTTCGGGCAGGCCGGCGGCGCGCAGCGACGGGGCCGGCTTCTCGAACAGGCCGTAGCGGATCTTGACCCGCAGGATCCGCCGCACCGCATCCTCCAGCCGGGCCGCGGGGATGTCGCCCGTCTGCACCCGCCGGACGGTATCCTGAAACAGCCCCCGCCAGTCGGTGGCGGCCATGAACATGTCGAGCCCGGCATTCATCGCCGCGGGGCAGCTGCCCGGGGTGCAGCCGGGCAATGCGGCATGGCCGTCCCAGTCGCCCAGCAGAATGCCGTCGAAACCCATCCGCTGTTTCAGCACCCGGGTCAGCAGCCCGTGATGGCCATGCAGGGCGGCGCCGTTCCATGACGAGAACGAGGCCATCACCGTCTGCACCCCCGCGGTCAGGGCCGGCGGATAGCCGGCGCCGTGGATGTCGCGCAACACAACCTCTGGCAGTTGCGTATCACCACGATCAATGCCTTTGGTGGTGCCGCCATCACCGATGAAATGTTTGGCGGTGGCGATCACCCGGCCATCTTTCAGGAAATCGCGGCCCGGGACATGGGGCTCCACCGGCCCCTGCAACCCCTCGACCGCTGCCCCCGCCAGCCGGGCGACCAGAGCAGGGTCGCTGCCGAAGCTTTCATAGGCACGCCCCCAGCGGGCATCGCGGGCCACCGCCAGCGTCGGGCCGAAGCTCCAGTCCAGGCCGGTCGCCGCCACCTCGGCCGCGATCGCCCGGCCCACCCGGCGCACCAGATCAGGGTCGCCCGCCGCCCCCAGCGCGATGTTGTGCGGGAAGACCGTGGCCCCGATCAGCCGGTTGTGGCCATGGACCGCATCGGTGCCCCAGATCACCGGAATGCCGCTGCCCGCCAGCGATGCCGCATGATATGCATCCGCCGCCGCCAGCCAGCGCTCGCGCGGCACCAGCCCGGTACCGCCGGGGGAGGAATTGCCCCCGGCGAACAGCGCCCCCAGCGGCCAGCGCGCCAGATCGTCGGGGGTTACCTCCGCCACATCGGCCATGATCGTCTGGCCGACCTTTTCCTCCAGCGTCATCCGCGCCAGAAGGGCATCGATCCGCGCCTCCAGCACCGGATCGGCCGCCAGCGCCCGCGCCGGCACCGGCCAGATGTCCGGCCGCACCGCCGCACCGGCGCCGCCGGCCGTCAGCGCCAGCGCCATCAGGGCTGCGGCCAGACGCGCCCTCAGAGCGGCAGCTCTTCGAAAAAATGCCCGTCGATGTCGCGATGGCCTTCCAGCACGGTCACCACCTCGAACCGGTCATCGATGTAGCGGAAGAAGATGACATAGCCGCGATGGACAAAGCTGCGCAGGCCGGCGGCCAGCTCGGGCCGGGGCCGGCCCATCAGGCCGGGCAGGCTGGCCAGATGCTCGCACTTCATCACCAGATCAGCGGCGAAGGCTTCGGCCATGGCCGCATCCTGGCTTCGCTGCATCACATAAGCCGCGATCGCCGCTAATTCCCGCACGGCTGGGGTCAACAGAATCAGGCGCGGCACTCAGCGTGAGCCCTGACCGGATCCGATCTCCGCCACCGCCGCAGCGATTGCCCGGCGGGCATCAGCAGCGCTGTTTTCTCCGCCTTCGGCGATCGCCGCCTGAATGGTGTCGCGTAGCGCCTTCAGCCTGGCCTCGCGCTCTTCCACCAGGCGCAGGCCTTCGCGCACCACCTCACTGGCCGAGGCATAGCGGCCTTCCTCAACCACGCTGTCGACGAAACTTTCCCAGCGCGCACCGATCGACACGTTCATGGGAGCTGACCCTCCGGAGGATTGGTCTTCAATCCTAACAAGATGTCAGTTTTTGCACAATTAATAGCATCGAACCGCAAGCCCCTTGCGCCTACCTGCCTGCCGGACCTGCTGCCGTTCGTGCCGGCGCCTTGCGCAGCCGCGCCTCTTCGGCATCCAGCAGGCGATCCATCTCCTCTTCGCCGACACCGTCGCCCTCGGCAATGGCGGCCTGGATGGTCTCATGCAGTGCCTTCAGCTTCGCCTTACGCGCCTCGGTCATGGATGCCGGCCCTCCGGATGGGGTGGATCCCGATCCTGGCAGGCGGGCGGGGACGGCGCAATCGGGGCAGCGGCCCGACAGACGGCCGGTGCCGTCGTCGGGCCGGCGGGCGATCCGGTCAGGCAGCGCCCGCGGGGCGGCATACGCCGCCATGCCAGCTGATCGCGGCGGCGGAAACAGATGCATCGACATCGATGCAATCCTCGGCCACGCAGCCGGGCACGCGGAAGGTCACTGCCGCGGCAGAAACAGATGCATCGGCATCAATGCAACCCCGGCCATTGGTGGCGGTGAAATAGGGGCCGGCCGCCAGGGGCTCGTCGGCACCGGTGGTGAGGCTGGCGGCGGGCAGCGCGCCGCCGGTCTGGCGCCAGGCGGCCATCATGTCGGTCGTGGTCTGCATCATCATCGCTCCTGAAAGTCTGAACCCGGCGCCGGGCTGTACGCCCGGACGCGCCCCGATCATCGGTCACGACCCGCCCCGCCGCAGCGTCGGGATGGCGGGCGGGCGACGGCGGTTTACCGCCCCGCCTCTGCCGCGCCCGCCCCGCCCGCTCAACCCGGCATGATCGGGTGGAGAGGCACCACGGCAGGATGGCGGATGACCCGCATGAACGACCTCCCCCTCACCCGCGTCGACGACACCACGCTGCCGGCCTTCGCCGCTTTCCTCATGGCCAAGGCAGCCCCGGATGTGCGGGATTATCTGGCGAAAACCGACCTCAGATCGCTGTTTCTGGACCGGCAGGGCGCCGAAGCCTGGCTGCAGGGCGACCCCCAGGCCCCGGCGGCGGCGGTGACCCTGGTGCGGGCGCCGCGCCATGACGGCTGCATCATCGTCTCGGCGCAGATCCTGACTGCCAGCGGCGGGCTTGCGGCGGCGGACGCCTGTCTGGAGGTGTTTCTGGACCGGGAAGACCGGATCGCCCCGGCGGCGCGGCTTTACCGGATCACGGAACAGACCCACCAGCCGACCCCGGCCGCGCGGCTCGCCGCCCGGGGCTTCACCCGCATCCCGGGGCTTTGCGAGTACCGCCGCCCGGCCGGCCCGCCCCGGCCGGGGGAATTCGTTCTGGCGGATCAGGCGCTCGACGCCGGCTATGGACTTGCGCTGTTCGACGATCCGGCACAGCCGCCGGATCAGGCGGTGGCGGACCGGGTGGCCGCCATCCACAACCGTACCCTCGGCGCGCGCGGGTCGGTGGCCGACTGGACGGCGGATGTGGTGCAGGGCCGTCTGTCACAGCCGGGAAGCGGGCTGATCGTCGCCCGGCGGGGCGGCGAGATCGCCGGCCATATTCTGTTCCAGCAGATGGAGGGCAGCATTCTGGTGATCGAGGCCTGTCTGGCCCGCGCCCATTGGCGAAGCGGCGCCGTCGACGCCATGTGCCGGCTGATGGCCGAGCGGGTCTCGGCGCCGCGCGGGCTGGACGTCGTGGCCTGTGCCGACGTCACCAACGCCGCATCACGCCGCGCGATGGACCGCGCCGGCATGGCGCTGATCGCCGAACATCATCTCTGGGAATGCCGGATCGGGGCCGGGGTGGAGATGTTCCCCGGACCCGCCGTCATTCAAGGGCCAGCACCGGCGTGATCAGCCGGGGGCAGAGCCGTTCCAGCAGCACCTGCCCCACCCCCGCCAGCCCCTGCATCAGCCCGGGGCGGAGATGCGGCGTGGCGCCGGCCAGCGCAAAGCCGTCGGGCGTGCCGGCGCGCGCCAGCCAGGCCGCCAGCCGCCGGTCGGCCAGCTGCATCAGCGCCGCATCCCCCCGCGCCCGCGCCGCCTGGATCAGCAGCGACAGCCGCCCGGCCTGGCCGCAGCACAGATTGTCGCGCCCGCCGTCGGCGGTGTTGCAGCTGCAGGCGATGGCATGGTCCAGATCCCGCGCCGCCGCGCCGTCGTCCAGCACGCCATCGTCCAGAACGGCCAGGGCCGCGAGCCGCCCGAAGCCGATGCCGGTGGCGCCGTGGCACCATTGCACCGGAAAGGTGATCCGGTCCGGGCGGCGCAGGTCGGGCCAGTTGCCGCGCCCGGCATCGAACAAGCCGGTCTCGAAGGCGAGGCCCTGGCGCGCGGTTTCGGCAAAGCCCGCCTCCCCCGTCGCCGCGGCCAGCGCCGCCAGGGCCTGGACGATGCCGGCCGCGCCATGCGACTGGCCGGCGAGCGGACGGCCCGCCACCCCCGCCCAGCCGGCGCGCCCGTCGGCCGGAATGTGACGGCCGCAGGCGACCGCGCGCGCCAGAACCGCGTCATCCCCGGTTGCGCGATAAAGCGCGAGCAGCCCGCAGATCGCCCCCGCCGCGCCGCCGATCATGTCGAACACCCGGTCGGCGGCGATGGCCTGGGGCGTGATCCGGGCCGCCGCATGGCGGGCATCCTCCAGCAGATCCGGCCGGTCCAGCAGGCCGGCGATGCGGGTCAGCCCATAGACCACCCCGCCCCATCCGTCGAACCCGCCGATGCCATGCAGGCCGTCCGCCGCTTCGGGCAGCCCCGCCGCCAGCCGGTGGCGCAGCGGCGCCAGGGCCTCCAGCGCCAGCCCGCCCAGCACCTTGCGGCCCGCCGCATCCGTCGCCGCCGCACCGGCCAGGAACAGGGCGATGCCGATGCGGCCGTCGTAAAGATCATCGCCCAGAACTGCCGGCTTCAGCGCTTCGCCATCCGTCGAGATCCGCGTGCCGATCCAGGCCGCCGCCCCGCCGGCGCGGATCGCATCTTCCGCCAGCCGGCCCGCGATGGCATCCACCATCCGCCGGGCCGCCGCCGGATCGAAACCGCCCGCAGCCTCCGTCCAGGGCCGCGACGGCGGCAACACCGGCAGATCGGCGCCGGTCATCGCCTGGCGGATCAGGCCCGTATGCATGTCCAGCTCGGCGCAGATCCGGTCCAGCCGGGCCGCCAGGCGCGGCAGCACTGCCGGCTCCAGCAGGCCCTTCGCCACCTCCGCCCCGTCGGCGAAACAACCATCGGTAGCGCCGATGCCGGTGAAGACCGGCACGTCGTCGCGGGCCAGCGCGGTGCGTTCAGCGCCAGGCAGGTCCCAGCCGGCATCCTCGCCCGGTCCATCGCCCAGATCCCAGCGCGCCGTCCGGATCGGGCGTTCGAAATGGCGGCTCCAGGCGATGCCGTCGGTCTGGGCGCCGGGGTGGCGCGCCGCCTGGCGCAGCTGCTCGTAATAGCTGGTCGGGCGCAGCACATGGCGGATGCGGGCGGCGGCGAAACCGGCAAGCGGCCCCTCTGCCGCCAGCAGTTCGCGGCGGTTTCCGGCCAGAAAGTCGATCATCGCGCGATAGCCCGCGACCAGATCCGCCGCCCCCGCCCCCGGCATCGCCGGCCGGCCGTCGATGGTGATCGGGATGCCGGCGGTCGGCCGGGTCACGGTCTGCGCCTCGAAGGCCATGGCGTCGCGATTGACCGCCGTCCACCCGGTCAGCCGCACGGTCTCTTCGCCCACCGGGGCCAGCGCGCCCATCCGCACCGGCCGCCCGGCCAGCCGCTGTTCCCGCGGGAGCAGCCCCACCGCCAGCACCGAGCCCTCCAGCCGGCGCCGGGCCGCCTGGTCGGCGCGCAGCACGGGCACCGCCTCGGGCACCAGGGCAAGATCCGGCTGCAGCATCGCCTCAAGATCCACCGGCACCGGCACGCCGTCGTGAATGTGGATGTTCTCGTGATGCAGGTCGCTGCCGCGCAGCAGATGCATCACCGCCAGCAGCCCGCCGGCCCGGCGCCAGAATTCCGGCGCCTCTGCCGCGGTCAAGGCAGGCGCCTGGGGCACGAAGCCCATCCAGCCATGGCTGCCGCATTCCAGCACCGGGGCGGCCCCCAGCCTGACCGGCGCGCCCCTGGCCGCACACCACTGCACCAGATCGTGCCAGGCGGCCTCGGCGGCCAGCGATCGCGGCTTCCACACCAGGCGGGCGCCGTTTTCGAAGGTCAGCGCCATCACCCGCCGCCCGCCCTCATGCGGGTCCGACAGCTCGGTTGCGATCGCGGCCACCCGCCCGGCCCCGCGGCCGATCAGACCGTCGAGCCGGTCCCGATCCGCCGCCAGCCGTGCCAGAAAATCGCCGGTCGCGGCAATCCACTGGCCGCGGATCGTCGCCGCCAGGCGCAGCATCACCGGCCGGGCGGCGATCAGGTTCAGCAGCGGCCCTTCGCGCAGGGCGGCGGCAAAGCCTGCGACCAGCCCGCAGCCCTCCGGCGCCCCCGCGGGCATCAGCTCCGCCGGCCCGCCGCCGGCGCGGCGGTAGAAATCGAAACTTTCGAACAGGCTCTGGCCGGTCACCTCGGCCAGGCCACGCAGCAGCGCGATGTCCAGCGCCGCCAGCGCCACATCGGTGATCAGCCCCACAGGCGGTTCGCCCCGGGCCCGGCGCGCCTCCACCACCGCCGGCCAGAGCAGCCCGGCAAAGGGGATCTCGTCCCAGGCCGCAACCGGGCAGGGCCGGCCGCCATCCTGCCCGCCGATCAGCGCCGCCAGCAGCGGCCGGGCCTGATCGATCCAGCCGGGCAAGGCGCGCCCCGCCTTCAGCCGTACCGGTCCCAGCAGCGGCAGCACGGCCTCAAGCGTCAGGCCCCGACGGGTCAGCATGCGGGCGAACCGCGCCCGATCGCCCGATGTCGCCGCATCGACCCAGAGATCCAGCGCCGCCGCGGCCCGCGCCGCCGCGTCCGGGGCATCGACGGGGTCGAAACCGCCCGACAGACGTTCGTCGAGGCTGGCCGCGGCAGCGGCCAGGCCGGGCCAGTCCAGGTCAACGGCCATCACATCCCGGTATCCATCTCGTGGTTGGCAGGGCGTGGCGATCATATACTCAGGATCGGCCCTTCCCTGCAGCAGACCCGGGATCATGACGCCGATGGCGGTTTACCCTCATGGAACCTTCACCCCGCTTACGGCCGAGACTGCCGCCACGCTTGCAGCCTTCCTCGCCGCCCATGCCGACCCCGACACGCGCCGGATGGCCGCCGAACCCGGCTATGCCGAACGTCTGGTCATCCGCAACACCCGGACGGAAGACCCGGTCCGCGACGAATTCTGGCATCTGGACGGCCGGTTGCGCGCGGTGCTGACCAGCGCCCGCACCCGCCGGCACGACGGCCGCGGCATCGTCAACCTGCTGATCTGGTGCCCGGCCGATGATGCCGGGGCGCTGGCCGCCTGTCTCGACCAGGCCCTGACACGAGAAGCCGGCGAGCCGGACAACGTCTGCGACTACCGCTACAACCCGCTCCCCGGCCGGACGGAGCCGGCGGGCCTGCTCCGGGCCCGGGGGTTCGAGCAATGCACGGGCCGCCTGCGCTATCACCGCGCCCCGGCCCCCCTGCAACCGGACGAGGCCCCCCATGCCGGCCGGGCAGAGGCCCGCGGCTACGCCACCCGTCTGATCACGGCCGCCGATGCCGATGCGCCGGAGACCGGCCGGCTGCTGGACCAGGTCGCCCATATCCACAACCGCTGCTTCGGCGCCCGCGGCAATGGTGCCGGGATGACAGGGCAGGTGATCCGCGCCAATCTGGATGCCCCGGGAAGCGGCCTGATCATGACCGGTCGCGGCCCCGACCTCGCCGGCTATATCCTCTTCACCCCGGCCCATGACGGCCTGCTCGGCAGCGAATGCGCCTGCCTGCGCCGCCACTGGGGCTCCGGCGCCGCCGACCTGATCTGCCGCGAGATGATCACCCATGCCTGGACCCATGGCCGCCAGGCGATCACCGCCTTTGCCGATGCCGGCAATGCCGCGTCACGCCGCATGCTGGAACGGGCGGGGTTGCGGGTGGTGGACAGTTTTGATCAGTGGGTGTGCCCGCAGGCGCCGGTCCAGCCGTAGACGACCCGGACGGTGCGCCGGATCGACCGGTCGGCGACGACGATCGGCCAGGCATCGATCGCGACGCCGGCGATCAGAATCATCCGTCCTTCATAGCCCGCCTGCTTTTCCAAGCCCCCGTCCGGCCGGTCTGACGGAACAGGACGCCCGCGCGCCGGTTGACGCCCCGCCAGAGGGCCGCGTCTCAGCGGCCGAACGGGCAGAAGGCCGAATGGGCAGAAGGCCGAATGGGCAGAAGGCACGGAAGATCATGAACGTCACCCCGCGCGCCACCATGCGCCTGCAGTTCAATACCGGGTTCACCTTCGACGATGCCGCGGCACTGGTCGGCTATATGCACCGGCTGGGCATCAGCCATGTCTATGCCTCGCCGATCCTGGCCGCGCGCGCGGGGTCTGCCCATGGCTATGACGTCATCGATCCGACCCGGATTTCCGACGAGATCGGCGGCCGGGCCGGGCTGGAGCGGCTGGTGGCGGCGCTGCGCCGGCACGAGATGGGGCTGATCCTCGACATCGTGCCCAACCATATGGCGGTCGGCGGCGACGAGAACCCGTGGTGGGCGGACGTGCTGGCGAAGGGCGAGGCCAGCCCCCATGCCCGGGTGTTCGATATCGACTGGTGCCATCCGGATCCTGAGCGGCACGGCAAGGTCCATGCGCCGTTTCTGGGCGAGGATTACGACCGCGCACTCGCCTCGGGCACGCTGCGGCTCTGCCGCGACGCGGCCGGGCGGGTGTGGGCCCTGGCCCATGACCGGCGGTTCCCGATCCGCGACGAGGATCTGCCGGCGATCTTCGGCGAGGGCACGCCCGATGCGGCCGAAGCCGACCGGCTGCTCGACCGCTATCACGAGCCCGAAAGCGGGCCGCGCGCCCTGCACCGGCTGCTCGACCGCCAGCATTACCGCCTCGCCTGGTGGCGCACCGCGGCCGACGAGGTGAACTGGCGGCGGTTCTTCGACATCGGCGAGCTGGCGGGCGTGCGCGTCGAAGACCCGGAGGTGTTCGAGGCGACCCACGGCCTGATCTTCGAGCTTTATGCCGCCGGGCTGATCGACGGGCTGCGCATCGATCATATCGACGGGCTGGCCGATCCGGGCGGCTATTGCCGGCGGCTGCGGGCCAGGCTCGACGCCCTGCGCGACCGCCGCCCGGCATCGGCCGCCGATCATCCGCCGCTGATCCTGGTTGAAAAGATCCTGGCGCCGGGGGAGCGTCTGCCCGAAGACTGGCCGGTCGACGGCACCACCGGCTATGACTTCATGGCCGAGCTTGGCGGCCTGTTCCACGATCCCTCGGGCCGCATGCCGCTGCGCAGCCTGTGGCGCGAGGTGACGGCCGAGACCGATGACCCGGAGGTGGAGGTGGAGGCGGCCCGCCGCCAGATCCTGGCCACGGCTTTCGAGGCCGATCTGGCCCGCACCGTGCGCGCCTTCGCGGCACTCGCCCGATCGCGCCGCCGCGATCGCGATCTGACCACCGCGGCGCTCCGCCGGGTGCTGACCGAGGTGGTGATCCAGGTGCCGGTCTACCGGATCTACGACACCGGCGACGGCCATGATGCCGCCGATGACGCAACCATCGCAGGCGCGATCGACCGCGCCCGCGCCCATGTGGTGCCCGGTGACCGCCCGGCGCTGGAGCGGCTGGCCGACTGGCTGCATGGCGGCCGGGCGATCGAGGGCGGCGGCACCGATGCCTCGGCCGAGGCGGGCCAGACCGATGAGGCCGACCCCGATATGCTCCGCCGGGCAGCCCTGATCCGCTTTCAGCAGCTGACCGCGCCGCTTGCCGCCAAGGCCGTGGAAGACACGGTCTTCTACCGCCAGGCCCCGCTTCTGTCGTGCAACGAAGTGGGGTCCGAGCCCGGCGCGCCGACGCTCTCGCCCGCCGCCTTTCACCAGGCCTGCATCGACCGCCGGCGCCGCCACCCCATGGGGCTGCTGGCCACCGCCACCCACGACCACAAGCGCGGCCCAGACAACCGCATGCGCCTGGCCGTGCTCTCGGAAAGGGTGGAGGACTGGAGCCGGACGGTGAAGGCCTGGCGGCGGATGAACATGCCATCGCAGGCGTCATTGGACGGCCATACGGCGCCGCACCCGGCCGACGAGCTGATGCTCTACCAGACCCTGATCGGCGTCTGGCCGGCCGGGCTGGATGCCACCCGCGCCGCGCGCAACGCGGCCGCGGGCGAGATCCTGCCCCGGGTGGAGGGCTGGTGGCAGAAGGCGCTGCGCGAAAGCAAGCGCCGCTCCAACTGGGTGGAGCCGGATACCGGCTACGAGGCCGCCTGCCTCGCTTTCCTGCAGGCGATCATGGGCAGCGCCAGCGCCTTCCCCGAGGCGCTGGACCGGCTGGTGCGGCAGATCACCCCCGCCGCCATGGTGAATACGCTTGCCCAGACCGTGCTGCAGCTGACCTGCCCCGGCATTCCCGACATCTATCGCGGATCGGAGGTGACGGACCTGTCGCTGGTCGATCCCGACAACCGCCGGCCGGTGGATCACGACCGCCTGGCACGGCTGCTGGCGGCCGAAACCGAGCCCGCGGCGGCGCTCGAATCCCCCCGCGACCACGACGCCGCCAAACAGGCGGTGATCGCCCGCATCCTGGCGCTCCGCGCCCGCGACCCGGCGCTGTTCCTGACCGGGGACTATCTGCCGCTGACGGTGACCGGGCCGGCGGCCGACCATCTGCTCGCCTTCGCCCGGGTGGGCACCGCGACAGAGGGGGCCGCGACCCGGGGGGCCGCGCCACCCCATGCCATCATCCTGGTCTCGCGCCTCGCCGACCGGCTGATCCCCCAGGGCGGCGCGCCGCTGATCCCGGCCGAGGGCTGGGCCGACACGCTGATCGACATCCCGGGCCCGCTCACCGGCCCGCATCACGAGGTGCTGACGGGCGAAAGACTGGCGCTCCGCGAGGGCGGGCTCGCGGTCTCGGGCCTGCTGACCCGGCTGCCGGTTGCGGTGATGACCGGGCTTTGACCAGTCCGGAGCTTCGGCCCGTGCGGGACAGGGGCCGGCCCACCCTCCGGCGCCCCTGTCCGATCCAAACCTCGCCACCCCACTGCACGCCCCCTCTACCGTCATCCCGGCGAAGGCCGGGATCCAGGTAGGCTTCCACAGGAAAGACGAAGGGCTGGTTTGCGACAGCGCCCGTGTCGGCCAGAAAAATGGCCCCCTGCCGGGGCGAGCACAGTTCGTCCGGCAGTCTTCACGCGGGGACAAACCTGGATCCCGGCCTTCGCCGGGATGACGGTGGTGAGGGTGTGGAGGTCCTGGCAGCGACAGCGCCGGACATCAACGGCGCGGCGCGCGGATGGTCAAAGGGCCGAATCGATCGACAACCCGGGAAGACCGGGTTGCGGGGTTTCCATGACCGGAGCAAATGGTCATGGCTTCAAACGTGTACGACGTCGTTCAGACCGGCACCAAGTTTCCATGACCGGAGCAAATGGTCATGGCTTCAAACATAGCATGGCTGAAGTTGAGACTTCCCTTGAAAAGGTCTGTTTCCATGACCGGAGCAAATGGTCATGGCTTCAAACTCCCCCCTTCCAACCCCTTGTCAAGAGGTCTCCGAAACGCCCGATTTCCGTCGGGTCCGGGCCTTTTGCATAACCAGTTATGCATCTCGTTTCATCCAGACTTATTTCTTAAGATTATCAATGAGATAGCGTTTCCACGAGGTTACCCCCTCGCCGTCCGGCTTACGCGCGCCGCCGGCCCGGGAGGCGTGCCCCGAAGGCATCCACCACCCGCGCGAAGGCCGCTTCGGCGCCCGCCGACAGGCCGGCATAGCCGGGGAAGTTGTGGATCATGTCGGCCAGGCGCAGATGGTCGACCGGCACGCCCGCGGCCGCCAGGCGGTCGGCCATGGCGTCGCCCTGGTCGGAGAGCGGGTCGAAGCCGGCGGTGGCCAGCACGATCGGGCAGGTGCCGGCGACATCCGGCCAGAGCAGGGGGGAGGCGCGGGGGTCGCGGGCGTCTTCGGTGCCGGTCAGCAACAGATCGCAGAACCAGTCCATGGTGGCGGTGTCGAGGAAATAGCCTCTGCCGAAGGCGGCCATCGACGGATAGCTGACGTCTTCTCCGGCATTCGGGCGGAAATCGGTCACGGGATAAAGCGCCAGACCCGCCACCGGCTGCGGGCCGTTCGGGCGGTCGCGGGCGGTGAGTGCCGTGACCAGGGTCAGGCAGCCGCCGGCGCTGTCGCCCGCAAGCCCGATCGCGGCCGGATCGGCGCCCCAGGCCGCGGCATCGCCGGCCACCAGGGTGAAAACGTCCCAGGCATCCGCCACCGCCGCCGGGAAGGGATGTTCCGGCGCCAGGCGGTAATCCGGGGTCAGGACCAGCGCGCCCAGCCGGTCGGCCAGCCAGCGCGACTGGTTGTCATAGGCCGCCGGGTCGCCGACCACGAAGCCGCCGCCGTGGAAATAGATCACCAGCGGCAGTACCGGGGCATCGCCCGCCCGCGCCGGCCGGTAGAGCCGGGCATCGATCACCCGATCCGGCAGCTCCAGCACATGTTCCGTCATGGCGACCGGCGCTTCGGGGGCGCGGATGCCGCGGATCAGATAGCGCTCGCGATAGGCGGCGCGCGCCTCGGGCACCGGCAGGTCGCGGATGCTCGGCCCGGCGGGGGCCTCGGCGGCGGCCTTCAGCATCGCCCTGAGCGCGGGATCGAGTGCGTCGTCGGTCATGCGGGGAAACTCCGGTCGGAGGGGGATATCGCGGCTATTGTGACTTTCGTTATGTCAAAATACAATATCCGCATTGCCCCTCCTCCAATGGATGCCGCCCGCGATGTACGTGCCCGCCCATTACCGCACCGACGACCCCGCCGCCATTCTGGGCTGGCTGGCCCGCTTCCCCTTCGGCACGCTGGTGACCGCCGGCGCCGATGGCCTGCCGCTCGCCACCTCGCTGCCGGTGATCACCGAAGGTCAGGGCACCACTGAAGATCAGCCCCCCCACGACATCACCGGTCTCACCATCGCCGCCCATATGGCCCGGCGCAACCCCCATGCGGCGGCGCTGTCGACCGGCATGCCGGCCCTGCTGGTGGTCAACGGCCCCGATGCCTATATCTCGCCCGCCTGGTATGAAAGCCCGGTCAACGTGCCGACCTGGGACTATGTCGGCCTGCAGATCCGCGGCCGGCTGACGGTCATCGACGACCGCGACGGCCTGATCGACCTGATGCGCCGCCAGATCGCCGCCTTCGAGGCCCGCACCGCCACCGGCTGGACCCTGGATGCGGCACCGGAGCCCCATGTCGACCGGCTGATCCAGGGCGTCATCGGCCTCCGCATCCGGGTGGAGCGGATCGACTGCATGCAGAAGCTCAGCCAGAACAAACCCACCGACCGCCCGACCATCCAGGCCGCACTTCGTGCGTCCGGCAGCGATTACGGGCCGGTGGTGGCGGGGTTGATGGATCTGGTCAAATAACGACTCTTATGATGCCATAAGACAATGATTACGGGCGTCACCCCGGGGCCTCGATCAGCAGGAAGCCGTCCACGACCGCCAGCGTCGCGATCCGTCCGTCATCCGAGACCACCATGCCGGGGGCCAGGCCATGGGCCTCCAGCCAGCCGCGCACCGCCACCGGCCAGCGGGTCCGCCCCTCCCCTTCCCTCCAGGCGACGAGCCCCGGGCCGAAGGCGCGCCAGTGATGCAGCGCATCGCCCACCCGGGTCGTCGGCCCGATGGTGAAGACCCCGGGGTGATCCGCCGTCCAGCGGCCGGTTGCGGGCTGCGGCACCGCCGCCGCCCAGGCGCGTGGAAAATCCGCCAGGATCGCCGCCATCATCTGCGCCGATCGCCAATAGGTCCGCGCGAACACCGTGTGCAGATCATCGGTGGCGGTCAGGGTCATCGGCTCCTGCGCCAGAATGTCCCCGGCATCGGCCTCTGCCGTCAGCTTGTGAACAGTGATCCCCGCCGATGCCGGGTGGCTCGCGAGGATCCATTGCACAGGGGCGGGTCCGCGCCCGTCGGGCAGCAGGCTTGGGTGGATGTTGACCGCAGGCAGGGCGGGGTCGACCGGTACCAGCCATGGATAGCCGACCACCACCACCAGCCCGGTGCCGGTCTGCCGCAGCATCGCCAGATCATCACGGCGGAACCGATGGAAGAAGACCGGGCACTGATGTTCCGCGGCAAGCGCTGCGGTGATCTCGCCGACCTGACCACCGCCGGCCGTCCATATCGAGGTCAGAACATGGCCGCCGGCACGCAGCATGGCGGCCCAGCTGCCATCGACACCGCCCAACAGCGCAAGTCTCATCATATGCCCTCCCGCACCACCGGTGATCCGCCACTGGCCAGCGTGATCACGGTATCGCCCGGCCGGATCACCCCCGGCCGGTGGGTGACCGCAATCACCGTCACCCGATCGACAATCTGGCGGATACCGTCGAGAATATTCTCCTCCGTCGCCGGATCGAGCGCGGAGCCCGCCTCGTCGAGCAGCAGCACGGCGGGGTCGCCATAAAGCGCGCGGGCGATGGCAATCCGCTGACGCTCGCCACCCGACAGGCGGAAACCCCGCTCCCCCACCACCGTTTCAAGCCCGGCCGGCATGGCCTGGACGCGCTCAAGCATCCGGGCTGCGGCCAGCGCCGCATTCAGCCGCCCCTCGTCCCGGGGCCGGCCGAAGGTCACATTCATCGCCACGCTGTCCGCGATCAGGACCGGCTCCTGCGGGACGATGCCCACGATCGCGTACCAGGCCTCCGGGTCGATCCCGGCCAGATCCGTGCCGTCGATCAGGATGCGCCCGGTGCCGGGTTCCAGCGCCCGGGTCAACAATCGGATGAGCGCGGTCTTGCCTGCGCCGGTCTCTCCCATGATCCAGGTGACATGGCCGCGCCGCGCCGTCGCCCGAAGCCCGGACAGCCCCCGCCCGTCGGCATGAACATAGCCGGGATGATCGAAAGTGACGGTCCCGTCGCGGATCACCAGCGGTTGCGCCTGGGGCCGCATCGGCATTTCCGGCGCCTGCCACATGCGCAACAGCGGCCGCAGCCGCGCCAGCGAACGAACCACATCATCGATCGCATGGCCGGCGGCCTCGAAAGGCTGATTGAGCTGCAGAAGCAGGGTGTTGAACAGCACCACCTCGCCGATGGTGAGCTGGCCCGCCCGCCAGGCCGGCAGCAGCAGGCCGAAGGTGACGGCGATCTGCATGGCCAGCGCCAGGCCATATATCGCGGCATAGGCGATCCGCCGCCGGCAATAGGCAGCCCAGCGATCCAGCAGCCCATGCATCTGCGCGTGGTGATGATCACGTGCCCAGGCGGTGCCGCCCGCCTGCCGCACCGCCTCTACGGCGCCGATCACATTGCCGAAGACCTGCGCCACCTGCTGATCGGCGTCGATCGCGGCATCCAGATGCCCGCGCGTGCGTGACGCGGCCAGCCAGGTAACACCGGTGAAGGCCAGACCATAGGCCGCCACGATGGCGGCAATCGCCGGGGTCACGGCAGCACCGAGCATCACGATCGTGGCCAGGAACTGCACCAGGCCGGTCAGAAGCACCCCCGACCCCAGCTGGACGACGACGTTCATCGCCATGGCACCCCGCGCCTGGGCCTGCCGGATCGCGACGATGTTGTTGTCGACGAAGAAGGCCGGGGTCTTGCGCATCAGCCGCTCGAAGAAGGCGATGCTGATGGTCGAGGATATGCGCTCCGCACACATATCGCCCAGATATTCCACCACATGCCTGACGACCAACCCACACCCCAGCAGCAACGCATATGCCGCCACCACCGCCAGCAGATCCTCTGCACCCCCGGCCGCCAGATCATCGATCAGGCGGGCGAAGAGCCAGGGCACCAGCACCATGAGCAGCGCGGACAACACCGCCAGCACTGCCACCGGCACAAGCGATGCAAGCACGCCTCGCAGGCCGGCGGCCTTCAGACCCAGAATGACGGATGGTGTTTCCCCGCATTCCGCCACGTCGTGCCTCCCAGGCGACAGAAAGCCCTTCCATGAAACTTAAAAGTGAATTCACACAGACGCAATCCGGTCACGCCTCCCGGAGGCACAGCAACCGCTTCGCCGCAATCCGCGTCTCCCCCGGATAACCGAAGGCATTGTTCACATAGCGCACACCGTCGATCACCTGATCGCGGTTGACATGGCTGTGACCATAGACATGGGTGACCGGCCCCCAGGCGCGGAGCTGGGTTTCCAGTTTGCGGGTGCCGAGCACGGGATAGACGATGCGTTTGGCCGGCGGGATGAAATCCGGCATCACGTCGATCCGGGGCAGGAAATGCGAGACGGTGATGGTCACCGCATGCGCTGCCGCCACCGGGGCCGGGTTGCGGGCCAGGAAGGCGTCGGTGATCAGCGCCGGCGTCATGCCCTCGGGCCAGCGGCAGGCGCGGAAATCGGTCCAGGCCAGGCGCAGATCGCGCGCGGGCTCGCCGAACGAGAAATCATACCAGCCGTAAAGCGGCACGATGCGGAGCCCGGCGCCGTGCCAGACCTGCTGCACCGCGCCGCTTTCATGGGCGATGCGACGGACCTCGTCGAACTTCGCGAACGAATCGTCATGGGTGCGGTCGCGCACCACCCAAAGCTCGTGATTGCCGGGCAGATAGATCACGGTGCGGAACCGCATCGCCAGCCGTTCCAGGGTGCGGCCCAGACGCTGCGGCATGTCGGAGACGTCGCCGGCCAGGATCAGCAGATCGTCGACATAATCCGCCGTCGACAGTTCCGCCACCCAGCGGTCGTTTTCGTCGTAATCGACATGCAGGTCCGAGATTGCAAAAACGCGCATCAACTCCGGTCCGGGTCTGATCTGGGTCCTCCGCCCGGCACCGTCGGAACCGGGGTCGGGGACGGCCGCCGATCATAGAGGGAAAGCGGCCGCAAGGGAAAGCGGGGCCGCCCCGGCCGGTTGCGGCAAGGCTTGCACGCAGGCGGCGGGTGTGCGACAGCCGGAGCGCGCCCCTCCCCGGCCGGAAGAGAGACCTTAATGGACGACACCGCCCCCGACGCCCCCCTTCCCGACACATCGCCCTCCGGCGGCCTGATCGGCCTGCTGATCGCGGCGGTGGTCACCGTCGGCTCCAATGCCCTGTTGTTGAGCCCGATCCTGATCGATGTCGCCCGCGATTTCGGCACCGATACCGTCACCATCGCCCGGGTGATTTCGGCCTATGGTGCCGCGACCGCGATCTCGGCCCTGTTTCTGTCGACCGCGGTCGACCGGTTCGGCGCAAAGCGGGTGCTGGTCGCCACCACCGCGGTGATGGCGCTTGCCCTTGCCGCCAGCGCCGCCGCCCCGGCCTGGCCGGTGCTGGCCGCCGCCCAGATGCTGGCCGGCATCACCGCCGGCATGCTGCTGCCGGCGATCTATGCCACCGCCACCAGCCTTGGGGGGGCTGCGCGGGGCGCGCGGGTGCTGGGGCGGGTGCTGAACGGCTGGGCGATCTCTCTGGTGGCCGGCGTGCCGGCCTCTGCCGCGATCACCGATCTGGCCGGCTGGCGGGTCGCCTATGTCGTGCTGGCGGTGATCGCCGCCGCCACCTGCCTCGGCTGCCGGCGGCTGCCGGCCACACCGGCGGGCGCCATCGCCGCAAGCACACGCCACCGGGTCGCCTCGCCGCTCGCCACCCTCCGCCGGCCGGGGGTGGCCTCGCTGCTGCTGGTCTGTCTCACCTTCATGACCGCCTTCTACGGCTGTTATGCCTTTGTGGGCGATGCCTTCCGCCGGGCGCTGGATCTGGATGCCGGCACCGCCGGCCTGTTCGTACTGGCCTATGGTGCGGGCTTCGGCCTGGCCAGCCTGGCCGCGCCGCTGATCGACCGGATCGGCCCGGCGCGGCTGCTGCCGCGGGTGATGGTGGCGATCGCCGGGGTTTATCTGATCCTCAACCCCGCCCTGCAAGCCTTCCCCACGGCCCTCGCCGTGGCGGCGGTCTGGGGCATGGTCAACCATCTGGGGCTCAACATGCTGGTGCTGCTGCTCTCGCGCCGCGCGGCCGGGGCCGGCGGGGCGGTGATGGGGCTGCACTCGGCCGTCACCTACACGGCGGTCTTCCTGGGGCCGCTGCTGCTGGGTCTGGCTTATGAGGGCATCGGCTTCGGCGCGGTTGCAGGGGCCGCGGCCGCAGCGGCGCTGATCGGGGCGGGGGCGGCGTGGCGGGATGCAAGGCGCTGGCCACCCTCCCACTAGCCGGACGGGCGGTGGATCTGACAGACTACGGGTGCCCATACCGCCCGGAAGGTGCCGCCCCCAAGGTCCTGCCCGATGCCGCACCCCGCCAGCCGTTTCCGCCGCCTTGCCACCGCCCTGCCGGGGATCGAGGCAGTGACGGCGGAAACCACCCGCCGCTTCGCCCGCCACACCCACGACCAGTTCGGCATCGGGGTGATCGCCCGCGGTGCCCAGGGCTCGGCCAGCGGCCGCGGGCCGGTGGAGGCCGGGCCGGGCGACGTGATCACCGTCAACCCGGGCGAGGTGCATGACGGCTGGCCGATCGGCGATACCGGCCGCGCCTGGCGCATGCTCTATATCGACCCGCCGGTGCTGGCAGAGGTGGCGGCCGATCTGATGCGGTCGGGCGATGCCGAATTCCACCATCCGGCCGCAACCGCCCCCGCCACCGCGGCGCGGTTTCTCGCCGCCTTCCACAGCCTGACCGCCCGGGCGACCACCACCACCGCGGCCCCCCTCGCCCGCGAGGAACGCCTGACCGTGCTGCTCGCCGATCTTCTGGGCGGGCTGCTGGTGCCGGCCGCCCGCCCGGCCATCCCCCCCGGCATCGCCCGCGCCCGCGCCGCCATCGACGACGACCCCGCCGCCGCCCACGATCTGGCCGGGCTTGCCGCCATCGCGCAAACCGGCCGCTTCCAGCTGATCCGCAGCTTCACCCGCGCGACCGGCTTCACCCCCCATGCCTATGTTCTGGAACGCCGCGTACAGCTCGCCCGCCGCCTGATCACCACCGGCACGCCCCTCGCCGAAGCCGCCGCCGAAGCCGGCTTCGCCGACCAGAGCCACATGACCCGCCACATGACCCGCCGGCTGGGCGCGACGCCGGGGGTTTGGGCGGGGAAAGAGGTATGACGGAACGGAGTCAGCGCGACCCGGGAGGCCAGCGGCGGGCGGCATGCAGCACGTGCAATATCCGAACCGAATCAACGCTCAGCTGATAGACCAGGATGTAGTTGCGATGGACCATCAGCTCGCATGTGCATGGACACCACCAGGCCGTCCCAGAGATGGATAGAGCACAAACTGGAGAGCCCTTGCTCGGAAAATCTCGTCCAGTACAAGTGCGGCTGCCACATCATCAGCAGCAATGTAGCGACAAATTTCCTGTCGGCTTCTGAGTGCCTGGGGCGTCCAGACAATTTTCACGAAGCGGCGCCGTTCAACCTGCGCTGCATTTCTGCCCGCCAGATATCGGCATCAGCTTCAACATCATCATTGGATATGACGTTGCCCGCGTCAGCCTCGGCGATGGCCGCCTCTGCTTCACGCCGGAACCACCGGTCACAGGCTGCCGCCTCGACCTGGTCCCGAACATAGTCCCGCATGAAGTCACGCAGAAGTTCGGCGCCGGTACGATCACTGCCCTTCGCCGCTTCGGCAAACGCATCCTTCAGTCCTTCATCGACCTGAAAGGTAAAGGTGGTCTCGGCCATACTGACCCCCGGCATTGCTCCGTCAGCAGATTATGGCACACCAGACCCTGCGGGTGACCAGCCCCGCAATTCCGTTCAAAACGCCCCCGGCCGGGCGCCGGGCCGGATTTTCTTGCCTGGCCGGTGCGCTGGTGCTGGTCGGCCGCCCCTGATTGCCTCATGGGAAGCGGGCCGAATGGTTCGACGGGCTCGCAAGCTCAGTCCTCCGCCGAATACGATACCCCTGGGACGGGGGCCGCACCGCTTGAAAATGTCGCGGCGAAAGCCGATCCTTCTTGCATCGGAGGTACACATGGCCAACACACGACGACTTGAAGTCAATCTCCCGGCTGATGTCGCTGCCGCGATGGACAAGGAAATCGACACGGGGCGGTATGGCTCCACGGATGATTTCCTCGAAGCGAGCGCACGCGCCCTACTGGCGTGGGATGAGGATGTCGAACGCTGGCTGCATGATGACGTGCCCCGGGCCTGGCAAGAATATCTGGACAACCCTGATCAGGCCGTGTCCTCGGAAAATCTTCTCGACGTCATCCACGCCGACTACCTCGCCCGCCTGAAAGGCGGCTGAGTGTACCGCCACGTCTATTCCCCGAATGCACGACGCCAGCTGACGACGCTCTATGGCTACATTGCCGAAGCGTCGGGGCCAGAGCGCGCCCGCGGATACCTGCAACGCATCGACGATTTCTGTGGGCTGCTGGCAACCTTCCCCCGGCTGGGGCGGAACCGCAGCGACGTCATGCCGGGGCTACGGGTCGCGGTTTTCGAGCGGCGTGTCACCATCGCATATCGTCACGACGTCGATCGCCTGACGGTGATCGACATCCTTTATCGTGGTCGGAATGTCGAGGCCTATTGGCGTCAGCCACCGCCGAAGTGATCGCCGCAATTCCGTTCAAGACCGCCCCCGCCCGCCCCGCGCATCCTCTGGCGATCCCGCCACCGTTCAGGATGCGTGCCGCCCATGACCACCACCTCTGCCAAAACCACCTCTGCCAATGGCACCTCTGCCAATGGCACCCCGGCCGATCGCCGGATCGGGTTTGCCTGTCTGGCCGGTGCCATGGTGCTGGTCGGCACCACGGTGATTGCGTCGAAAGCCATTGCCGGAGGAGGGCTTGCCGGCGGGATGGGGCCGTTCACCGCCACGGCGCTGCGCTTTGCGCTCGCCTTTCCGGTGTTTCTGCTGCTGATGCGCTGGCAGGGGGTGCGGCTGCCGCGGCCGGCGCCGCGCGATCTGGCGGTGCTGGTGGTGCAGGCGGGGGCCGGCAGTGTCGGCTATACCACGCTGCTGATTTCAGGGCTGGCCCGGACCTCCGCCGCCGATGCCGGGGTGGTGATCGGCACCCTGCCGGTGGTGACCGCCGCGATCGCGGTGGTGGTGTTGGGCGAACGGCCCGGGCGGCGGCTGCTGGCGGCGATCGCGCTTGCCGCGGCGGGCATGATGGCGGTGGCCGCCGGTGGTGCGGGCGGGGACGGCGCGGCTGACGGCGGCACCTCGTCGCCGGTGGGCGCGCTGCTGGTGCTGGGTGCGGTGGTCTGCGAGGGGCTGTTCATTCTGCTGAACAAGAAGCTGCGGATCCCGATCGCGCCGCTTGCGCTGTCTGCCGTGATGACCGGGCTGGGCTTCATCGCCGCCGCCCTGCCGGCGCTGATCCTGGAACGGCCCTGGGCGGCCGTACCCGAGGCCGCGGCGCTTGTCGGCGTCGTCTGGTACGCGCTGGTGCCGACGGTGATCGGCTTCGTGCTCTGGTATGCCGGCGCCGCCCGGGTGAGCGGGGCGGAGGCGGCCCCCTTCACCGCCCTCGCCCCGGTCTCGGCGGTGGCGCTGGCCGCCCTGGTGCTGGGGGAGACGGTCAGCCTGCCCCAGATCCTGGGCGTCGCCTGCGTGCTGGCGGCGCTGGCTGCCCTTCAGATCCCGAAGCTTCAGGTGCCAAACTGGGCCTCGTGGAGGCGCCGGTAAAGCCCGCCCGCGCCCAGCAGTTCGTCATGGGCGCCCTGTTCGGCGATGCCGCCACGGTCGACCACCAGGATGCGGTCGGCGCCGCGGATGGTGGCGAGGCGGTGGGCGATGACCAGGGTGGTGCGGCCGACCGACAGCTCGGCCAGCGCCTTCTGGATCTCGCGCTCGGTTTCGGTGTCGAGTGCCGAGGTCGCCTCGTCGAGGATCAGGATCGCCGGATCCTTCAGGAACATGCGCGCGATGGCGATGCGCTGCTTCTGCCCGCCCGAGAGCTTGACGCCGCGTTCGCCGACCACCGTGTCGAGCCCCTGGGGCAGGCTGTCGATCAGATCCATCAGCCGCGCGCGGCGGGCGGCCTCGATGATCTCGGGCTCCGCCGCACCCAGCCGGCCATAGGCGATGTTCTCGCGGATCGTGCCGCCGAACAGGAACATGTCCTGCTGAACGATGCCGATCTGGCCGCGGAGCGAGGCCAGCGTCATGTCGCGGATGTCGATGCCGTCGACCGTGATCGCCCCGGCCTCGACATCGTAGAAGCGCGGCAGCAGCGAGCAGAGCGTGGTCTTGCCGGCGCCCGAAGGGCCGACGATCGCCACCGTCTCGCCCGCGCCGATCTCGAAGCTCACCCGGTCGAGCACCGGCCGGCTGCCATAGGAGAACGAGACCTCGTGGAAGCGGATATTGCCCGCCAGCCGCGGCGCCGGCCGGGCGCCCGGCCGGTCAGCGATGTCGGGTTCGGTGGCGAGCAGGTCGAGATAGCGGCGGAACCCGGCGATGCCTTTGGGGTAAAGCTCGATCACCGCATTGATCTTCTCGATCGGCCGCACGAAGACGCCGACCAGCAGCAGGAAGCCGACGAAGCCGCCGTAAGAGAGCTGCTCGTTCAGCACCAGATAGGCGCCCGCGATCAGCACCACCAGCTGGATCAGCCGGATGCTCATATAGTTGAGCGACATGCTGGCCGCCATGATCTTATAGGCGGCAAGCTTGGTCGAGCGGTAGCGGTCGTTGTCGCGGGCGAAGAGTTTGCGCTCGTGATCCTCGTTGGCGAAGGCCTGGACCACGCGCATGCCGCCCACATTCTCTTCGATCCGGACATTGAAATCGCCGACCCGGCCGTAGAGCGCATCCCAGTTGCCGGCCATGCGCTTGCCGTAATGGGTGGCGACCCACATGATCGGCGGCACCACCGCCGCGGTCAGCAGGGCCAGATCGACATTCACCCACAGCATCAGCAGGAAGGCGCCGATGAAGGTCATGATCGCGATAAAGAGATCTTCCGGCCCGTGATGGGCGATCTCGCCGATTTCTTCCAGATCCTTGGTGACCCGGCCGACCAGATGACCGGTCTTGTTCTCGTCATAGAAGCGGAAGGACAGCTTCTGAAGATGGTCGAAGCTGCGGCGGCGCATCTCGGTTTCGATGTTCACGCCCAGCATATGGCCCCAATAGGTGACCACCGCCATCAGACCGGTGTTGAGCAGATAGACGATCAGCAGGGCCACGGCGGCGGCGATGATCCAGCCCCAGTCGCCGCCGGGCAGCAGCTCGTCGACATAGAACTTGACCGCGACCGGAAAGCCCAGCTCCAGCAGGCCGGCGAAGACCGCACAGCCGAAATCGAGCAGGAACAGCCCGCGATAGGGGGTGTAATAGGCGAAGAACTGTCGAAGCATCGGGGGAGGGTCCCAGGCACGTTGCGGTTGGCGGAGTGACGCGGGAAGAGGTCGTTATGCGAAGACCGGGTCGTCAGGACCGGCGGTGCCTTCCGCGCCCCAGCAGCCAGACCAGATACGGGCCGCCGAGTATGGACGCGAACAGGCCCACCGGCAATTGGTACGGGAAGGCCGCCATGCGCGCGAGCCAGTCGGCGGCGACCATCAATGCAACCCCGACCAGCACGGCGCCGGCCAGCTGAACCAGCGGCCGCCTGAGCCCCAGCAGCCGGGCGGCATGGGGGGCGATCAGCCCCACGAAGCCCAGCGGGCCGACATGAAGGGCGGCGGCCGCGGTCAGCAGCGCCGAGAGCAGCACCAGCAGCCCCCGGGCCGGGCCGACCCGAAGCCCCGCGGCCTGTGCCACCGCAGGGCCGAGCGGCAGCAGGGCGAGCACCCGGCCCGCGGCTCCCAGGGGCAGGATCAGCAGCAGGGCCGCCGCCGCCGCGATCCAGGCATCGGCGGGGGTGATCGCGGCGGTGGAGCCGGCCAGCCAGCCCAGCAGTTCGAAGGCGCGGAAGCCGCCGGTTGCGATCACCGCCACCAGCACCGCATTGGCCAGCGCCGCGGTGGCGAGGCCGGCGAGCAGCAGCCGTTCAGCACCGAAACCCGACCGGCCGGCAAGCCCCAGGATGAAGACGAGCACCGCCGCCGAGCCCGCCGCGGCCCCGGCAAGCCGGGCACCGGTCGAGGGCAGGTCGAGGCCGAGCAGCACCAGAGCGAGGCCGAGCCCGGCCCCGGCCCCCACCCCCAGCACATCCGGGCTGGCGAGCGGGTTGGCGGTGACCCGCTGCATCACGGCGCCCGCCGCGGCGAGCATGGCGCCGGCTGCGGCGGCCACCATCACCCGCGGCAGGCGCCAGGGCAGCAGATCGGCGAAGAGCGTGCCGGTCGCAAGGTGCAGCCCGTCGGGGCCGCGGCCAAGGGAGAGCGCCGCCAGCACCAGCACCAGGGCGAGCAGCAAAAGCCCCGTCAGCACCAGCCGGGGCCGGGCCTGGTGCATGTCGCGCGCGGTCCGGTCGCGGGTGGGCGGCCGCTCGATCATCCGGAGCCGGGGCAGCAGCCACAGCAGCAGCGGCCCGCCGAGCAGCGCGGTCGCGGCCCCCGTGGGCAGGCCGGCGACACCATGGGCTTCAAGCAGCATCACTGCGCCATCGGTCGCCCAGAGCAGCACCGCGCCGATCACCGGGCTCCAGACCAGCTGCCCGGCAGGGCTGCGCGCACCGGCCGCCCGGGCGAGCGCGGGGGCGGCCAGGCCCACGAAGCCGATCACCCCCACTTCCGAGACCACCGAGGCGGCGAGCCCCGCCGCCACCGCGACGGCGGCGAGCCGCACCCGGGTGAGCGACAGACCCAGGCTGCGCGCGGCGCCGTCGTCGAGCGCAAACAGGGTGAGCGGGCGGATCAGCAGGGCGCCGACGCCAACCGCAAGGCCGAGCCGGATCGCCAGCCCGATCGCCGGCCCCCAGCTCTGCTGCGCGAGCGCACCGCCGCCCCAGATGAACAGCGACATCATATAGCGGCCATCGGCCAGGATCGCGGCGGCGGCGATGGCGCCCGCGATCAGCGTGACCATCATGCCGGCAAGCACGACCGAGACCGGCTCCAGCCCGCGCCGCCAGGTCAGCGCCAGCACCAGCGCGACGGCGGCGAGCCCGCCGGTGGCGGCGATGCCCTCGCGCGCGGTCGCAAGCCAGAGCGGCGCATGGATCGTCGCCAGCACCAGCGCCAGCTGCGCGCCCGAGGCGATGCCGAGCGTGGCCGGTTCCGCCAGCGGATTGCGCAGCACCCGTTGCAGCAGCGCCCCCGAGAAACCGAGCGCCGCCCCGGCCAGGATCGAGACCAGGATGCGGGGTGCCACGCCATCCCGGCGGATGATCGCATCCAGCACCGGATCGGCCGAAAAGCTGCGGCCGAGGGCAAGTGCCGACAGCAGCGCCGCCATGGCCGCGACCCCCAGCCAGATCAGCGCGCCCGGCCAGACCAGCGCGCCCAGGCTGAACGGGCGGAGCCGCTCAGCCATGGGGCACCATGGCGGCCGAGAGCAGCCGCGCGAAGCGCGCGGCGGTCGGCAGGGCACCGAAGGGGTTGACGGGGTCGATGATCAGCACGCGCCCCTCGCGCACCGCCGGCAGGGCCTGCCAGAGCGTGGCCCGGCCCAGCCGGCGCAGCGTGTCGGGCGGCATGGGCGCCATCAGCGCGATCCAGGCCTCGGGCCGGGCGGCCAGCGCCTCGATGCCGACCGGCGCGGTGCCGCTGTAGCGGGTATCGGCCCCCCAGGCATTGACGAGCCCCATACGTCCGGCGACCGCACCCGGCAGTGAATCCGGCCCGAAGGCGCTGACATGGGCGGCATCGCCGGGCGTGACCAGAAAGACCGGCCGGCCGCCGGAAGCCGCCCGCGCGGCCGCCCCTGCGGCGGCAATCACGGCATCGGTATCGGCGATCAGGGCCGCGGCCGCATCGCCCCGCCCGAGCCGGGCGCCGAGGCTGCGGGCCGCCGCCGCGGCCGCATCATAAGGGGCCGCACCGGGCCGGTGGATCGAGATCGTCTCGACCGGCGCGATGCGGGCGAGATTGGGTTCGGCCCAGGCATGGAAGGCGGAATTCAGGATCAGATCGGGTTCGGCCAGGCGCAGCAGCTCGAAATTGATCGCGCCGCGCAGGCCCAGATCGGCGACGCCCTGGGGCACCGGCGGCTCGACCACGGTTTCGCGGAACTGGCGGAGTTCGGCCGCCGCCACCGGCACGATGCCGAGCGCCAGCACGGTTTCGAGCAGCGCCCAGTCGATGACCGCCAGACGTTCGGGTGCAGCCGCCGACAGCCGCCGCCCGCCACCGCAGACGGCGAGCGCGGCTCCGGCCCCGATCAGCAGCCTGCGGCGGGTAAGCTCAGCGGACATAGGCGACCGGCAGCCCGGTATCGGGATGCGGAAAAATGCCCATGGGCAGGCCGTAGATCCGGCCAAGCACCCCGGGCGTCAGGATCTCATCGGGCCGGCCGCGGGCGACGATGCGGCCCGCCGCCAGCGCCAGGATCTCGTCGGCGACCCGGGCCGCCATGTTCACGTCGTGCAGCACCATCACCACGGTCTGGCCGCGGGCCCGGGCCTGGTCGCGGATCAGCGCCAGCATGCCGGCCTGGTGCGCGATGTCGAGCGCCGAGGTCGGCTCGTCGAGCAGCAGCGCCCTGGTGTCCTGGGCCAGCATCATCGCCAGCCAGACCCGCTGACGTTCGCCGCCCGAAAGAGCCTCCACCATGCGGTCGCGGAACTGCGCAACCCCGGTCACCCTCAAGGCCGCCGCCACCTTCTCGCCATCCGCGGCACTGAACCGGCCGAGCGCGCCATGCCAGGCGAAACGGCCAAGCGCCACCAGCTCGGCCACGGTCATGCCCTCGGCGGCGGGGGTGAATTGCGGCATATAGGCGACGAGCCGGGCGAAGCCGCGGGCGTCATGGGCTCCGACCGGCTGCCCCTGCAGCAGGATCCGCCCCGCCGCCAGAGGCTGCTGCCCGGCCAGCGCCCGGATCAGCGTGCTCTTGCCCGACCCGTTCGGCCCCACCAGCGCACAGACCTTCCCCGCCTCCAGGCTGAGCGTCAGCCCGTCGATGACCGGGCGGCCGTCGACGGCGATGGTCACGCCGTCGAGGTCGTAAAGGGCCGGGGGGCCGGGGGGCTGATCGGTCATCTCGTCTCCGTCACCAGTCGAGCGACAGGGTGAGCGTCGCGGTGCGGCCGGCGCCATAGCCACACTGATAGATCGAGCCGCAGCCGCTGACATACTCCTTGTCGAGCAGGTTGACCACATCGACCGAGACACCCCAGCCCGCCTGACGATAGCGGATCGCCGCATCGACCACCGTCGCATCCGGCACCTTGAGCGTATTGGTCTCGTTCGCCCAGCTCTCGCCCAGATAGCGGATGCCGGCGCCGGCGCTCACACCGTCGAGAACGGCGGCCTGAAAGGCATGGTCGAGCCAGAGCGAGGCGCTGGTATCGGCCACCAGCACCGGCGTCTTGCCGACCAGCGCCTTGTTGCTGTCTTCGGTCACCTCGACATCCTGGAAGGTCGCCTGGCCCAGCAGGCTGAAGCCGCCGCCCAGCTCCGTCCGCGCCTCCAGCTCGATCCCGCGCGAGCGGACCTCGCCGCGCTGGATCTTGTAGTTGGTGTTGACCGGATCGGGGACCAGGGCGTTTTCCTTGGTCAGTTCGAAGACCGAGGCGGTGAACAGGCCGTCGAACGCGTCGGGCATGTATTTCACGCCCGCCTCGTATTGCAGCCCCTTTTCGGGCTCGAAGGGCGTGCCCAGCCGGTCGGCACCGATCTGCGGGTTGAACACGGTCGCGACGCTGACATAGGGCGTGACGCCATTGGCGAATTCATAGCCGAGCCCCACCCGGCCGCTGAACGCGCCCTCCTCGCCCTTGTAGTTATAGGCATTCGGCGTCCAGGGGCTGACATAGGCGTCATCGGATTTCGTCCAGACCCGGTCATAGCGGCCGGTCAGGGTCAGGATCCAGTTGCCGTCGATGCGCATCTGGTCCTGCAGATAGGCGCCGAGCTGATGCATGCTCAGCTCCTGGTCCAGATAGGTGAAGGCAGGCCCCTGGGGGGCGCCATAGACCGGGTCGGTCACGCTGATCGGCGTGCCCCCGCCCGACTTCTGGGCATGGTCGATCATGTAATAGCGATAGTCGATGCCGCCCAGGATTCTGTGGTCGACCGCCCCGGTGGTGACCCGCCATTCGGCCTGGTTGTCGGCGGTGACCGAATTCACCGTGGTCTCGTGTTCGAAACCGATCCGGAACAGCTCGTTGCCCGGGGCCACAGGCTCGGTGCCACCGCCCTCATAGGGGGCGCCGGGCACCCGCCAGCCATAGGGATAGGGGCCGCGCTCGCGGGTATGGACCCGGCTGTAGCGGAAATTCTGGCGCAGGGTCACGCTGTCCGACGCGTCGTGCTCCACCTCCCAGCCGATCATCGCCTGCTGGCGGCGGTAGAGGTCGACATCCTCTTCCCCGTAATAGAAATCGCGCGGGATCCGGCCGAAGGCGGCCGGCACCACCGAGCCGACATAGGGCCAGAACCCGCCGGTATGGGTCAGATCCTGGTCCTGATACATGCCGAGCAGGGTGACGCGGGTGCTGTCACCCTTCCAGGTGTAGGACGGTGCGATGACGCCGCGGAAATCCTCGGATGTCTCGGTCTCCCAATGGCCGCCCGAGACTTTGCCGGTCACCCGGAAGGCGCTGTCGGCGTCCAGCGCATCGCCGATGTCGAAAGCCAGATAGGCATTGCCCCAGTTGTTGATGCCGGTCTCGACATGGCGCAGCCGCTCCCCCGTCGGGCGCTTGCTGACCAGGTTGACCAGCCCGCCGACATTGGCGCCGCCATAGAGTGCCGAACTCGCCCCCTTCAGCACGTCGATCCGTTCCAGCAGGAAGGGATCGATCGAATAATTGCCGAAACCGTACTGGTAGAGGCCGAGCCCGTTCATGAACACGCCGGTCTGCCCGGCATCGAAGCCGCGGATCATCAGCCAGTCGGTATCGCTGTCGGTGCCGAACTGCCCGGCCTTGACGCCGGCGGTATAGCCCAGCACCTCGTCGAGCTTGTTGCCCGGCAGATCGTCGAGCTGGCGGCGGCCGACCACCGACACCGATTGCGGGATTTCGGTGATCGCGGCATCGGTCTTGGAGCCGGTGGCGCTGCGCCGCGGCACATAGCCGTCGATCGGGCCGTTGGCGGTCTGGATGTCGTCTTCCACCTGCAATTGCGGCAGAACCACGGCCTCATCGGCCTGTGCCACATGGGGCATGGCCGCCAGCAGCGCCACCAGGGCGGCACTGCCCCTGAGACTGCGGTTGAACGACGCTCGTGCGAAGAAGCGCCGCCGGGAGCGGGTCGAAGAGATGCGGTCGGTGCCCATGCCTTGATCCTGTCGCCATTGCCTGCCGGCGTAATCGGTTGCGAGTGTATATCACTCGCATATCGGCCCGGGCTTGACCGGATCGGGACGGGTTTGAACGTTTTCACGACGAATGGCACGGGGCCGCGCTGAAAATCTGGTCACGGCCCGGGATCACAGGGCCAGATCGCGCCGCCAGGCGGCGGGGGTGGCACCGGTCACCTGCTTGAAGACGCGGGTGAAATGGGCCTGATCGGAAAAGCCGGTCTGTGCCGCCACCTCGGCCAGCGATACGGCCCCCGTCTGCAACAGCTCCTGCGCGCGGCGGATGCGGGCCTGCATCTGCCAGTGATGCGGCGCCATGCCGGTGGCGGCCTTGAAGGCCTGGCCCAGATAGGATTGCGACAGGCCCAGCAGATCGGCCAGTTCCTGCAGGCGGATGGCGCGCAGGCAATTGGCTTCGATGAAATCGGTCACCCGGCGCAGCTGGCGGGGGGTCAGCCGGCTGCGCGGCCGCACGACGCCGCGCTGCTGCTGCGCCATCAGGTCGATGAACAGGGCCGCCGCCAGCCCGTCGCCATAGAGCGCATGCAGCGGATCGGGGCGTTCAACCTCGGTCGCGATCAGCCGGGCCAGGGCCAGAAGGCGATCATCGGTGAAGCCCAGCCGCGGCCGCTCCAGCGCCTGGCGGTCGACCGGCTCTCCCATGCGATCTTCCAGGGTCGCCACATCGAAATGCACATCCAGATGACGCAGCCGGTGCGCGCCCACGCCCTGGCCCCAGAGCCGCATGCCCGCGGGGACATAGTTCATCAGCCGGCCGGCCAGCCGCGGGCGGGCGGCCGGCAGCTCCGGCCGCGGTCCGACCAGAAATGCGCCCGGGCCGGTCCGCTCCAGCGCCACGAACAGGCGGGGGTGTTCCCCCACATAGGTGCCGCAGGCATCCGCCTGGCAGTCCACCTCCCAGACATCGGCGACGATGCCCGACCAGCTGCGGCAGCGCAGATCGCCGATCACCCGGATCCCTTCGATCCGGCTGTCCATCCGCGGGACGAAACCGCTGCCGGCCATGGCATTGCTCCCGGGCTGATGCATCTCTGGGCACATCCGGGCAGTTTAGTGCGCTTGCAAATCAGTCTCAACACCGGAGGATGCTCTCGTCCCCTCCCCCTGGTCGCAACGCCGTGCTAGAACCTCCGTGAGGCAACCACCCCGTTCCCAAGAGAGCCCCCATGCGCGCCGCCATCTTCGAGAGATTTCAGGGACCGATCACCGTCACCACCCTGCCCGACCCGGCGCCGCGGCCGGGCGGTGTGGTGCTGAAGGTGGGGGCCACGGGGCTCTGTCGCAGCGACTGGCATGGCTGGATGGGCCATGATACCGATATCCGCCTGCCCCATGTGCCGGGGCACGAGCTGGCGGGCACGGTGGTGGCGGTCGGCGCCGGCGTCACCCGCTGGGCCGAAGGCGACCGGGTGACGGTGCCCTTCGTCGGCGGCTGCGGCCATTGCGGGGAATGCGCGGCCGGCCAGCATCAGGTCTGTGAGAACCAGTTCCAGCCGGGCTTCACCCATTGGGGCAGCTTCGCCGACCATGTCGCCATCGATCATGCCGATGTCAACCTGGTGGCGCTGCCCGACGAGATGGGCTTCGACGTCGCCGCCAGCCTGGGCTGCCGTTTCGTCACCTCGTTCCGCGGCGTGATCGATCAGGGCCGGGTGCGGGCCGGGGAATGGGTCGCGGTCCATGGCTGCGGCGGGGTCGGGCTGTCGGCGGTGATGATCGCCGCCGCCGCCGGCGCGCAGGTGATCGCGATCGACATCGACCCTGCGAAGCTGGATCTGGCGCGGAGCCTCGGCGCCGTCGCCAGCATCGACGCCACGGGCAACGGCAATGTGCCGGGTCAGGTGCACGAGATCACCCGCGGCGGCGCGCAGCTGTCGATCGACGCGCTGGGCCACCCGGCGACCTGCGTGAATTCCATCCTGTCGCTCGGCCGCCGGGGACGGCATGTCCAGATCGGTCTGCTGCTGGCCGACCAGGCCCGCCCCGCCATCCCCATGGACCGCGTCATCGCCTGGGAGCTGGAGCTGCTGGGCAGCCACGGCATGCAGGCCCATCGCTACCCGGCGATGCTGGAGATGATCCGCCGCGGCCGGCTTCAGCCGGAAAAGCTGATCGGCGCCCGCGTCGACCTGGACGAAGGCACCCGCCTGCTGACCATGATGGACCGCTTCCCCGGCACCGGGGTGACGATCATCGACCGGTTCGGGGCGGGGTGATCAGCGGGGGCCATTGGCGAGAGGTGTGGACCAGGGCGATGATCCAGACGGCACCGCCATGGATCTCGTAGATCAGGCGATAGCTTTCATGTGGGATCAACTCACGCATACCTGGGATGAGCCGGCTTTGCCCATCTCGGGATATGCTGTCAGGCGATCTGCTGCACGGTCGAACAGTTCGTCGAGACGTCGGGCGGCATGCGGGTCGCCCGTCGCGATGTACTCCCAGATTGATGCGCGGTCCTGCTCCGCCTCAGGCGCCCAGAGCACGATCACGCGTCGGACCCTGCCAGCCGCGCCCGACGCGCCGCGAAATCAGCTTTGACCTCGTCATTGGGCCGGCCCTGTCCGGCACGTATCGACGCACGTCCGGCTTCAACCTTTCGGTGCAGATAGGTGTTGTAGTCACGGCTCTGACGACGCCGTTCGATATAGTCGCGCATCAATTCGCGAACGACCTGCGATGCCGGGCGATCTTCTGCCGCAGCCTCGGCCATGAATGCCGCGCGCAACTCGGCCTCCAGCTTCATCGTAAAGACAGCTTCCTTAGGCACGGCACGTCTCCCCCAAGGTATCTGTGCTGAAAAAGTATAGATGCTGTCAGTACCCTGGTGCCATCGCATTCGACGCCGGCCGGTCTGCCGAAGCCGTCTGCCCGAAGGGCGCGTCCGGCGAATGCTGTCGATGACAGATGGCCCCGGCCATATGCCCCCCGCCGGCCGGGACGGTCCCGACCGGAGGGGTGTGGGGCAGATCCGCACGCGGAACCGGACGGTGCGGCTCAATGCCCCGCCGGCCGCCCGGCCGCACCCGGCTTGTCGTGCAGCGCCAGGCGGTCGACGATCGAGGCGCTGGCCTCGTTCAGGCCCAGGATGTCGACCCGGGTGCCGTGGCGGCGGAATTTCAGCACCACGGCATCCAGCGCCGCGACGCTGGAAATGTCCCAGATATGGGCGCGGGAGACGTCGATCACCGCCCGCTCCAGATCCTCTTTGGTATCGAAGCCGGACTGGAAGATTTCGGCAGAGGCGAAGAAGACCTGGCCTTCGACCAGATAGGTGCGGGTGCGGCCGTCTTCGGACAGGGTCGAGGTGACGCGCACGATGCGCGAGATCTTCCAGGCGAAGAACAGGCCCGAGAGCAGCACGCCCACGCCCACCCCGATCGCCAGGTTATGGGTGGCGATCACCGTCACCACGGTTGCCACCATCACCAGGCTCGACACCCGCGGATGGGTCGCCAGTTCCTTCAGCGACGACCAGCGGAAAGTGCCGATCGAGACCATGATCATGATCGCGACCAGCGCCGCCATCGGGATCTGCGCCACCAGATCACCGGTGACCACGATCAGCAGCAGCAGGAACACGCCGGCACAGAAGCAGGACAGCCGGCCGCGGCCGCCGGATTTCACGTTGATCACCGACTGGCCGATCATCGCGCAGCCGGCCATGCCGCCGATGAACCCGGTCAGGGTGTTGGCGATGCCCTGGCCATAGCATTCCCGGCGGCGGTTGCTGCCGGTATCGGTCATCTCGTCCACGATCCGCGCGGTCATCAGGCTTTCCAGCAGGCCGACCATGGCGACGCCGGCCGAATAGGGCAGGATGATCTTCAGCGTCTCCAGCGTCAGCGGCACGTCGGGGATCAGGACAGCCGGCCAGGTGGAGGGCAGCTCGCCCATATCGCCCACGGTGCGCAGCTCCAGCCCCATCGACAGCGCCACAACCGTCAGCACCACGATGCAGACCAGCGGCGAGGGCACGGCGCGGGTGAGACGGGGCAGAAGATAGATGATGGCGAGCCCGGCCGCGACCATGGGGTATGTGATCCAGGGCACGCCGATCAGTTCCGGCAGCTGGGCCATGAAGATCAGGATGGCCAGCGCATTGACGAAACCGGTCATCACCGAATTCGACACGAACCGCATCACATAGTCGAAGCGGATCAGCCCGGCCAGGATCTGGAGCAGGCCGGCCAGTACGGTGGCCGCCAGCAGATAATCGAGCCCGTGCTCGCGGACCAGCGAGCCCATCAGCACGGCGGTCGCGGCGGTCGCGGCCGAGATCATGCCCGGCCGGCCGCCGGCGATGGCGGTGATGACGGCGATCGAGAACGAGGCATAGAGCCCGACCTTGGGGTCGACACCGGCGATGATCGAAAAGGCGATCGCCTCGGGGATCAGCGCCAGCGCGACCACCAGACCCGAGAGCAGGTCGCCGCGGATATTGCCGAACCATTCGGCGCCGGGCCGGCTGCGCGGCCCGGCGGATGAGGAGGGATGAGAAGTCAAGGCGAAGTCTCCGGACGGTTTTGCGACCGCGCGGCACAAACGCCCCGCAGCAGAAGGCTGAACGGGTGCCGCCGGTCGGGGAGATGGTCTTCTGAGACGGGGACGAGAGAACGCGGAGGGGCGATGGACGAACGGAATGCCGAGGGTACGGCGCGACAATGCCCATCCGCCGGCAGGTGCCGGGGCTTGGTCGGATGATGTCGCGGGCGGTACCGGTCCGGGTCTACATCGGTGGGGCGCGTCACAAAATTCGTGGAGGGAAGAGCCGCACCGCAGTGCAGCACGACCGGGTTTAGCCTGCTGCGCCGCGAAATGCAAGCCATGCCGCCGCCCTCACCCGCCACCGGGTACAGATCTTGCCGGCAGGATGATCAATGCAATGGAGATCAAGTTCCCGAAGCATAAAACGGGGCTGATCGCGGTGCTCCCGCCATCCGTGACTGAATACTATGTGATGCATGAATAAAACTGCGCTGTCGTTAACCGCTTCGTGACGCTTTGATGATTATGATTGTCGTCCGGGATGAACTCATCATGCGGGAAGGCGACCCGTGTCCAGTGCGACGGAAGATAAAATCGGCGGGGCGATCCGGGCTGCGGATCAGACGCGGCGGCCGCGCCCGCCTGTGTTCATCGTCCTGGCCCTGGGCCTGCTGGCCGCGATCATCGGCGGGCTTCTGCAGGATCAGTCGAACCGGGCGGTCACCCGCGACCGTTTTCGGGCGGCGGCGGCCGACATCGTGGTGCAGATCGGCGATCACATCCGGACCTATGAATACGGCCTGACCGGCACCCGCGGCGCCCTGCTGGTCGGCGGCGACCGCGAGATGACGCTCGACCGGTTCCGGCTCTACACCGAAAGCCGCAACCTGCCCGAGACCTTTCCCGGCGCGCTTGGTTTCGGGGTCATCACCCGGGTGGCGGCCGCGGAGGCCGAGGCGTTCGTCGCACGCGAACGGGCGGACGGGCGGCCATCCTTCGCCGTCCGGCGGTTGCAGGAACATGACGGCGAAAGCTGGATCATCCGCTATATAGAGCCCGCCGCCACCAATGCCGGTGCCGCCGGCCTCGACATCGCCTCGGAACCCGCCCGCCGCGCCGCGGCGGAAGCTGCGATGACCACCGGCAGCGCCAGGCTGACCGCGCCCATCACCCTGGTCCAGGCGACCGGCGCCCGCAATCGCGGCTTCCTGCTGCTGCTGCCGGTCTATGCCGGCGGCAGCACGCCGCCCGACGCCGAAAGCCGGATCGCCGCCACCACCGGCTGGACCTACGCGCCGCTGGTGATCGACAACCTGCTCCGTGATCTGGATGTGGGGGATCTGGATGCCGGGAACGCCCTGCTCCACCTCTCGCTCCGCGACGTCACCGAAGATGCCGCCGCCGCCGATTTCTACCGCACACAGGGGTTCGACGGCCCCCATGTGCTTCAGGAAACCCTGCGGATGTCCATTTTCGGCCGGGACTGGGAGGTGGCGGTCAGGGCCGGCGAGGGCTTTGCCGACAGTCTCAACCTGGCCGAGCCGCTGCACACCATCCTGGCGCTCGCCGTCATCGCCCTGCTGATCTCGGCCCTGCTGAACACGCATCTGACGCGGCTGGCCCGTCAGCGCCAGTCGGCGGTGGACGCCGAACGGCTGGCCGCCGATCTGGAACGCCAGGTGGCGCTGCGCACGGCTGAACTCGGCGAACGCGAAACCCGTTTCAAGGCGCTGACCGAGCTGTCCTCCGACTGGTATTGGGAAACCGATGCCGAGGGCCGCTTCACCACCATGTCGAAGGGCGTGACGAAGATCGGCCTCAATCCCGCCCGCATGATCGGGCGCAACCGCCGGGATCTGGCGGTGGATCCGTCGCAGCCCGAATTTCGCGCCTATGTGGAGGCCCTGGCAGAACGACGCGGCTTCCGCAACCTTGCCTACGACATGTACGACAATGCCGGGCACATCCGCCATGTCGAGGTCAGTGGCGAGCCGGTCTTCGGTGCCGACGGGGAGTTCGTCGGCTTTCGGGGGTCGGGCCGCGACCTGACCGAACAGATGCAGGCCAAGGCCGCACTGGCAGAGCGCGAGGCCCTGCTGGATGCCGTCTTCCACACCATCGACAACGGCATCGCCGCTTTCGGCCCCGATCTGCAGCTGCTGGCCTGGAATGCCCGGTTCGAGGAGCTGCACGGCATCGCCCCCGGCCAGCTGGCGGTCGGCCAGGATCTGGGAGTGGTGGAGGCTGCCTGTGCCCCGGGCGCGGCCGCCGATCTCGCCCGGCTGCGTCACCCCTCTGGCGGCACCGACATGGCGGCCGAAGTCTTCGAGACCACCCATGCCGACGGCCGGGTGATCGAGACCCGGCTTCGGCCCATGCAGCGCGGCGGCCTGGTCGCCAGCTGCGTGGACGTGACCGATGACCGCCGGCGTCAGGCCGAGGTGGTGAAGGCGCGCGACATGCTGGCCGGGGTGATGCATGCCTCGCTGAACGCGATCATGACGCTCGACCCGATGCGCGACGATGCCGGCAACATCACCGATTTCCGGATCGTGATGGCCAATGCCGCCTTCGAGCGCAAATCGGGCATCTCTCTCACCGCCGCGATCGGCGGCAGCCTGCGCAGCCTGCGCGGCCGCGAGGGCGAGGATCTGGTCGCACGCTACGCCCGGGTGGTGGAGAGCGGAGAGCCGGCACTGTTCGATCATGCCGCCCAGCGGGCCGATGGCGAACGCTGGTTCCGCGTCCAGGCCGTGCGGCTGGGCGACGGCTGCGTCGTCACCTTCTCGGACGTCACCGATGCCCGGCGCCGGGAGGTGCAGCTGCGCGAAAGCGAGGCGCGGCTGCAGGCGCTGTTCGGCACCGTCGGTGTCGGCATCGTGGTGATCGACGCACGCGGATGCATGACGATGGTCAATGCCGCCACCGAAAAGCTGTTCGGCCGGCCGGCCGGCGAGATGATCGGCCGGAACGTGTCGATGCTGATGAGCCCCGAGCTGGCGGCATCGCATGAAGGCGACATCGCCCGCTACATCGCCGGCAGCCCACCCCGCGCGATCGGCATCGGCCGCGAGCTGGAGGGGGTGCGGCAGGATGGCAGCACCTTCCCGATCGAATTGTCGGTGGGCGAATTCGTCACCGAGGAAGGCCGGATGTTCGTGGGCGCGATCACCGACCTGACCACCCGCAACCACGCCATCATCGAGCTGCGCGAAGCCAATCTTCAGCTGGAACAGCAGGCGAGCGAGCTTGCCGCCCTGGCCTCGGCCCTGGAGCTTTCCCGGATCGTGGCCGAAACCGCCAACCAGGCGAAATCCGACTTCCTCGCCAATATGAGCCACGAAATCCGCACCCCCATGAACGGCGTGCTGGGCATGACCCAGATCCTGCTCGGCACCGGGCTCGACGACGAGCAGCGCGGCTATGCCGAAACCGTGCGCGACAGCGCCGAGGCCCTGCTGGGGGTGATCGACGACATCCTCGACATCTCGAAGCTGGAGGCGGACAAGGTCGAGCTTGAACACCTGCCCTTCGATCTGACCGACCTGCTGGACGGCGTCGCCGCCATCCTGGCGCCCAAGGCCCGCGACAAGGGTATCGAGATCATCTGCATGGCCGAACCCGGCACCGGTGCCGGCTGGACCGGCGATCCCACGCGGCTGCGCCAGATCCTGCTCAACCTGGCCGGCAATGCGGTGAAGTTCACCGAACGCGGCCATGTCGCGGTCACGGTGCGCGACCTGGGGGCCGCCGGTTGCGAAGATTGCGAAGACGTTGGCAACATGGATGGCGAAGATTGCGAAGATGCCGGCCGCATGGGCATGCGCCGGCGCCTTCTGTTCGAGATCAGCGACACCGGCATCGGCATGACCGCCGACCAGACCGCGCGGCTGTTCCATAAATTCGCCCAGGCCGATGCCTCGATCACCCGCCGCTTCGGCGGATCGGGGCTGGGGCTTGCGATCTGCCGCAAGCTGGTGGAGCTGATGGGCGGCAGCATATCGGTGGACAGCGAACCCGGTCGCGGCTCGGTCTTCCGGTTCGAGGTGCCGCTCGACCGCTGCACCCCGCCGGCACGGGCGGTTGCAACCGACGGTCTCGTCTCGGGCCTCCGCGGCCGGCGGGCGCTGATCGTCGACGATCTGGCGCTCAACCGCCGCATTCTCGCCCATCACCTGGGCGAGTTCGGCATGGTGCTGAGCGAGGCCGCCGACATGGCCGAAAGCCTGCGCCTGCTGGAGCACAGGGTCCAGGCCGGCCAGCCCTTCGATCTGGTGATCACCGATCTCAATCTGGGCGGCATGGACGGCGCGACGCTCGGCACCTGGCTCAGGCTGCATCCGCGCTTTCAGTCGGTGCGCATGATCCTGGCCGCGTCGTCCACCCCCACGGCCGAGGCGGCGCGGGTGTTCGACGCCGTGCTGACCAAGCCGATCCGCCGGGGCGAGCTGATCACGGCGCTGGCCCGCAGCTTCGGCCTGGCACTGCCCGCAACGGCAGGGCCAGCCGCCGCGGTCGCCGTCAGCGGCCGGGTCCTGCTGGTGGAAGACAACGCCGTCAACCAGGCGGTCGCTTCCACCATCCTGGAGAAGCAGGGCTATACCGTCTCGGTGGCCGAGAACGGCGCCGAGGCGATCGAGGCCTGTGCGGCGGCGGATGTCGATCTGGTCTTCATGGATGTGCAGATGCCGGTGATGGACGGGATGGAAGCCACCCGCCGCATCCGCGCCGCCGAGGCGGAGACCGGCCGGCGACGCGTCCCGATCATCGCCATGACCGCCAATGCGATGAGCGGCATGCGCGAGGAATACATGGCCGCCGGCATGGATGATTTCGTCCCCAAACCCTTCCGCGCCGAAAAACTGCTCGCGGTCGCGGCCCGCTGGGCGCAACGGCAGCCGGAACCGGTGCCCGGCAGCGAGAGGGGCGGCATGGGGCCGACCCGCGAAGATGGGACCGGAGAAGATGGGATCGGCGAGGATGTGGCCGACGAAGACCTGATCGACGAGGGCCCCATGACCGCCCTGCGCAAGCTGACCACGCCCGAGACCTGGGCATCGATGGTTTCAAGCTTCGAAACCCTGGGCCGGCAACAGCTGGCGGAGGTGGCACAGGCCGTCTCGGTTCCCGACCCCGATCATCTGCGCCGGGTGGGCCATGACATGATCTCGATCGCCGGCAATTGCGGGCTGATGATGCTGATGGCGGCCGGCCAGGCCCTGCAGACCGCCGCCAGGGCGGACGACATGCCGGCGATGGAGGCCGCCGCAGCCCGCATCGCGCGCATCGGCCCCAGATCTTGGGATCTGTTCCACGACCGCTTCGGCCGCTGACCGGGGGAGGGGATGGCCGCATGACGTCTCTTCCGGGCTGATCCATACTGGAGGATGAGGCGGCGCAAGACGGACCGCCGCCCGCTCCCCCGGACTGAGGACGACACCGCCATGACCGCCACCGCCGATATCTCTGCCGATACCGCCGCTGCGACCGCCACCAGGGCGGCCACCCTGGACACCGGCGCCCTGCTCGCCCGCTTCGCCGCCGCCGTAGAGGCGAACGACGCCGCGGCGCTCGCCGCCTGCTTCACCGCCGACGGCATCTATGACGACTATTTCTTCGGCCCCGAACAGGGCCCGGAGGGTATCGCCCATATTCTGGCGGGCTTCTACAAAGGCGGCTGCGATTTCCGCTGGCAGTTCCACGACGTGCTGGCCGGCCCCGGCCGCGCCTATGCCCGCTATCGCTTCAGCTATCGATCCACCGCCCCGGAAGCGGCCGGCACCCGCGTCTGCTTCGACGGCATCGCCTGCCTGGACCTGTCACCCGACGGCCTGATCCGCCGCTATTCGGAAGTCTTCGACCGCGGCATGGCGCTGGCCCAGCAGAACTTCGCACCCGAGCGCATCGCCCGGATCGGACGGCGCTATGCCGAGGCGCTGAAGGCGCGGGGGGAGTGGGTGGGGCATGTTTGATATGGGGCATACGCCCGTCCCTTATACGCCCTTTGCGCGCGATTCTGATTCCCTGTGGTTGCTATATTGCCGGCGCTGACACTAGAGTGAACTCATTGACACATGGAATGGCGCCGACCGGGGTGGAATATGGAGCGCGACATACTGATCTGGATCGTTGCCGCCGGTATCGTTCTGTGGATCGCCCTGATCATAAGCCGACGGACCGGCCGGCAGCCCGGTGACCCGCAACGCTCTGCGGACACCGGCGCCGCGCCGCGATCAGACAGGCCGGTACAGGCGGAGCCGCGCGAGGCGATGCCGGCCACGCAGCCCCCCCTCGTCACAACGCCGGCACCCACCAGGACACCGGCCCCCGTCACGCCATCGGCACCTCCGCCGACCACGTCATCCCGGAGCAGCTGGCAACCGCCTCTACCTGCGCCCGCACCCGCCGAAAAGCACCGGCCGGCCGGCGACGGTCTGCGCTGGCTGGAACGACACGAGGTCGTCACCATCGGGGGGCGGTCGATCGGCGGGGGGATGTTCTATGTCGGGAGCTGGCGCGACCCCTATTCGGCGCCGAGATGCCTGATCGACCGGGATTATCCGCTGTCGCCGCACGCCGCGGACATCGCGATCGACGATCTGGGCTACTGGCCGTCATATTCCCGGCTCGATGGCCATCAGCGTGCCGCCTTTCTCGACTGGCTGGCATCCGGACGCAATGATCCACGGGCAGCGATCGGTTACGTCTTTATCTACTTCTACGGTCTGGAACGGCGGATCCTGCTTCAGCGCGCAATGTCTGACGCAGATGCAATCATCTCTGAAGTCGAGCGCCTGCGCGGCATCTATGGCACCAACGACGCCTTCGAACGCTATTCCCGCGACTTCCTGTTCGCCGTCAGCCTGCTGAAAGGCGAAGGCGTTCCCGAGCGCCCCATTCTGGATGCTGCCGGCGGGTTCTATCTGCCGCAATGGCTGATCCTGGGCATCGGCCATCGCCTGGACCGCGGCCTGCCGCTGGATGCGGAGTGGGTGATGGCCTGGGCGCTCCATCATCCGGAAACGCGCCTGCGAACCCCGGCACGCCGGGCTTTCGACGAATTATGTGCCCTGTTCCGGGCCCGGTTCGACGCCCTTCACCCGGGCGGGCTGAGGCTTGCACGGCCGCGGACCAATATCGGCACGCTCGCCTACCGGGTCGCGAGCCAGGATTTCGAGGTCAAACTCGAAGGCAGTTTCAGCCGCTGGCCCAGCATCGAACGTCTGACCAAACCGGTCACCGACGCCCAGGCGCTGATCGAGACCTGCACCGCCGATCTCGATGCCTACAGCCGGCTTCTGGGGCGGGATCCGGAAGCGGCGGGATCGGTACAGGCACGGCTGCTTCTGCCGCCGGAACTGCGCGACATGGAGAGCGGCGCGCTGGGCGCGCTGCGGGCCTGGCTGATGCAGTCGCCGGTGGTTACCGTAGCCGAGGCGCTGCCACGTTTCGGCGTCGAGGCGGGCGAGCGCATCGGCAAGGCGGCAATGCGCGGAGTGGCGGAGATGGCGGCAGAATTGGGCTTCGGCATGGAGCCGGATGTGCGCCATGGCGCGCGCACGCCGCGCCGCGACGAACTGGTGGTGTTCTTTCCGCAGGCCGATGCCACCACCGCCGATACGCCGGGAGACGCCTATCAGGCTGCTGCCCTGGCCCTGACGCTGTGCGCCATCGTCGCCCATGCCGACGACGTCGTGACATCCGAGGAAGAACGCCATCTGGCCGGGCTCGCAGCGGCGCATGTGCATCTGTCCGCTCCCGAACGGCGCCGTCTGGATGCCCATGTCACCCGGATGCTGAAAGCGCCCCCGTCCCTCGCCTCCGTCCAAGGCCGGCTGACGGCACTGCCCGAGGCCCGCCGCCACGAGATCATGACCTTTCTGCTGGCACTGGCGGCCGCTGACGGCCAGGTCGCGGTATCTGAACTCAAGCTTCTGGAGAAGCTCTACAAACTGGTGGGGCTGGAGCCGACGCAACTGTTCGCCGATATTCATGCCCTGGAGGCGGAGGATGATGCGATCAGCGTGGTGCAGCCGGCAACGACCAGCGCAACCGGGCGCCGCATACCGCCGCCACCGGCCGAAGCTCCGGCGCCAGACCCCGTCGAGGAGTTGTCCGGCGTCCGGCTCGACATGTCGCGCATCGAACGCATCCGTCACGACACCGCCCAGGTTTCCGCGCTGCTGTCCGGGATCTTCGTCGACGAGACCCAGGCCGGAGCGCCACCCGAGCCCGAACCCGCGCCGGCAGTGGACGAAGGAACCGATCGTGATGCCTTCGACGGGCTGGACCGGCGCCACGAAACCCTGCTCCGGCAGATCGCGGCGCATGGCGAGATCCCCCGCGAGACATTCAGCGAGTTGTGCCGCTCCGCCGGGCTGATGCCCGACGGCACCATTGAAACCCTCAACGAATGGGCGTTCGACCGTTTCGACGCTCCGATCCTGGAAGACGGCGACCCGCTGGTGGTCGATATCGCCCTTCTCTCCCAAAGCTGCGGACAGCTGGCATGACCCACCCGATTAAAAGCAAGGATCGCGATGCGATCATCCAGGCGCTGAATGCCGGCGTCGTGCCGCGTCTGGGCCTGCGCCACATCCAGGTCGGCCGGGCGCGTGAGGTTGCGGCTCTCGTCTCCGATGTGGAGCGTGTGTCGGATGCCGGGTCGGCCTTCCGCGTGGTGGTGGGCGAATATGGCGCCGGCAAGACCTTCTTCCTGAACCTCGTCCGGCTGGTGGCGCTGGAAAAAGGGCTGGTGGTCGTACATGCGGATCTGGCGCCCGATCGTCGGCTGCATGCCAGCGGCGGACAGGCCCGATCGCTCTATGCCGAACTGATGCGCAACATGGCGACCCGCACCCGACCGGAAGGTGGTGCGCTGGCCAGCGTGGTGGAACGCTTCGTGGGCAAATCTCATGACGATGCCGCCCGCCAGGGGCGGGAAACGTCCGATCTGATCCGCGAAAAACTGGCGCCGCTGGAGGAACTGGTCTCAGGCTACGACGTCTCGGCAGTGATCACTGAATATGCCCGGGCCTCGGATGCAGGCGACGAAGCGCGTAAGCTTGCGGCACTGCGCTGGTTGCGCGGCGAATGGTCGACGCGGACCGAGGCGCGGGCGGCACTTGGGGTGGTACGGACCATCATCGACGATGCCGGCGTCTATGATCATCTGAAGCTGATGGCCGCCTTCGTGCGTCTGGCCGGCTATAAGGGCATGCTGGTGGTGCTGGACGAGATGGTCAATCTCTACAAACTGCAGAGCGCCCAGGCCCGCGCGGCCAATTACGAGCAGATCCTCCGCATCCTGAACGACGTGCTGCAAGGCGGCGCCGCCGGGCTTGGCGTGGTTATGGGGGGCACGCCTGAATTCCTGATGGACACCCGCCGCGGCCTCTACAGCTATGCCGCCTTGCAATCGCGGCTTGCAGAAAACAGCTTCGCCCGTAGCGGCCTGGTGGATCTGTCGGGCCCGGTGATCCGGCTGCAATCGCTGACGCCCGAGGATCTGTACGTCCTGCTCGCCAACATCCGCACCGTCTTCGCCGGTGGCGATCCTGCCCGGCATCTGGTGCCGGATGATGCCTTGACGGCCTTCATGCACCACTGCTCCACCCGGATCGGCGACGCCTATTTCCGCACGCCGCGCAACACGGTGAAGGCCTTCGTAAACCTGCTGTCGGTGCTGGAACAGAACCCCGGCAGCCGATGGACCGATCTGCTGGACGAGGTGCCCGTGGCAGCCGACGAGATGGCGGCACAGGACACAACCGCCATTGACGGTATCACCGGTTCGGACGACGAGGGCCGGGACGACGAGGGTACACGCACCAGCGCCACGGAGGGCGCAACGGCAGGCGGTGACGCGGATGACGACCTCGCCTCCTTCCGCCTCTGATTCATCCGGGCCCGCGGCACGCTCTTTCGATCTGCTGCATCCCGTGGTACAGCGCTGGATCTGGCGGCAGGGCTGGAACGAACTCCGCGATATCCAGGACGATGCCGTCCCCCTGCTGATCGCGCCCGGACCGGACGTGCTGGTGATGGCGGCGACGGCCGCCGGCAAGACCGAGGCAGCCTTCCTGCCGATCCTGTCGGCGGCGGCCTTCGCCCGGGACGGTGCCGGGCCACCCGGCGGGTTCGAGGCGATGTATATCGGGCCGCTGAAGGCACTGATCAACGACCAGTTCCGACGGCTCGACGGACTGTGCGAGATGGCGGGCGTGCCGGTCGTGCGCTGGCACGGCGATGTCGACGCCGGCCGCAAACAGGCGGCCCGCCGCCACCCTGAAGGCCTGCTGCTGATCACGCCCGAATCGCTCGAAGCCCTGTTCATACGTGGCGGGCTCGACATTCCACGCCTGTTCAACGGCCTGCGTCATGTCGTCATCGACGAGCTGCACGCTTTCATCGGTACCGAGCGGGGTATGCATCTGCAATCCCTGCTCACCCGGCTGGAAGCGGCGCTGAACCGCAGGGTGCCGCGCGTCGGCCTGTCAGCCACGATCGGTGATGCCGGGCTGGCGGCAGACTGTCTGCGTCCGGGCGACGGCGCCGGCGTCGCCCGGCTGACCAGCACGGCCGATGGTCGCGAGATCCGCCTGCAGGTACGAACCTACCGCGATGCCACCGAAGAGACCGCCCCCGACGCCGAGGCCCTGATCGCCGACCACCTCTTCAAAACCCTGCGCGGGCGCCATAATCTGGTCTTCGCCGGCGCCCGCCAGACCGTCGAGAGTTACGCCGACAAGTTGCGCGTTCTGAGTGAGCGGCTTGGCGTGCCTGAAGAATTCTTTCCTCATCACGGCAGCCTTGCGCGCGGCCTGCGCGAACAGGTGGAGGCCAGACTGCGAGACGGCAGCCTGCCCACCACCGCCATCTGTACCACCACTCTGGAACTCGGTATCGATATCGGTGATGTCGAAAGCGTGGCGCAGATCGGCCCACCCCGATCGATCGCCGGCCTGCGGCAGCGCCTGGGGCGATCGGGGCGGCGCGCGGGCAAGCCCGCGATCCTGCGCATCTACACCGCCGGTCCGGATGCAGGTGAGAAGACACCGCTGGTCGACCGGCTGCAATTGCCGACGATTCAGGCGATCGCAGCCGTGCGGCTGTTGCTTCAGGGTTGGTGTGAACCGCCGGGACCGGCGGCGCTGCATCTTTCCACGCTCACTCATCAGGTGCTGGCCCTGATTGCCGAGCGCGGTGGCATCCGGCCGCAGGCAGCCCACCGGCTGCTCTGCGTCGAAGGACCATTCCGGAAGGTGGCCGCCGGTACCTTCGCCGCCCTGCTCCGCCGCCTGGGCCACCCCTCTGTCCGGCTGATCGAACAGGCGCCGACGGCCGAGCTGATGCTGGGTGAACGGGGTGAACGGCTGGTCAGCCATTACAGCTTCTATGCGGTCTTCCAGACCCCTGAGGAATACCGGGTCGTCACCGGCAGAAAGACCCTCGGCCAATTGCCCCTCGACCGGCCGGTTGCACCCGAGATGATGATCATCTTCGCCGGCCGCCGATGGATCGTGGCGGAAGTTCGCGCCGCCGAGCGTGTGCTGGAGGTGGTGCCGGCTCCCGGCGGGCGGCCGCCGGCATTCAACGGGGGGGAGGCCGGCCCCATGCACGACCGGTTGGCCCGCGAGATGTTCACGGTCCTGAGCGGGAATGACATCCCGGCCTTCCTGGATGCCGGTGCCCGCGACGCACTTCTGGCCGGCCGCGAGATTTTCACCCGGTATGATGTTGCCCGATGCAGCATGCTGCCGGGCGACAAGGGCATGATCCTGCTACCCTGGCTGGGATCGATCAGGCGCAATACACTGCTGCTCGCACTCGATGCCGAAGGCATTCGAGGGACCGGTGACGGCGTCGCGCTCGATCTGCGCGCCGACCCCGGGGATGTGCTGAAGGCGCTATGCCGGATCGCCGACGCTCCGCCACCGGATCCGCTGATCCTGGCGCAACGGATCGGCAATAAGATTCAAAACAAGTTCGACCATCTGCTCGACGATGATCTCCTGGCCGTCGATGCGGCAGCTGCCAGGCTGGAGACCACCGCACTGCCCGGCATTGCCCGCAATCTTGTTCAGGCGTTGAGCGGATCACCCGGAGGCGGGGCCGCTCGTCATCCAGATTGACACCCCGCCCCTGCCCTCCCCATCATCCCGGGACCTCTCCCCCCAGAAAAGGCCCCAGGATGGAAACCGTCGCCGCCGCAGGGCTGGAGATTTATCTCTATCGCAGCCGGATCCGGCAGGGCGAGTGCTGGTCGTCGGTGGTGGCGCCGGGCTTGTGGCTGGGCACACTGGCGGCCGGGCGGGTGGTGGTCGACGGGGCAGAAGGTGCGGGCGGCATGCGCGATGGCGGGCCGGCGCCCGCCGATTGGGCGCCCGGGTCGGCGGCCCGGTTCTGGGCGGCCGAGGGGTTCGAGAGCCGGCACACCGCCCTGGCCGATGGTGCCATTGCCGGCGTGTTCCTGCGCGTGCTGCCGGATGCGGTGGAAGATCTGCTGGGGCCTGAAGGCGCGCGGCTGACCGGGGGCGCCGGCCGGGCCGCGGCTTATGTGCCGGTCTCCATGGGCCTGGTCTGGCGGATGCTGGGCATCACCGGCCCGGCCACGGCGCGGCGCCTGCATCTGACCGCCGCCGCACTGCACCTGCTGGGCCATGTGGTCGAGGCGGGCGAGGCAGGCGGGGCGGGCGGGGCCGACGGCGCGGGCGGCGACCGCCCGGGCCGTGACGGCGTGGCCCTTTCCCCCGCCGATATCGAGCGGCTGCATGCCGCGCGGGAGCTGCTGCTGCGCGATCTGGCCGCCCCGCCATCGGTGCCCGATCTCGCCCGCGCCGTGGGCCTCAACGCCCGCAAGCTGGGCCGCGGCTTCCAGGCACTGTTCGGCAGCCCGGTCTATGCCTTCGTCAAGACCCGCCGCCTGGACGAGGCCCGCCGGCTGATCGAGGACGAGGGGCTGGGCATCGCCGAAGCCGCCTGGCGCGTCGGCTACAGCCCGGCGCATTTCTCCACCGCCTTCCGCAAACACCACGGCCTGCCCCCCAGCGCCGCCTGCGACCGCCGGCGCTGACGGGCGTCGGTGCTGAAGGGCATCGGTGCTGACGGGCATCGGCGCAAACGCGCAAAACTGAGTCCGGATCGCGAAAGCCGCTCCGATGGACGGCGGCAGACTTATGGTCGTTAATGCGTCTCATTCGCATATGACCTGCGGGATGCCAGAGATGACCACGCCGACACCATCTGCTCCAAGACGCCCGATCCTGGCCCGCCGTCTGCTGACCGGCGCCGCCCTTGCCGCCGCCCTGCCGCTGATGCCGGCCCCCGCGCTTGCCGAAGAGGCGGCGGGCGAGGCCGCCGCCGGCAGCGCCGTCACCCTGGAACCGCTGACCGTCACCGCCCGCCGCCGGGCGGAGCAGGCAAGCGAGGCGCCGGTTTCGGTGACGGTGATCGGCGCCGATCGTCTGGGCGAGGCGGGGGTGCGCGATCTCGACGATGCCGCGCGGGCGGTGCCGAACGCGACCTTCAGCCCCCAGGGCGGGCCACTGACCATCCGCGGCATCGGCTCTCTGGGCATGAGCGGCGGTGTCGACCGCCAGCCCGGCGTCGGGCTGTTCGTCGACGATGTCTATATCGCCCGGCCCAACGGCTACCCGACCGCGTTTCAGGATCTGGACCGGGTGGAGGTGGTGCGCGGCGCGCAATCGACGCTCTACGGCAAGAACACCATCGGCGGCGCGGTCAATCTGGTCTCGCCGGTGCCGGGTGCCGATCCGGGGATCACCGCCACGCTGGGTCTGGGCAGCGACCGGCGGCTGGAGATGCAGGGCGTGCTCGACACCCCGCTCGGCGATGCGGGCGCGGCGGCCGATCTGGCGGTGCGCGCCGTGGTCGGCCTCACCCGCGACGACGGGTTCATCCGCGACGATGCCTCGGGAAATCGCCTGGGGCGCACCGACCGCAAGGCGGTGAAACTCGCAATCGGTGGCATGCTGAGTGATGCGACCGAGGTGATGATCCGGGCGGATCTGTCGCGCGATCGCGATGATGGCGGGCTCGCCTATGCGCCCCTGCCGCTCGCCTTCGATCACCGTTCCACCCACGACACCGAAGGCGAGCGCAGCCTGGACACCGCCGGGCTGTCGGCCAGGCTGACCCATGATCTGGGGGCGGTGGTGCTGAGTTCGGTGACCGCGATCCGCGGCCACGACATGGACCATGTGCTCGACGGCGACTTCATGGCCCTGCCCTATTACATCCAGGCCCAGACCGAGGAACAGCGCCAGATCTCGCAGGAACTCCGCCTGTCGAGCCCCGAGGACGGCCGCCGCTTCGGCTGGAGCACGGGGCTGTTCTACATGCGCGAGGATTTCAAGGCGGCGCAGTTCTACGATTATACCACCGTACCCCGCGCCGACTGGAGCCGCAGCGGTTTCGACCAGACCACCGACACGGCCTCGGCCTTCGGCGAGGCGCGGCTGCGGCTGCTGCCCTCGGTCGATGTCGCCGCCGGGCTGCGCTATACCCGCGAGTGGAAAGAGACCACGTCCGAGATCACCAGCCCGTCGGGCAATATGATGATGGGCGCGCCGATGCGGGTGTCGGGCGATGCCGATTTCGACGATCTCTCGCCCGAGATGACCATCAGCTGGCGGCCGGTGGCCCATGGCGTCACCACCTTCGCCCGCGTCGCCCGCGGCTTCAAATCCGGCGGCATCAGCCCCTATCCGGAGCTGGACGGCAGCATCAACCGCTACGACCCGGAAACCGTCACCACCTTCGAGATCGGCGCTAAGACCCTGTGGCTGGACGACCGGCTGGCGATCGACCTCACCCTGTTCCGCAACGACTGGAAGGATCAGCAGGTGGTGATCTACACCAGCCCGCTGACCCGGGTGCTGCGCAACGCCGCCCGTTCCACCTCGGAAGGGGCCGAGGTCGAGGCCCGGGCGCAGATCGCCGAAGGGCTGGGGCTGCGCCTGGCCTATGGCTATCTGAACGCCCGGTTCGACGATTTCGTCGACAGCATTCAGGGCGCGGATTATTCCGGCCAGGACCTGCCCTATGCGCCGGAACATACCCTGGCGCTTGGGCTCGACCTCACCCGGCCGGTGGCGCCGGGGGTCGATCTGGTGGCGGGGGTCGACTATTCCTGGCGCTCGTCGATGAGCTTCACCCCCGCCTCGGACTATCGCCAGGGCGAGACCCATCTGGTCGACGGCCGGATCGGCTTCGATGCCGGCGCCTGGGCGGCGGCGCTCTGGGCCCGCAACCTCTTCGATGAAGAGTATCTGACCTATTACTACGACATGGGCGGCAGCGATGTCGGCGTCGCCGGGCGCGGCCGCAGCCTGGGCCTGACCCTGACCGGACGGTGGTGAGCGCGCCATGACCCGTCCTGCCACCTCTCCCGCCCCCGGCCTGCTGCTGATCGGCGCGCTCTATCTGGCGCAGGGCCTGCCGATCGGCTTCGCCTTCGAAGCCCTGCCCGTGCTGCTGCGCCAGGCGGGCGTGCCGCTGGAGGTGATCGCCTGGGTGTCGCTCGCAGGGCTGCCCTGGGTGCTGAAACCGCTCTGGGCGCCGCTGGTCGACAATCTGGGCGGCAGCGCGCGCCTGGGCCGCAGGCGCGCCTGGATCATCCCCATGCAGCTGATCCTGGCAGCCGCCATGGCCGGTCTCGCCATGATCACCGACTGGCAGGCGGCGGCCCTGCCGGTGGTGGCGCTGACGCTGATCGCCTCCGTCGCCTCGGCCACCCAGGACACCGCCACCGACGGGCTGGCCGCCGAACGGCTGCATGGCGGCCGGCTGACCCGCGCCAATGCGCTGCAAAGCGGCGGCATGATGGCGGGCTTCATGCTCGGCGGATCGGGGCTGCTCTGGGCCTCGGGCCATATCGGCGTGCAAGCCGCGCTCGCCGTCCTGGCCGGGCTGCTGATCGCCGCCCTGCTGCCGGTGCTGGCCTGGGCCGAACCCCGGGCCACGACCGACGACGACCGCCATCCGGCGCGGCTCCGCGCCTATTTCCGCCGGCCGGGCGCCTGGCCGGTGCTGATCGCCGGCATCGGCTTCGCGCTGCCCTATTCCGGCGGGCTCGCCCTGTCGAAACTCTATCTGACCGATGCCGGCATGGCGCTGGACCGGATCGGGCTCACCGGCATCGCCGGCAGCCTGGCGATGATCCTGATCGGCTGCCCGCTGGCGGTGCGGATGATCGGCCGCCACGGCACCGGCCCGACCCTCGTCTCGGCCCTGGTCCTCACACTTGCCGCCCTCGGCCTGTGGCTGTTGCCCGTGGCGGGGCTGGTGGCCCCCGATCTGGCGGTCGTGCTGCCGGCATCCATCCTGCTCGGCACCGCCGGCGGGGCCGCCACCACCGCGGCCGCCACGCTGATGATGCGCTTCGCCGCACGCGGCAGCCAGGCCGGAACCGATGTCACCATCCCCCAGGCGGCACAGGTGGCGGGCGAGACCCTGAGCGGCGGCGTCGCCACCGGCATCGCCGCCGGAACCGGCTATGCGGGCGCGCTGGCCGCCGTGCTTGCGGCCGGTGCCGCGGGGCTCGTCGTCACCCGCGCCATGCTCGCCCGCCCGGCGCTGCGACAGCTCGACGACCGATCCGCCCCCTGATCCCCGACCCTCTGCAAGGCCATATCCCCATGAGCGCGACCTTCATGGACCGCCTGACCGATCGCCTTGCCCGCCGCCCCGGCGGGCTGATCGGCCGGCTGATCTACCGCCACCCCGCCGGTCACGAGACCAGCTTCGCGATGATGCTGGATGCCCTGCATCCGGGGCCGGAAGACCGGCTGCTCGATCTCGGCTGCGGCGGCGGCGTTTTCCTCGAACGGGTGCTGGCCCGGGGGGCCGGCGCGGCCGGGCTCGACCACAGCCCCGACATGGTGGCGGAAACCCGGCGGCGCAATGCCGCAGCCCTCGCCGCCGGCCGGCTGGAACTGCACCAGGGCGATGTCGCCCGCCTGCCTTTCGGGGATGCGGCCTTTACCCTGGTCACCTCGCTCAACGCCTTCTTCTTCTTCCCCGAACCGCAGGCGGCCATCGCCGAAATGGCCCGGGTGCTGGCCCCCGGCGGCCGGCTCGGCATCGTCACCACCCCGCCCGAACAGGCGGCGATGCTGAAACGCTGGTTCGGCCCGGTGGCCGCCCGCATGCGCCTGGATGCCCCCGACACGCTGGCCGGCTGGATGGCGGCGGTGGGGCTGATCCCGGGCGAGGTGAAGCCGGTCCGCCAGGTGGGCTATCTGATCACCGCCCGCAAGCCGGTGATGCCGGCGATGCCGGGCGCCGAAATCACCATGCCCGGCTTCCATGGACGGATCACCGCCCGCCTGGGCCCCGCCACCGCGCCGCTGCTGGTGGTCGATGCCCGGGTGGACGGCGCCATCCCGCCCCATGCCGCTATGGCCGACGAGTTGGTCGTGGTGCTGGACGGCCGCCTCCGTGCCCGGACGGGCGGGACCGAACATCTGCTCGGCCCCGGCGACCATCTGATCGTGCCGGCGGGCACCATTCACGAGGCGGTGGCCGAAACGCCGGCCCGGCTGCTGCTGGTGGGACCGCCGGAATAAGCGGCCCCACCCGATCACGCCCCCGACATCACGCCCGCCGCACCCCCTCGATGAACGCCCCCACCTCGCGGCGGAGCGCGTCGGACTGGGTGGAGAGGTCGGACGAAGCCGCCAGCACCCGGCCCGCGGTGGCCCCCACTTCCGAGGCCACCCGGCTGACGCCGGTGACGCTGCGCGACACCTCGTCGACCCCGCGCGCCGCCTGCTGGGCGTTGGTGGAGATGTCGCTGGTGGCGGCCGACTGCTCTTCCACCGCAGCCGCGATGGCGGTGGAGATTTCATCGATGCGGGCGATGGTGGCGCGGATCTGGGTCATCGCCTCGGTCGCACCCTTCGTCACCTGCTGCATGCCGGCGATCTGGGCCGAGATGTCCTGGGTGGCGCGGGCGGTCTGGTCGGCCAGGCTCTTCACCTCGCTCGCCACCACCGCGAAGCCCTTGCCGGCATCGCCGGCGCGCGCCGCCTCGATCGTGGCGTTCAGCGCCAGAAGATTGGTCTGGGCGGCAATGTCGCTGATCAGCTGGACGATGCCGCCGATGCGCTGCGCGGCATCGGCCAGGCCCTCGACCGTGCGGCCGGTGGCCTCGGCATCCTCCACCGCCCGGCGGGTGACGGTGGAGCTTTCCGCCACCTGACGGCTGATCTCGGCGATCGAGGCCGAAAGTTCCTCGCCCGCACCGGCGACCATGGCCACGTTCGACGACGCCTGACCGGTCGCCGCCGCCGCCGCCGCCGATTGGCGGCTGGCCTCGTCGGCCGTGCCCGACAGCTCGGTGGCATTGGCCTGAAGATCGCCGGCGGCGCGCGCAACACCGTCGACCACCCCCGCGATCGCGGTCTCGAACGTGCCGGCCAGGCGCATCATCTCGGCCCGGCGCCCGGCGGCGGCGCGTTCCTTGGCCGCCTCCTGCTCTTCGCGCAGATGCTTCACCTCGACCAGCCGGTCCCTGAAATAGTCGATCGAGCCTGCCATCACGCCCAGCTCGTCGGCACGGCCGGTCAGCGGCACCACCACATCGGTTTCGTCGGCGGCAAGCCGGCGCACCGCGGCGGTCAGCCGGCCGACCGGAGCGGCCGCCAGACGCTGGATCAGCAGGGCGATCACCAGCCCCAGGACCGCCACGACCACCAGGCCGGTGGTGACGAGCCCGCGGGTCAACGCATCCACCGGCGCGCTGATTTCATCCTCGGGCACGTCGACGGTCACGAACCAGGGGGTATCGACCTTGCCGAAACGGGCCGGCAGCACGATGCGATGCACCAGCGTGCCGGTCACCGCCTGGGGCTTGTCCTCGAAGATCATCGTGCCGCCGTCGGCCCCGCGGATCGCATCGGCAAGCTCGGGCTCGACATTCGCGACCGGCTTGCCCAGCTCCGCCGGGGTCTGATAGGCGACCCACAGCCCGCCGGTCGAGATCAGCGACACGGTACCGGTGCCGAAGGGCTTCATCTGCGCCAGAAGGTCGTTCAGCACCGGCAGCTTCAGGTCGACGCCGGCAACGCCGATCACCCGGCCGTCCCGCACCACCGGCACCGCCAGGGTGGTGATCAGCTCCTGCTTGCCGGCAATCTCGTAGAAATAGGGCTCGATGATCTGCTCGCGGCGGGTATTGCGGGCCAGAAGATAGTAATCGCCCGCCCCCGGCGTCTCGTAATCGATCAGCGGGTCCAGATTGATGGTGCTGCCGCTGCGCGAGACATAGGGAATGAAACGGCCGGTCGCGTCATGGCCGGGCTGGCCCTTATGGGCGGCATCCGCGCCGTCGAAGGCGTCGGGCTCAAACGCGATCCAGGTGGCGACCAGGTTGGGATTGTCCTGAAGCAGCAGCTTCAGCATGGCGATCATGGCCGCGCGATCGGCCTTGCCGGCCGCGATCGCGCCGGATGCGGTGGCACCGATGCCGCGGCCCACGCCGAAAGCGCCGTCGATGATGCCGGCAACCTGTTCCCTGGCCTCGCCGGCCACGCCTTCGACCACCGTTTCGCTCAGATCTTCGATGGTCTCGCCGCCGCGCGAGGCGCCGAACCAGGTCGACAGGCCCAGCCCCAGGCTCAGGACCAGCAGCACCGGCACGACGATCTTCACGGCCAATCGGCGCCGCATCCAGCTTTGTAGGAACATCCTGCCTCCCGATATGTGTATGCGCTTACATTTTCGCGTCGGCCGCCTGCCGGCGGGCCGGATTCATGCCAATTTGAGCTAGTTATCCTCAATTTGATGAAGATTGGATTAAATTGCGGAACATATGGCAGAACGCTACGCCGTTCACGAATCGTGCAATTGTGCTGAATATTTGCAGCCCTTGTAATGATGCCAGGCGTCGCTTCCGGCACCCGTCCCGGAGAGCTCCGGTATGCCGGCCGGACGAGAGGCAATGGCCGCGGACGGGCGCCGCAGGCCCGGACCGTGCAGACATGCCGCATCGTCGGGTCAATGATGATCGATTTTTGCCAAGCACCCGACTTGCGAGTGACACAACCGGCACCTTACTCTGCTCCCCAATAGAGGCTGCAGGCTGTCTGATCGGCAGGCCAAGGCTATCGGGCAGCGGGAGGCTATCGTGAGTGTGATCGGTCGGGCAGGTCCGGGCGGGCGGCAGGATGCGGCGGCAGAGACCATCGCAGAGGCCGCAGCTGTATCACCGCTGCCGCTGTCGGGTGCGCAGGCGGGGATCTGGGCCGATCTGATGTCGGGCGGGGTGGGCCCTGCGGGCTACAACATCGCCGACCGGATCGATCTGGACGGGCCGCTCGACCCCGCGGCGCTCTGCACCGCCATCCGGCTGACCGATCAGGCGGCAGAGGTGGTGCGGCTGCGGTTCATGGTCGACGAGACCGGCATCCCCTGGCAGTGGCTCGCCGATGCGCCCGGCCGGTTTGATTTCGCCCGGATCGACCTGTCGGACGCCGACGACCCCGAGCTGCTCGCCAGAGAAGCCTTCGAAGCCCTGCAGGCCCGCCCCTTCGACACCGCCCACGGGCCGCTCTGCCGCCATCAGCTGCTGCGGCTGGCGCCCGATCGCCATCGCTGGATCCGCTGCTATCATCACCTGATCCTGGACGGTCAGGGGGGCATGATTCTGGCCGGCACGGTGGGGCGGATCTATACCGCCCTCATCCGCGGCGAAGCCCTGCCGGATCCGGATCTGCCGGCTTTCACCGACCATCTGGCGCGCGAAGCCGCCCATGCCGCCGGCACGGGCGCCCAAGCCGATGCCGCATGGTGGCGCAGCCGTCTGGACGGGCTGCCGGCGGCGGCCGGCTTCCGGCCGGCAGCCACCGCCGCCGCCCGCCCCGACGGGCGGATCGGATCGGTGATCCGCCCGCTCGGCGCGGCACGGCTGGCGGCCATGGACCAGGTGGCGCGCGCGCATGGCCTCACCTCGCGCAGCAGCCTGGCACTGGCGCTGTTTCTGGTGCTGCTAGGTCGGGTGGCCGGCACCGACACGCCCGTCTGCAACATGCCGCTCGGCAATCGCATGGGGCGCGCGGAGCGGCGCACCCCGGGCGAATTCGCCTATACCGTTCCGACCGGCACCCGGATCGACGGAACCGAAAGCCTGGCCGGGCTCGCCCGGCGGATCGATGCCATGACCCGCCGCGACCTCCGGCATATGCGCCTGGCACCGATGCGCTGGCCCGAGGCCGGCTTCATCCCCGACAGGCCGGCCAGCCGCGGCGCGATCTTCAATGCCATGGACCTGCCCGCGACCTATGGCTTCGACGGGCTGCAGGTGCGGGTGGCGGACTCGATCTTCGGCGAATTGCACGACGTGATGGCCTGTCTGCGGACCTATGGCGCCGCCGATGCCTCGGACATGCAGTGGAGCTTTCCGCCCGCCCGCATCGACCAGGCCCGGGTGGAAAGGCTGGCCGCCGCATTCGAAACCATGCTCGATGCCGCCCTCGCCGATCCGACGCAGCCGGTGGATCACCTGCCGGCGGGCGACCTGCCGTCACCCCTCGACATCGCCGCGACGATCCCGCCGCAGCCGGCGATACCGCTGATCGACACCGCCACGCGCACGGCGCTTGAAACCGAAGTCACCCGGCTGTTCGCCGGCCTGCTGGATGCCCCGGGGCTCAGCGCCGACGACGATCTCACCGCCCACGGGCTGCAGTCGCTGCGCGCCATCCGCGCGGTGGCGCCGCTCAGCCGGCTGAGCGGCCGCGAGGTGACCGTGGCCGACATTCTGGGCCATCCCTCGGCCGCAGCCCTGGTCGGCCATCTGTTCGGGCGGCTTGAGGCGGCGACCGCCGACGCGCCGGTCAAGGCGGCCGCGGCCGAAGAGACCGAACATACAAAGGGTGATTCATCGACAGAAATAAATTCTTTTCGGTTGCCGGCCCGGCTGGAGGGGCAATGGCTTGCCCGCCGCGATGCCGGGCCCGGCACCAGCTATTCCATCGGGCTGATCTGCGACCTGCCGGCCGGGACCACGGCAGCTGTACTTGAACAGGCCTTGCACCGGCTGCTCGACCGGCATCCGGCCCTGCGCTCGACCTTCGCCGAGGACGCCCGCGGACAGGTCATGCAGCGGGTCGGGCCGGTGCCGCCGATCCGGCTGGCCGGTTATGACGATGCGGCAGACATGCTGGCGCCCTTCGACCCGGCGACGGGGCCGCTGATCCGCTTCGGCTGGGATGCCGGCCAGCCCGAGCGGTTGCGGGTGGTGGCCGATCATCTGGTCTTCGACGGCGAAAGCCGGGCCGTGTTCCAGCGGGAGCTGACCGCCCTGCTGACCGGGCAGCCCCTGCCGCCGCCGGCGCCGGCAGATCCCGGTGCGCTCGACGCGGCGGCGGAAGAGGCCGCGCGCGCCTTCTGGGCCCCGCGCCTCGCCCGGCTGCCCGAACGGGCCCTTGCCGCCGAACCGGATCCGGTCCCGCCGGGAGACGGCCGCCGGGCGATGATCCGGCTGACACCGGAAACCGCCCGGGCACTGCACGGCCTGACCGGCCGGGGCGCCACGCCCACGGCGGTCTGGACCGCCATTGCAACCACAGCCCTTTGGCGAATTCTGGAAGACACGCAACGGTTGTCGATCGGCATCGCCTTTGCCGGGCGTGGCCGCCGCGACACGACCGATGCCATCGGGTGTTTTGTGAATTTGCTTCCTGTGGTTGTTGAACCGACCGCGGGTGAGGCCCTGTCCCAATTGGCCCGGCGGATCGGCCGCGACATCTCTCAGGTGCTGACCGTCCAGGATTATCCGCTCTCCCGGCTGTCGGCAGACTGGGCGCGCGTGGTGCCTGGCCGCGGCCCCGAGCCGATCGATGTGGTCTGCACGCTGGAGAACGACCTCTCGGCGCTGGAAGCCGCCGACATCTCCTTCGCCACCGGCAAGTTCCCGCTGCTGATCGGGCTGATGTGGCAGGGCGATGCGGCCGCACTCAACATCGAATACGACCCGGCCCGCTTCGGCAGCGCCTGGATCGGGCGGCTGCAGACAATGATCACCCGGCTGATTGCGTCCGCCGCCGCCGATCCGGCCACCCCGGTGGACCGGCTGGACCTGCTGGGTGACGAGGATCGCGCGGTCATCGCCTCAGCGAACGCCACCGACTTCGCCTGGCCGCGCGACACCGGCCTCGGGCAGCAGCTGGACCAGGTGCTCCGGGCCGATCCGGACCGCATCGTCCTTGTCCATGATGAAGGCGCCCTGGCGGCCGGGGATCTGCGCGCCCGGCTGGGCGGAGTCGCGGCAGCCCTCGCCGACGCGGGTGTGCGGCCCGGCGCACCGGTGGCGCTGGCGGTGGAACGCGATCCCGATGGTCTCACCGCGCTGATGGGCATCATCTGGGCCGGTAACGCCTTCCTGCCGCTCGCCGCCACTTTCCCGGTGGCGACCGCGCGGGAGCTGCTGGCCGCCGCCGGCTGCACGGCGCTGGTGGCGGATGGTGCGGGCCTGGCCCGCTGGGCCGCACTCGCCCCCGACATCACGCTGATCCCGCTGCCGACCGGCCGGGCCGACCTGGCCCCCGGCCCGCGCGGCCCCGAAGATCCCGCCTGCCTGCTCTATACCTCGGGCTCGACCGGCATGCCCAAGGGCGTGGTGGTGCCGCATCGGGCGATCCTGCGCCTCGCCTATGGCGGCTTCTGCCGGCCCGGGGGCTGCATGACCCAGGCGGCGCCCATGGCCTTCGATGCGATCAGCCTGGAACTCTGGGCGCCGCTGCTCAATCACGGCCGGGTGCGGGTGCTGCCGGCGACCACCATGTTCGACCCGCCGCTGCTGGAGCGCAGGATCCGCGAGGACGGCGTCGATACGATGTGGATCACCACCAGCCTGTTCAATCAGATCGTCGACGAGCGGCCCGGCACCTTCGCCGGCCTCGACAGGCTGATGACCGGCGGCGAGGTGATCAGCCCCGATCATGTCCGCCGGGCGATGGCCGCCTGCCCGGGGCTTGCGCTCTACAACGCCTACGGCCCCACCGAGAACGGCACCTTCACCACCATCCACCGGATCACCGCCGCCGATCTGGACGGCGGGCCGGTGCCCATCGGCCGGCCGGTGCCCGGCACGCGGGTGCATATCGTCGACGGCCGCGGCCAGCCGCTTCCGATCGGCTTCTGGGGCGAACTGGTCACCGCCGGTGACGGGCTGGCGACCGGCTATGCCGGCCGGCCGGATCTGACGGCGAAATCCTTCGTCACCCTGAGCGGGACGGGCGAGACCCTGGTCTATCGCACCGGCGACCGGGCGCGCTGGCGGGCGGACGGCACCATCGATTTCGGCGGCCGGCGCGACGGTCAGCTGAAGATCCGCGGCCAGCGGATCGAAACCGCCGCGGTGGAAGCGATCCTGACCGCGCAGCCCGCCGTGCGCGAGGCGGTGGTGGTGGGCGTGGGCCAGGGCGCCGATCAGATCCTGGCGGCGCTGATCGCGGCCGACGAGGCGGACGAGGCCGGCTGGCGGGCGGCCATCGCAGCACGGCTGCCGGCCTATATGGTTCCCGAACGTTTCCGGCTGGTCGACCGGCTGCCGGTCAATGCCAACGGCAAGGCCGATCGCCGGCAGGCGGTCACGATGCTGTCCGCAGCCACCCCCGTCACCCCGCCCGCCGTCGCGGCTACGGGCTTCACCCGGGCGGTGACCGGCGCCTTCGAAAGCCTGTTCCCCGGGGTCCGGATCGAGAGCGATACCGATTTCTTCGATCTGGGCGGCCACAGCCTGGCCGCCATGCGGCTTTCCGCCCTGCTTCAGGCATCGACCGGCCGGCGCCCCGGGCTGGCGCAGATCATGGCCGCGCGCAGCGTGCGCGCGATCGCAGCCCTGCTCGACCGCCTGCCCGCGGCAGCGGCGGAACCGGCCATCCCCCGCGCCACCGGCACCGAGCACCCGCTCTCCCCCGGGCAGCTGCGGCTCTGGGTGCTGCACCGGCTGTATCCCGGGCTGGCGACCTATTCGGTGCCGATGCTGCTGGCGCTGGACGGCCCTCTCGACCCCGATGCGCTGGATCGGGCGCTGGTCGGGCTGGAAACCCGCCATCACGCCCTGCGCACCCGCTTCGTCACCCGCCCGCAGGATGGCGATGGCGTGCGGCAGATCGTGGCGGCACCGGGCGCCCTGACCGCCTGCCGGCTCCGCCTGGATGCGACCGCAGCCGACCAGGCGGTCGCCCGCGAAATTGCGCGGCCCTTCGACCTGGCCACCGAACCGCTGGCCCGGGCGGTGCTGATCCGCATCGACGAACACCACCACCGCCTGCTGCTGGTCCTGCATCATGCCATCGCCGACGGCTGGTCGCTGCCGGTGCTGCTCCGCGATCTGGGCCGGCTTTATGCCGGTGCGGTGGACGGCCGGCCGGACGATCGGCCGCCGCCCGCCCGCCAGTTCGCCGATATCGCCGTCTGGCAGCGGGCGCGCGCCGCCAGCGCCCAGGGCCGCGCCCTGATCGACCGCTGGCGCAGCCGGCTGACGCCGCCGCCCCAGCCGCTCAACCTGCCGACCGATCACCCCCGCCCGGCGGTGCGCAGCTTCGCCGGCGACATTCTGAGCCTGACCCTGCCCGCCGCCGCGACCACCGCGATCGACCGTCTGGCTGCCCGGGCAGGCGTCACCCCCTTCGCGGTGCTGACCGCCCTGCTTCAGACCCTGCTTTACCGTCTGACCGGCGCGCGCGACATCGCCCTCGGCCTGCTGGTCGCCGGACGGGGGGCGCCCGTGCCGGAAGACCTGGTCGGCTTCCTGGTCAACACCGTCGTGCTGCGCCAGTCGATCGATCCGGCCGCCCGTTTCGCCGATCATCTGGCGATCACCACCGACCGGCTGGCCGAGGCGGTGGCCGATCAGGATGCCCCGTTCGAAGCGGTGCTTCAGGCGCTTGGCGCCGATCGCGACCCTGCGCGCAACCCGCTCTTCGACGTGCTGGTCACCTGGCAGGACGACATGCCGGCCATGCCGGCGATGGCGGGGCTGACGGTCCGGCCGCTGGACTGCATCCTGCCCTTCGCCAAATTCGACCTTTCCTTCCATTTCCAGCGCGAGGGCGGCGCGATCCGCCTGCATCTGGAATATGCGACCGAGCTGTTCGAGACGGCCACCGTCCGCAGCCTGGCCGGGCGGCTGGCGGCACTGGCCACGGCACCCGGCCTGGGCGAGGGACCGCTGGGGGCACTGCCGCTGATGACCGATGCCGACCGGGCGGCGCTCGATCGCTGGAACGGCACGGCCCGGCCCTTCGACACCAGCCGCCCCCTGGCGCAGCTGCGCTTTGCGGGCGATCCTGCCGCCCCGGCGCTGATCGCCCCCGGCCTCACCCTCGACAATCGGGGCTTCGACCGCCGGGTCGGCGGGCTGGCCCGCCGGCTGCTGGCGGCCGGCGTGCAGCCGGGCGATGTGGTGGCGGTGGCGCTGCCGCGCAGCCCCGGGCTGCTGATCGCGATCCATGCCGTGCTGGCCGCCGGTGCCGCCTGGTGCCCGCTCAGCCCCGACCTGCCGCCGCAGCGCCGGGCGCATATGATCGAGGATCTGGGCGAGCCCTGGTTCCTGAGCGATGCGGAGAACGCCGCCGGCCTGCCGGCTGCGCGGCTGATCCTGGCCGGCGACGACCTGGCCGATCCGCCGGTCGTGCCGGCGGGGCCGGATGACCTTGCCTATGTGCTGTTCACCTCGGGCTCCACCGGCCGGCCCAAGGGGGTGGAGATCACCCGGGGGGCGCTCGCCAACCGCATCCTGTGGATGCAGGAGACCTTCCCCATCGGCCCGGGGTCCACCGGTACCGGCGACGTGATCCTGCAGAAGACCCCGGCCGGCTTCGACGTCTCGGTCTGGGAACTGATCTGGTGGGCCTGGACCGGTGCCGCCGTCGCGGTGCCGCCGCCGGGCATCGAGCGCGACCCCCAGGCGCTGGCGGCGGCGATCCGCGAGCATCGCGTCACCGTGATCCATTTCGTGCCGGCCATGCTGCGTGCCTTCCTGGATGCGCTGGACGACGGCCGGATCAGGCCCGCGGACCTTGCCACGCTGCGCCTGGTCTTCGCCAGCGGCGAGGCCCTGGATGCCGCGACCGCCGCCCGCTTCGACCGGCTGCTGCATGCCCGCTTCGGCACGGCGCTGCACAATCTCTACGGGCCGACCGAGGCCACCGTCGACGTCACCTGGCAGCCCTGCACGCCCTGGGATCCGGCGGCCAGATCGGTGCCGATCGGCCGCCCGGTCGCCAACACCCGGGTGCTGATCCTGGACCGCAGCGGCCGCGACCTGCCGCCGGGGGTGGCGGGCGAAATCGTGCTGGCCGGCCCCCAGGTCGCCCGCGGCTATCGCGGCCGGCCGGATCTGACCGCCGAACGTTTCCGCCCCGATCCGGATGTCGCCGGCATGCGGATCTATCACACCGGCGATCTGGGCCGCTGGACGGCCGACGGCGTGGTCGAGTATCTGGGCCGGATCGACGATCAGGTGAAGATCGGCGGCGTGCGGCTGGAACCGGCCGAGGTCGAAGCCGCGCTCGATGCCTGCCCGGGCGTGGTGCGCGGCCTGGTGCGGGTCGGCCGGCGCGACGGCCTGGCCGAACTGGAAGCCTGGGTGATCGGCTCGGACGGGCTTACGCCTGCCGGTCTGCGCGCGGCACTCGCCGACCGGCTGCCGGCGGCGATGATCCCGACCCGCTGGTTCCGGATCGATCAGGTGCCGCTGTCGCCCAACGGCAAGGTCGACCGCAAGGCGCTCTCGGGCATGCCGCTCGCCGCCGGCGCCGTGGTGAAGCCCGCGCGCACGGCCCGCCCGGCCGAGGCCGAGATCACCCGGATCTGGCGCGAGGTGCTGCCGCCCGAGGCGGTGTTCGGCCCCGATGACGGGTTTTTCGAGGCGGGCGGCAGCTCGCTGATGCTGCTGCGGCTGCACGACCGGCTGGAAGCGCGCTGGCCGGGCCGGTTCAGCCTGGCCGGGCTGTTCGCGGCATCGACCATCACCGCCCAGGCCGCCCTGCTGGACGATGACGACACCACGGCCCGCACGGAAGCGGCCGCATCGACCGACGGGGCGATCGCGATCATCGGCATCGGCCTGCAGGTGGCGGGCGCCGAGGATCTGGCGGGCTTCTGGCGGGATGTCGCGGCCGGCGCCGACAGGATCGGGCAGCTGCCCGCGACACGCATCGACAGCGCCCGCCGCATCGCCGCCGCCGCCGGGATCGCCATGCCGGCCGCACCGCGAGAGGCATCCTGGCTTGCCGATATCGACGGGTTCGACGCCCGGCGCTTCCGCTTCTCCCCCGCCGATGCCGCCCTGCTCGACCCCGAACAGCGGCTGTTCCTGGAAACCGCGCAACGGGCGCTGGAAGATGCCGGCCTCGGCGGCACGGCGCTGAAGGGCGCCCGGGTCGCGGTTCATGTCGGCGGCAATGCGAACCCGCTGCACCGCCAGGCGCTGCGCCATCTTTCGGGTGCGCGGCTGGAACAGGCTTTCGCGCTCAACGTGCCCTCCAACATCGCAACCCGGCTGGGTTTCCTGAACGACTGGCACGGGCCGGCGAGCCTGGTCGACACCGCCTGCTCCTCGGGGCTGGTGGCGGTGGATGCCGCCTGCCGCGATCTGGTGCGGGGCGTGGCCGATGTCGCGATCGCCGGGGCGGCGCGGCTGATCCTGGTTCCCCAGGGTGACGGCGCCCGCTTCACCATCGAAAGCAGCACCGCCCGCACCCATGCCTTTGCCGCCGATGCCGACGGCACCGGCGCCGGCGAAGGTGCGGTGGCCCTGGTGCTGAAGCCGCTGGCCCGCGCCCTTGCCGATGGCGACCCCGTGCATGGGGTGATCCTGGCGACCGCCGTCAACCAGGACGGCGCCTCCGCCGGCGCCGCCGCCCCCAACCCGATCGCCCAGGCCGATGTGATCCGCACCGCCTGGGACCGGGCCGGTGTGCCCTTCGCCAGCATGTCCTACATCGAAGCCCATGGCACCGGCACCCGGCTGGGCGATCCGATCGAGATCGAGGGGTTGACCCGGGCCGCGGGCCCGGCCGTCCTCTCCGAACCGGCGCTGATCGGCTCAGGGAAAGGCAATTACGGCCATCTGGACAATGTGGCCGGCGCGCTCGGCCTGGTGCGCGCGGTGGCGGCCCTTGCCCACGACACCGCGCCGCCGCAACCCTTCTTCGACCGGCCCAACCCGGCGATCGATTTCGCCCGGGCGCCGGTCAGGGTGGCGGCCCGTGCAAGCCGCCTGCCCGATCGCGGCACGCCCCGCCGGGCCGGCGTCAGCTCTTTCGGCCTCAGCGGCATCAACGCCCATGCGGTGATCGAGGCGGCACCCGCCCGGCCGGCGGCGGCCATCGGCCCCGAGGGCCATGCGGTCATCGTGCTCTCGGCCGGCGACCGGGCGGCGCTCGGCCGCTATGCCCGTGCCCTGCACGACCGGATCACGACGGATGCCGGGCTCGATCTGGCCGGCATCGCCTGCACGCTCGCCCGGGGCCGCAGCCATCTGGGCTGGCGGTTCGCGGTCGCCGTCTCCGACCGGGCGGCGCTGCTTTCAGCCCTGGACCGGCTGGCCCGGGGCGATGATCGCGACACCGCCGAGGTCGCGACCGGCCGCCATGCCCGCCACCAGGACGTGCCCGCCTGGCATGCCGGCCGGGCTGCGGCCGAAGCCGCCGCCCGCGCCGTGCTGGCCGGCGCCGTGCCGGTCTGGCCCGAAGGCGTGCCCGCCCGCCGCCATCATCTGCCGCCGGCGCCGTTCAGCCGCATCCCCTGCCGGCTCGACCTGCCCGCACCAGCTGTAAATGCGGCATCGAATACAACTTTTTCCCTGGGCTGGACCTCTTTCCCCGGCGGGCGGGCGCTGGCCCTGCCGCTGGCCGATCCGGATTTCTGGCCGGTGGCCGACCACCGCCTTGCCGGCCGGCCGACCCTTGTCGGCATGGCGATCCCGGCACTCGTCGCCGCCGATCGGGGCGCGGGCTGCGTGCTGCGCAACCTGGTCTGGCGCCGGCCGCTCCATGCCGGATCGGGTGAGGCGAGCCTGGTGATCGCCCGCGACGGCACGGTCACCGCCGGCCACGCCACGGCCGAAGGCGGCTGGGCGGTTGCGGCCGAGGCCCGGCTGGAGACGGCATCCGCGCCGGATCTCTCTGCCGTGGACCTGTCGACCGACGGCCTGATCGCGCTCCACCTCGCCCCCTTCGACGGGGCGGAAGGGGTGATGCAGGTGGGCGCGCGCTGGGATTGCCGGCAGGCGATCTGGCTAGCGCCCGATCGCCGCCGTGCCGTGGCCCGGCTGGCCCTGCCCGAAGCCCATGCCGGCGATCGCGGGCTCTGGCCCTGGCATCCGGCCCTGCTCGACATCGCGGCCAGCCTGCTCGCCGCACCGGGCGAGGTCCCGCGCGAGGTGAACGCCATCCGGATTCTGGCGCCCCTGCCTGAAACCGTGATGGCCCGTGCCGACCGCCGGCCCGACGGGCTGGTCGATATCCGCCTCGCCGACACGGCCGGCCGGCCGTGCCTGCTGATCGACGGCCTGCGCTTCGTGGCGGCAGACGGCCGTGCCGCGCCCGAGCTTCTGGCCCCGGTCTGGACACCGGATCCGCTGGATCCGGCTGCCCGTCCGTCCGACGCCCTGCCCGCCGAGAGCCTGATCATCCGGAGCGATGCCGATCTGGCCGCAGCCCCGGCCACGGCCTCGCTGATCCTGGCGCTGCCGACGGGCCCCGATCTTGCCCGCCGGACCGCCGATCTGCTGAAGATCGCCATGGCCCGGCCGGGTGTGCAGCGGATCGCCGTCATCGGCGCCGGCACCGACACCGATCCCGAGCGCGCCGCCGCGGCCGGGGTGGTGATCGCCGCCGCCCACGAGACCCGGCATCAGGATCTGCGCTATCTGGACGTGGCCGGGGATGCCGCCGCCGCCGCGGTCGCCGCCGAATGGGCGGCGGCACGCCCGCAACGCCTCAGCCTCTGGCGCGACGGTCTGCGCCATATCCGCCGCCTGGACCCGATCGCCGCCGAGGGGGCACCCGCCTGGCCCGATCACGGCGTGGCGGTGGTGACCGGCGGCACCGGCGGTTTCGCGGCCGCCCTCGCCGAAGCGTTGAGCCATGGCGGGCGGGTGACCCTTGCCCTGCTCGCCCGCCGCGCCACCGCGGATGACACGCTCGCCGCGGCCATCGCCCGCATCGAGGCCCGCGGCGGCCGCGTGCGGCTCTATGCAACCGACATCACCGATCAGACGGCGCTTGCCGCCACGCTCGACCGGGTGCGCGCCGATCTGGGGCCGATCACCGCCGTGGTGCACATGGCCGGCATTGCCGACGGCGCCATGCTGGCGGTGCGCGACATGGCGGGCTTCGACGCCGTCATGGCCCCCAAGATCCGGGGTGCCCGCAATCTCGATGCCCTCACCCGGCAGGATCCCGTCACCGCCTTCGTGGTCTTCGGCAGCCTGACCGGCCTGGTGGGTGCTGCCGGCCACACCGCCTATACGGCGGCCAATGCCTGGCTCGACGGCTTCGCCCGCCGCCGCCGCGCGGCCGGTCTGCCGGCGCTGGCCATCGACTGGTGCACGCTGGCCGATCAGGGCATGGCGGCGCGAGCCGGGGCCGATCGCGGTGCCGGCGCACCGGTGATCTCCCCCGCCCAGGCGGTGGGCGCCATGATCGGCGCGCTCTCGACCGGCGCCGCCCAGGTGGTGGTGCTGCCGGCGGGGCTTGCCGCAACCGCGGATGCGCCGCCGGCGCCTGCCCGTTCCGAACCCGCAGCCGCGCCCGCGCTGCCGCCCGCCGGCCTGGGCGACCGGATCGCCCGGGTCTGGGCCGAGGTGCTGGGCCATGAAACCGTGGGGATGGACGACGACTTCTTCGACCTCGGCGGCGATTCGCTCTCGGGCCTCGACATCGCCGAACGGCTGACGGGGGAAACCGGCCAGCCGGTCACCCTGCAGATGCTGTTCGACCACGCCACCCCCCGCGCGCTCGCAGCCAGGCTGACGCCCGAGCCGGTTGCCCTGCCCACCCCCGCCGCCCGGATCGCCGCGATCTGGGCCGAGGTGCTGGGCCACGAGACCGTGGAGCTGACCGACGACTTCTTCGACCTGGGCGGCGATTCGCTCTCGGGCATGGAAATCGCCGATCTGATCACCGCGCGGCTGGGCCTGACCGCCACGCTCACCCTGCTGTTCGATCACACCACGCCTGCCGCCCTGGCCGCCGCCCTGGCACCGGCGGCCACGACGCCGGAAGCGGAGGCCACCGGACCGGCATCCGAAGAGCGGGCATCCACCGAAGAGCGGGCATCCATCGAAGAGCGGGCACCCGGCGACCCGCGCAAGGCGCCGGCCGGCCTGGATGCCTGGCCGCTCGCCTGGGAACAGCGTGCGGTGGTAGAGACCGAGGCGCTGGCCGATATGGGCACCGCCTTCAACCTGCCCCATGAAATCGACCTGCCGGACGATGTCGATCTGCCCCGGCTGCGCGCCGCGGTGGCGGCGCTGGTCCGGCGGCATGCGGCGCTGCGCACCGGGATCATGCGCCTGGATCCCGCCCGGGAAGACCTCTCGCAGCGGGGCGACGACTGGCGGATGGTGCCGGTCGATGCCGCCGCCGCCACCCCGGCCCTGGACATCCGGCCGATGGCCACGGCCGCCGGCTCGGCGCCGGCGGCCCCGGTCCGGCCCTTCACACCCGATGGCGGGCCGCTGGCCCGCTGGTCGCTGCATCGCGACCCGGCCGGCCGGATGGTGCTGGCCTTCGACATCCATCACAGCATGTCGGATGCCCAGGGGGTCGAGATCCTGCTGACCGATCTGGGCGCGCTCTATCAGGGCCTGGACCTGCCGCCGCCGGCCGTGGATCTGCGCGATTACGGCTGGTTGTCGGCCATGCGCGGCGATGCGGCGATCCAGGCCGCGCGTGCCTGGTGGGACGGGATCTTCCCCGCCACCCCCCATGGCCGCGACCTGCCCCGGCTCGACCTGCCGGCCGATCGGCCGCGGCCGCCGGTGCATGGCCATGATGCCGCGGCAATCGGCTTCGACCTGCCGGCGGCGCTCTCGCGCGACATCCGCGATCTGGCGTCCCGCCGGCGTACGACCCCCTTCACCGTGCTGCTGACCGGCTGGGCGGTGCTGCTGGCCCGGCTGACGGGCCGCGACGACATCACCGTCGCCCTGCCGGTGAACACCCGTGCGGCGGCCGGTTTCGACGGCGTGGTCGGCATGCATGCCGCCCTGGTGCCGGTGCGGATGCGCGTGCCGGCCGACGGCAGCGGCAGCGATCTTCTGGCCCATATCCGCGACCGCCAGGCCGGCGCGCTCAGCCATCACGCCCTGCCGCTCGGCCGGATGCTGGCCGAATTCCGGGCCCCGGCGATGCCGGAACGCAGCCCGCTTTCGGAAGTCTCCATCTCGTATATGAACCATGCCGCAACCGCAGCCGGCACGCTGGACGGCAGCGGTTTCCGCCTGCGCGGGGTGGTCCGCGCCGACGGCAAGAACGATCTGTCGGTGTTCATCGCCGACAAGGGCGACGGCTTCGGCCTGGTGCTGGAATACGATACCGGCCTGTTCGATGCCGCGCGGATGCAGGCGTTCGGCCCGATGCTGCGCCGGATCCTGGGCGGGCTGACCGCCGATCCCGACCAGCCCGTCGGCCGGCTGCCGCTCCTCGACGATGCGACGCAGGGCCTGCTGGCGGCGCGCGAGGCGGCAGAGGGGCTGTCGGTGCCCGACGATCAGGGCCAGCCCCTGCCGCCCGGAGTCTGGGGCCATCTGCACCGGCTGACCGATGACGGCTGGCAGCCGACCGGATACCGGGCGCGCTGGCGGCTGGATCTGGCGGGGATCGAGACCGGCGGCCGGATCGACCGCCTGACCCGCTGGCAGGGCCATCTGCTCGACCCGGCGCTGATCGAGGCGCAGCTCTCCGGCCTGCCGGGCGTGCGCGCCCTGCGCATCCTGCCGCGCCCCGATACGCTGGTCGCCGCGATCACCGGCACCCGGCCCGATGCGGCCCGCCTGCGCCGCGCGGCCGGTGCGATCCTGCCGCCGGCACTGGTGCCCGGGGCCTGGCATCTGCTCGACAGCCTGCCCGAGGACGACACCACCCTCGCCGCCCTGATTGCCGCCACCCCGCCGCTTGCCGCCAGGGCAGAGGCGGAGCACGACCCCGACCACCTCGCCACCGTGCTCGGCGTGGTCTCAGAGGTGCTGGGCCGGCCGGTTGCCGACCCGGCGGCGGATTTCCACGCCCTTGGCGGCCACAGCCTGCTGGCCATGCGGGTGGTGAACCGGCTGGAGGCGGCGACCGGCATCCGCATGTCCATGCGCGCCTTCTTCGCCGACGCCAGCATGGCCGGCATCGCCCGCAGCCTGGGCGAGGCGGCGGGGGCGGCGGCAGAGGATATGGCGGCAGAGGGCGCTATCCTGCCCGGCGCCGGCCCCGGTGCTCACCCGGCCAGCCATGGCCAGCAACGGCTCTATCTGCTGCAGCAGATGCAGCCCGAAAGCCCCGCCTGGCTGATGCTCTTCGCCCTGCCGGCCGGTGCCATCGATGCCCGGGCGCTGCGCCTGGCGCTCGACCGGCTGTCGGCCCGCCATGCGACGCTGCGCACCGGCTTTGCCACCACGAATGACGGCATCGTCCAGCTGGTCGCGGCCGAGGCGCCGCCGCCACTGGTCGTCGACGATCTCCGCCACCGCCCCGACGGCCCCGACGAGGCGCTGCGCCTTGCCCGGCTGGAGGCGGCCACCCCCTTCGACCTGGCCGCCGCGCCCCTGTTCCGCGCCCGGCTGATCCGGGTGGCCGATGGCGAAAGCCTGCTGCTGCTGGTGCTGCACCACATCGTCGGCGATGGCTGGTCGAGCCGCATTCTGCTCGCAGAACTTGCAGCTCTTTATCAGGCTGCAACCGAAGGACGTGGCGACCCGCTGCCGCCCCTGCCGGTCAGCTATGCCGATTATGCCCGCTGGCAGCAGGGCCGCGACTGGCAGGCGGCGATCGACGGCTGGCGCGACCGGCTGGCCGGCGCGCCCGAAGCCATCGCGCTGCCGACCGACCGGCCGCCCCGCCCCGATGCCTCGGGCCGCGGCGCCACGCACAGGCGCGCGCTGCCGGTTGAGGTGCTGGCGGGGTTGACCCGGGTCGCCCGCCGGCACAATACCGGCCTCGCCGCGGTCGGGCTCGCCCTGTTCGCGGCCGTGCTCTACCGGTTGAGCCGTCAGGGCGACATGGTGATCGGCATGGGCGTCGCCGGCCGTGACCGGGCCGAAACCGAAGGGCTGATCGGCTTCTTCGTCAACGTCCTGCCGATCCGCCTGCAATTGGACGACGACACCGGGCTCGGCCAGTTGATCGACCTTACCCGCGACCGTCTGGCCGAGGCGCTGGACCGGCGCGAACTGCCCTTCGACCGGCTGGTCCGGGCGCTGGCCCCCGGCCGTGCCGGCGGCCGCCAGCCGCTCGCCAATGTGATCTTCGAATATCAGCGCTTCGACGACGTGAAGGCGGTCGCGACCGACGCCACCCTGCCGGCGCCGCCGGCCGATGGCGGGCTGCTCGGCCCCGCCGCCGCCGGGCTGGTCGATGCCGCCACCGCCAAACACGACCTGATCCTGTTCTTCGAGGATGGCGGCGACCAGGCCAGGGTCTCGTTCGACTACGACACCGATCTGTTCGACGCGGCGACCATCGAGGCCTGGGCAGGGTATCTTCTGCGCATCGCCACGGCCGTCGCCTCACATCCCGACGACGTCTGACCACCGGAGCCCCCATGAAGATCGGCGATCTGCTGCTCGATGACATCACCCCGAAGCCGCGCCCGGCCGAGGCGGCAGCCCCGGCCGCAGAGGGCACGGTGCTGGATGCCGTGCTGCGCCAGGCGGCCGCCCATCCCGACCGGATGGCGGTACAGGATGCCGACGGGGCGGTCAGCTATGCCGGGCTGGTGGCCGGGGCCCGCGCGATCGCCGGCCTGATCGCCGCGGCGGGTCCTGGCGACGACGCCCGGGTGGGGGTGATGACCGGCCGCAGCCGGCAGTATATCGCCGCCGTGCTGGGGGTGATGATGGCGCGGGCGGCCTTCGTGCCGCTCGACCCCGCCTTGCCCCTGCCCCGCCGGCAGATGATCGCCCGGGCCGCCGGGCTTGCCATGATCATCGCCGATCGCGACCGCATGGGCGATGCCCGCCGGCTGGCCTGGACCTGCCCCGATATCGCCCATCTCGTCTGCCCGGATCTCGACGACCTCGACAGCCCGACCGAGGCCCATGGCGCGCGGATGAATGCCGAACTCTGGGACCATCTGGCAGGCAGTGCGGGCGACGACGTCGCGGCGGCGGGCTGGCGCAGCCCCTTCACCGGCCAGCCGATCGCGGAGGCGGTGATGGAGGATTTCGGCCGGGCCGCGGCAGGCAAGCTGGCCGGCCTCGTCACGCCTGCCAGCCGGGTGCTGGAAATCGGCTGCGCCTCGGGCTTCACACTCCGCGCCCTGGCGCCGCTCGCCGGCCCCTATCTCGCCACCGACATCTCGCGCCGGGCGGTGGAGCGGGCGGGCGGGGTCGCGCGCCGGCTCGGCCTCGACCGGGTCGATCTGAAGGCGCTCGCCGCGCATGATCTCGACCTGCTGGCGGGGCGGGACTTCGATCTGATCGTGCTCAACAGCGTGATCGAAAGCTTCCCGGGCTTCGGCTATCTGGCCGATGTGCTGACCCGGGCGGCCGGGCTGCTGGCGCCGGGTGGTGCCATCTTCCTGGGCAATGTCCGCGACCTGGACCGCCGCGATGCCTTCCTGGCCGATCTGGCCGGCTTTGCACGCAGCCATGCAGGCAGCCCCGAGATCGGCACGCGGCTCGATGCCGCCGACGACCTCTTCGTGCCCCGCCGCTTCTTCGAAGACTGGGCCGCCCGCCGCGGCGGCTTCAGCGCCCGGGCGAGCGCGCTGGAGGTGCCGGGCTTCGACCTCGGCCCCTATGTCTACGACCTGGTGCTCAGGCGCGACGAAACCGCGCCGGCGGCACCGCCCCGCCACAGCCATCACGGCCGGGCGGCATTGGCGGCCGCCGCCATGCAGCCGCCGCCGGCGCCACCCGCCCCAGACGGGCTCGCCTATGTCGTCTTCACCAGCGGCACCACCGGCGTGCCCAAGGGGGCGATGATCGGGCATGAGGCGCTCGCCAATCTGGCGGCGGCAACCGCGCAGGTGTTCTATGCGCCGCTCGTTTCCGCCGAGGCGGAGCCGCTCGATCTCTGCTGCATCGCCCCCTTCGCCTTCGACGCCTCGATCATCCAGACCCTGCCGGTGCTGGCCCATGGCCACCGGCTGCATCTGCCCGACGACGACACCCGGCGCGACCCGGCGGCGCTCGATGCCTTCCTGCGCGCGCGCGACATCGCCATGATCGACCTCACCCCCAGCCAGTTCACCCTGCTGCTGGACCACTGGCGGGCGCGCGGCACCCATGCACCGGTGCGCCAGGTCGTTCTCGGCGGCGAACCGGTGACCACGGCCCTGGTGGAGCGGATCTTCGCCGACCCGGCCCATGCCGGGCTGCGGCTGATCAACGCCTATGGCCCGACCGAATGCTGTGTCGCCGCCGCCGCCCATGCCATGACCGCCCATGGCTGGCGGGAAATCCTGCCGCCGCCGATCGGCATGCCCTTCCCCGGCGTGGTGATCGAAATCCGCGACGCCGCCGGCCGGCCGGTGCCGCCGGGTGTGGCGGGCGAAATCGTGATCGGCGGGCGCGGCGTCGGCCGCGGCTATCTGGGGGCCGCCGGCGAGGCCGCGGCCCGCTTCGTCACCGATGCCGACGGCCGGCGCTGGTACCGCACCGGCGATATGGGCCGCAGGCTCGCCGGGGGGGCCATCGCCTTCATCGGGCGCGAGGACGGCCAGGTGAAGATCCGCGGCAACCGCGTCGAGCTTGGCGAGGTGGAAAGCGCGCTGCTCGCCCATCCCTTCATCCGCGCCGCGGTCGCAACCCTCGCCGACGGCACGCTTCTGGCCCATATCGTGGCCGTGCCGGGCTTCGACGAGGCCCGCTGCCGCGCCGATCTTGAGGCGCGGCTGCCGGCGGTGATGATCCCGTCGCGGATCATCGCCATCGACCGGATCCCGCTCACCGTCAACGGCAAGGTCGATACCGCCCGGCTGCCGCGGCCGGCCGCGGCCGGGCAGCCCGCCGCCACCCCGCTCCGCCCGCTCGCCGACGACACCGAACGCCGCGTCGCCCGGATCATGGGCGAGGTGCTGGAGGTGCCGATCCAGGATGCCGGCGCCGATTTCTTCCGCCTGGGCGGCCACAGCGTGCTGGCGGTGCAGCTGGTCGACCGGCTGCGCCGGGACTTCGGGGTGAAGCTGCCGCTCTCGGACCTCTTCGCCCATGCAACCGTCGACGGCCTGGCGCGGCGCCTCACCCGCCAGGCGCGCGGCCGCCGCGACCGGCTGGTGGTGGTCAATGCCGCGGGCACCCGGCCGCCGATCGTCTGTTTCCATCCGGTCGGCGGCAATGTGCTCTGCTATCAGGCGCTGGCGGCGGTTCTGGGCCCCGACCAGCCGGTGGCGATGGTCGAGGCCGCAGGGCTCGACGCCGACGACACGCCCGAGCCGTCGGTAGAGGACATGACCGCCGCCACCCTCGACGAGATCACCGGTTTCGCCGCGGGCCGGCCGCTCCACCTCGCCGGCTGGAGCTTCGGCGGCCTGCTGGCGGTCGAGGCCGCCCGCCGGCTGGATCAGACGGGCAGCCCGATCGGCCGGGTGCTGCTGTTCGACGCCGTCGCCTCGCCCGATCCGATCCGCGACCTTCTGGCCCGGGACGATGCCGAGTATCTGGCGACCCTGTTTGCCGGCATGGGCATCGCCGATGCCGCCACCTTCCGCGCGCTCGACCCCGAAGGCCGGCTCGACCTGCTGATCGACCGCGGCAAGGCGGCCCTCGGCCTGCCCGACGGCGTGGACCGCGACGCCATGCGCCGCCTGCTGGCGGTGTTCCAGAACAACGCCGTCGCCGCCATCCGCTACCGCGTCTCCCGCCTCGACCGCCTCTCCGCCCTCCTGGTCCGCCCCAGAACCCCCTCCGCCCAGGCCCCGGGCCTCCCCGGCGACCCCTGGAACGGCTGGCGCGACCGCTTCGGCGGCGGGGTGACGCTGGCCTGGATGGACGGCGACCATGCGTCGATGATGATGCCGCCGCATGTGGAGGTGCTGGCGGGGGTGGTCAGGGGGTATCTGGAGGGGGGGCCGGGGGCTTCGTAACGGCGCGAACGCCATGCCTGGCGCCGCACTCTCCAGCCTCTGCACAACATCTCTGCCGTCATCCCGGCGCAGGCCGGGATCCAGGTTCGCGTCCGCGTGAAGAACACCGGGCGAGCCGGCTACGGCCCGGACATGGGGCGCCGTCCCGATATATGATGGCGGCAGCCCATCGATCGGAGGCCCGCCATGTCCGGAAAAATCGTGGTGACGATGAAGCTCACGCCGGAACTGCATGACATGTTCATCGCCGAAGCGGCGGCAGACGGCCGTCCGCCCGCACAGGTTCTGCACGATCTGATACGCGACTATGTCGGCCGCCGCCGGCAGGCGCGGGACTATGACGATTTCCTCCGCCGCAAGGTCGAGCTCGGCCGCATGGACTGGGATGCCGGCCGTCACGTCTCCAATGACGAAGCCGAGGCCCAGGCGGCGGCGCGGCGGGAAAGGCTGCTGCGTGGCATGGCCGGGGCTGCGGACACTGCGGACGTCGATGCGCTCATGAACGCCCTCCATGCCGGCGAATGCTCCGGCGAACCGCGCCCCTGGGACAACGAGGCCTTTCTGGCCCGGATGACCGCACGGTATGGCGGTTGAGCGGCTGGTTCAGACCAGTCCCTGGCCCGGGGACAATCGACGTCATCCGCATTCTGCATGCTGCAATGGATGTCGATCAGCATTTGTGATGGCGTCGCTGTGGACGCTGGGATCTCGGTCATGTGCCATATTGTCGCTTCTTCCAGCTTGCATACCCCAGTTTCTGTGATAACGTAATTGCATGGCTGACCCGGCCGTGCCGTCCACAATGGCAAAGCTCCCGAGCAGGACTTTTTAAGACCGCGCCTGAAACTCTTCCCAAGGTGCGCAGGCCTAGTGGACACGCCATTCTTAGCACCGCACGGAGGGTTCTATGCGTATCCAGTTCGCAGATCTGGCGCGCCCAAAGCAGGCCGCCAAATACCTGACCAAGACGTCATCCACTCTGAAATTATCTACTGTACATGAAGTAATCGCTCAGGCCCTTGGTTATCGGGGCTGGCATGATCTTACGTCTACCGAGCGCTCATGCGCTGCCCCCACCACATCTCCACCGCCCACACCAACTGATGCGGTAGAGGTCATTCTACGCCTGTCAGATCGGCTGAATATCGACGCTGTGGATGTCCAATACATCATCAGTCGGTCGCACCTGCTTCGGAACGATCAATGGTCTTTGGCTGAGCAACTTAGCATCCGTTGCGCGATCTGGCGACAGCGGGTGTTTGGTCCGCCCGGGCGCGGCAAACCCGGTACAATCGTGAAAGATCGTGCGTATGGCAAGGGCATGCCGTGTTACCTTCGAAAGGGAGGCAAACCAACACACGTTCTGTTCGACACCGGATTTGGTACCCGCAGCGACTTTGAAGTGGTCACACCGAAAATACCACTTGCAGATTTCGTTCCATCACGCCTCTGGCTACCTTACGGCTACTGGACACTGAACGACGGATCTCAGGTAATATTTTCGCGTGACTACCTGCCGATGTGGCGAATCTCAGCAGCGGGGACCGAGCGCCTTGATCCCTGGTTGTGGATCGAGGGCATCACCGGACAGTCATACTTCCCTCAACCGAACACCCCCGATATCTGGGCAAGCGGCACCGCCCGCGAACGCGCGCTAAAACATCTCGCGGAGCATCGAATCTTTTACCTGCCCAAACTGGTGGACGTCATGCCACATCTCTTCGAGACCGACGTTGACGACATACGCAAGGGTGTCAGACACTTGTACGAGAAGGTGAAAAATGGCGAGAAACTGCCATCTTATGCCGAATTAAACCCCTACATCTGCAGTATTTGATCCGCAATGGTGACTTGATCTGATACAGAATCTAGATTCTGTATCAGATCTTGCAAAAATGAAGCGCCAGAATTAATCAATTTTACCTACATATGACATTTATTATTATCGTTGATTTCTATTATTAATAGATCTAATTTCGTAATGTTCAACATGGAGAAGGTCTCATAAAACATTCAAAAAATATCGAAAATATCTTGAATAAAATTAGCATTTATCTGACTGTTTCAATTTTATCTGGATTGATCTATGCGTACTTATCCTTGAGAGACATATTAGGCACCGCATTTTATATGTATGCACATGCAATTTGGAACCTACATAAGTGGGAAGACTTTTGGGCCGTCAGGGCTTTTCACGTCGATACTGATCATTCTGATGTTCTCGCATAGCATAATGCTCAAAAATGCGCGCAAAGAGATAGATTTACATTTGATTAAGCGAGTATTATGAAGGTTGACGATGGCAAGCGTATCCCTTTAGAGATCGCGTTGTCGGCCTCTAATCTTCCACAGTCGCGCGATGGAACTGAGCCGACGGCCGTAACGCATGGGTATATACTGGATGTAGTCCTTGATACCGGAGGCTCATCATGTCCTCAAAAGTCGTCTTTACGATGAAGCTGGAGCCGGAATTGCGCGACAGGTTCATGGCCGAAACGGCGGCAGATGACCGCCCCGCAGCCCAGGTCATGCGCGAACTGATGCGCGACTATATCGACCGCCACCAGAAAGCACGGGACTATGACGACTTCCTCCGCCGCAAGGTTGAGATTGGCCGCAGACAATGGGACGCTGGCCTGCACGTCTCCAATGAAGAAGCTGAGGCCGAGGCGGCTGCACGCCGTGCAGAACTGCTTCGTCGCATAGGTGAGGCCGACGCCTGAAGGTCCGTTGGACTGTCGCGGCAACACGGTACCGGGCCGATATCATCGAAGACCTGGCAGCCGACAACCCGCATGCGGCACTTCGGATAGAAGACCTTTCCAACGAAGGTCAGAAGGTTAAGTACCTTTCCCCATCTTGGCCTGCCGCGGAAAATACCAGGCACCCGCGAACTGTTCCCCCACGTCAGCTATCGCATCGTCTACGAGGTGGATGGCGCCACCAATGCGGTCCGGGTGATCGCCTTGCTGCACACCTCCCAAAAGTGGCCGCCAGAGCCGGAAGATTGAGTGGCCAGCCCCTCCGCCCCCCCGATCAGGACTTTCCTTCCCCTGCCCGCCCGGCCATCATCGCCCGGTCTCAACAGCCTGAGCCCGGAGGCCCCATGGCCGATCCGATTGCCCTGTCACCGGCCGAGTTGACCCGGCGCGGTGCGGCGTTCAGCCGGGCCTGGCGGATGAAGGAGGCCTATGCCGATCTGACGGCGGCGCTGCGGCTGGCGCCCGATGATCCCGAGCTGCGCTATCAGATCGGCCGGCACCATATGCGCAACGGCCATGTCGAGATGGCGTTGATCGTCTTTCACGATCTGCGGCGCCGCGCGCCCGGCTACAGGGATGTGGCGGCGCGGTTCGAAACCTGTCTCGGCCGGCTGCGTTTCCCGCCGCCCTTCGACATCAGCGCCGATCTGATCGCGGTGCTGGAAACAGGGCAGATCGATGATCTCCAGGCGGCCCGGATCATCACCCAGGTGCTGACCAGCCGACACGGGATCGCCGCCGATATGGGGCTGGATGACGCGCGGATTGCGACCATTACGAGTAATCGGCTATTCCGCCTGTATCTGCGGACGTGCCGCAACATCGACCCGGCGATCGAGGCGGTGATGCTCCGCCTGCGCCGCCTGGCCGCGGGGCTTGAGCGCGGTCCCGCCCTGCCGCCGGGGCTGCTGGCGGATCTTGCCATCGGTTTCGCCAATGACGATTACGTTGTCGACTGGCCGACCGACGAGGCGGCGGTGGCAGACCGGCTGCGGACCGCTCTGACGGGGGCGGAGGCCGTGGTACCGGGGGCAGCCCCCGGCCTGGTGATGACCCTCGCCCTTTATGAGGCACCACCCGTCGCAGCGGTTGCGCAGATCCGATCCGCCGCTGCGGATGACGAGGGTATCGCCGCCTTCATCGCCCGGTTCCATGACGAGCCCCTGGCGCTGGCGGCCGAGCCGGTGGAGATGCTCGGACGCGCGGAAACGGCAACCACGGATGCCGTGTCGGCGCGTGTCCGCAGCCAGTATGAAACCGCCCCCTATCCGCGCTGGCGCGGCGTGGTGAAGAATATCACGGATTTCCCCGACACCCTGGCCCGCGCCCTGCCTGCGCAGCCCGATGTTCTGATCGCCGGTTGCGGCACCGGCCGTCATCCCGCAACCCGGCCAGCGCGACCACCTGCCGGTCTCTGCTCGCCATCGATCTCAGCCACAACAGTCTTGCCTATGCCGCGGTCAAGATGCGCGAGCTTGGCCTGGCCGACCGGATCCGCTTTGCCCGCGCCGACATCCTCGACCTGCCGGCGCTGCTGCCGCCGGCCAGTTTCGACCTGATCGAGGCGGTGGGCGTGCTGCACCACATGGCCGATCCATTCCGCGGCTGGCAGGTGCTGCGCGATCTGCTCCGCCCCGGCGGCTGGATGCGGATCGGGCTCTACAGCCGCACGGCGCGCCGCACCGTCACCCGGGCACGCGCCTGGCTGGCCGAGCAGAACCGGGGCAAAACCCCGGCCGAGATCCGCCGTTTCCGGCAGGAGCTGGTCGCCGGCCGGCTGGATCCGGCGCTGGAACCGCTGAAGGCTTTCGGCGACATCCACAATCTCTACCATCTGCGCGACCTGCTGTTTCACGAACAGGAACTGACTTTCACGCCGGCGATGATCCGCGACCACCTCGACCGCCTCGGCCTGACATTTGCCGGGTTCAGCACCGGCCGGCCCGAAATCCTCCACACCTATCGCCATCGCTTCCCCGAAGACCCCACCGCCACCGATCTCAACCGCTGGGCCGCCTTCGAAGCCGATCATCCGGATGCGTTTCTCGGGATGTATCAGTTCTGGTGTTATGACCCGCAAGGAGGCGCCGTCCGGATTTAAGACGGCTGTCGCAATCCATGCATGTTCCAGGATGAGGAACGAGTGGTCGGGCTCTGCCCGGCTATACGCCCCCGCCCCGATGCCGTAGACTGATGCATCAACCCCTGATGCATCAGTCATGGTGATCGGAACCCCATGGACCTGCGCCAGCTGACCATCTTCTGTGCCGTGGTCGATCACGGCAGTTTCACCGCGGCGGCAGAGGCCGTGCACACCGTGCAGTCCAACGTGACCATGCGGGTGAAGGAGCTGGAGGCCGAGCTGGGGCAGGCGCTGTTCATCCGGCGGAAGAGCGGCGTGGTGACGACGGCGGCAGGGGAGGTCTTTCTCGGCTATGCACGGCGCATCCTGCGCTTGACCGAAGAGAGCCGGGCCGCCCTGCAGGATGGCGGCAGGCCTGCCGGCCCCTTGCGGCTGGGGGCGATGGAGACCACCGCCGCCATCCGCCTGCCCCGGCTGCTCGGCACATATCGCGCGCGCCATCCCGAGGTGCGGATGTCGCTCACCACCGGCACCACGGCCGAGCTGATCCGGGCGGTGGAAAGCTGCCAGCTGGACGGCGCCTTCATCGGCGGCCGGCATCAGCACCCGGCCCTGGTTCAGGAGGCGCTGTTCGACGAAGAGCTGGCGCTGATCAGCACCAGCGATATCACATCGCGTGACGCCCTGCTCGACACCCTCCCCGATCAGACGGTGTTCGTCTTCCGGGCCGGCTGCTTCTACCGCTCCACGCTGGAAAGCTGGTGCCATCAGGCCGGGCTGGTGCCGGGGCAGGTCATGGAAATGGGCACGCTGGACGGTATCCTGTCCTGCGTCGCCTCGGGCATGGGCATCACCCTGCTGCCGGCATCCGTGGCCCGCCAATCCAGCCTGGCCGATGCGCTGCACTGCCATGAACTGCCGGCGGAGATCGCCGCCGTCACCACCGTCTTCATCCGCCGTCAGGACGCGCCGGTCGGCTCTGCGCTGAAAGCCTTCATCGCGCTGGCGCGGGCAACGTTCCAGGTACCCTCTCTTCCGCCGCCGCCGCAGCCGGCAGACCCTGAATGAGTTCCGCCATGCGGTCCGCGGCGGGGACGACATCGTGGATGCGGCCGACCCCCTGCCCGGCATAGAGCGACAGCTTGCGCGCCAGGGCCGGCCGGTCGATGGCCCGCGCGCCGCCGCCCACGAAACGCAACAGGTTCCGGCGGTCGCGATTGGGGATCACGCGATGCGGCGTGCCGTATCGCCAGCCGAAGGAATATCCGGTGCGATATTCGGTGTCGTCGGTGGTGGCTTCGACGATCTTCCGCTTGTAGAGCGGGTGCGCCTCGGATTCCGCGCTCGCCACGAAGGCCGTGCCCACCAGCACCCCCGCGGCGCCCAGCGCCATGGCGGCCCTCACATCCTCGCGTGTGGTGATGCCCCCCGCCGCCAGCACCGGCCGCCCCTCGGCAGCGGCGATGATCGCCGGCAGCAGCGCCATCAGGCCGATGGTGCCGCGATTGAGATGCCCGCCGGCCTCCGCCCCCTGGGCGGCGATGATGTCGGCGCCATGGGCGATCGCCTTGCGGGCCAGCGCCACCGTGCCCGCCTGCACCATAACCACCAGCCCCGCCGCCCTGGCCCGCGGGATCATGTCGGCGCCGTAATTCTCGGCATAGAACAGCGACAGCAGCCGCGGCCGTTCCTCCAGAACCACCCGGAACTGTGCCTCGAAGACCTCGGGCCCACCGAATTGCGGCACCAGATTGACGCCGAAGGGCCGGTCGGTCAGGGATCTGGTCTCGCGGATCCATCCCCTCAGCGCCTGGGGCGGCAGGCGCAGCCCGCCGAGCACGCCCATGCCCCCGGCATTCGCCACCGCGGCCACCAGCCGGGGCCCCGAAATCGCCGCCATGCCCGCCAGAAACACCGGATGGCGGACACCGCAGAGCCGTGCGACGGCATGGTCACGCGCCTCGCCCATTCTCACAACTCCACATGCCTGCCGAGCATCCGCTGCACGGCCGGGGTTTTCAGCACGACGTGATGTTTCCAGGCACCGAACAGGTGCAGGGCCAGCCCGGCCAGAAACGCCGTCCCGCCGATCACGAACAGCGTGTCGACCAGGGCTTTCAGCCCCGGGGCGGGATCGATCAGCCGCGGCAGGGCGTGGCCGCCCGGCAGAACGACCGCCGCGCCACCCGCCGCCCTGGACAGCCAGACCGCCGCCGGCAGCAGAACCATGGCCAGGGCCAGCGCCGCCGCGACCGACCGGCCGACGATCACCTCCACCGGATTGGGCCTGCCCACCGGCAGCGGATGAAACGAGGTGATCCGCGCATAAAACCGGTAGATCGAGACCAGAAACAGCACCAGGCCCAGCAGGTTCTGCACCTCCGCCAGCCCGGTATGCACCGCGGCACCCGGCGCCGCGGCCATCGCGATCTCCAGCCCCAGCATCGCCACCAGCAGCGCCGCCACCATCCAGTGCAGCACGATGGTGACCGGCGAAAAGCCGAGCCCGTTATCCCGCCATTGCATGTGTTCCTCCCGCCATCATGCCTGCCCGATATATCCGGGAGGTTAGGCGGGGCCGGTAATCATGTAAAATGATCTGAAATGATCATAACCATCTTCACAGGTGATGTATGGGAGGGAGGGGATGGCCGCGCCTCACCCCTGCCCCGCCCGCATCACCATCCCATACAGATCCCGCGGATCATCCGGATCCGCCAGCAGATCCAGATCCTGGGCGAAAGGCGTCTCGGCCACGCGGTCGCGGATATAGCGCAGCGCCGAGAAATCCTCGATCGCGAAGCCGACGCTGTCGAAGAGGGTGACGGCATCGGCTGTGCTGCGGCCGGGGGCGTCGCCGGTCAGGACCTGCCAGAACTCCGTGACCGGATGGTCGGGGGCCAGCTGCTGGATTTCGCCCTCGATGCGGGTCTGCGGGGCGTATTCGACGAAGATGTCGGACCGCGTCAGGATCCCGGCCGCAAGCTCGGTCTTGCCCGGACAGTCGCCGCCCACCGCGTTCAGATGCACGCCCGCCCCCACCATATTGTCGGACAGGATGGTGGCGCGGCGCTTGTCGGCGGTGACGGTGGTGATGATCTCCGCCCCCTCCACCGCCGCCTCGGCCGACCGGCAGGCGGTGATGGAGAAACCGGCAGCCTCCAGATTGCGGCGGCATTTGGCGGTCGCCGCCGGGTCGGTATCCCAGAGCCGCAGCCGGTCGATGCCGAGCAGGGCGCGGAAGGCCAGCGCCTGGAATTCCGACTGGGCGCCGTTGCCGATGATCGCCATGGTCGTGGCACCTTCAGGCGCCAGATGCCGGGCGGCCAGCGCCGACATGGCGGCGGTGCGCAGCGCCGTCAGAATGGTCATTTCGGTCAGCAGCACGGGATAGCCGGTCGCAACATCCGCCAGCATACCGAAGGCGGTGACGGTCTGGCGACCGGTGGCGGTATTCTTCGGGTGGCCGTTGACGTATTTGAAGCCATAGGCGCGGCGGTCGGCCGCGGGCATCAGCTCGATCACGCCATCGGGGCTGTGAGCGGCGATGCGCGGGGTCTTGTCGAATTCCGGCCAGCGGCGGAAATCATCGGCGATATAGCCGGCCAGATCGGCCAACACCCGTTCCACCCCCAGATGCAGCACCAGCTTCATCATGTGGTCGACCGAGACGAAGGGCACGAGATTGAGCGTGGCGGGGGTGTGCAAAGCGGTCATGACCGGTCACTCCGTGTCGGATAGTCCATGACCCGGCGGCCCAGCAGGCTGGCCAGAAGGTCGACCATCAGCAGCGCGGTGCGGCCGCGCTCGTCCAGAAAGGGGTTCAGTTCAACCAGATCGACGCTGTCGACCAGCCCCGCCTCGTGCAGCATCTCCATCACCAGATGCGCCTCGCGGAAACTGGCGCCGCCGGGCACGGTGGTGCCCACGCCGGGCGCGATGGCAGGGTCCAGGAAGTCCACATCCAGGCTGAGATGCAGCCGCCCGCCGGCCGCCTGGACCCGGTCCAGAAACGGGCGAAGCAGGGCGACCATGCCGTGTTCGTCGATGCGGCGCATGTCGTGCACGGTGATGCCCGAGGCGGCGAGCGGCCCGCGCTCGGCCGCATCCACGCTGCGGATGCCGATCATGCAGATATGGGCCGGATCGACCAGCGCCGCGGGCGCGGGGAAATGTCCGGCAAAACCCGGCCGGCCGGTGGCATAGGCCATCGGCACGCCGTGCAGATGGCCGCTGACGGTGGTCTCCAGCGTGTGAAAATCGGGATGGGCATCCAGCCAGAGCACGAAGAAGGGCCGCCCTTCGGCCGCGGCCCGCCGGGCCAGCCCGGTCAGCGTACCCGCCGCCAGCGCATGGTCGCCGCCCAGAAACACCGGCAGATCGTCGGGCCCGGCACTGGCGGCAAAGGCGGCATCGGCAATGGCCGCCGTCCAGCCGGCGATGCGGGCCAGGTGTTTCAGCGCCGGATTGTCATGGGGTGCGGACGACGGAGTGCGACGGGGCGCCAGATCGCCCTCATCGGTGACGCGATGACCCAGCGCCTCCAGCGCCTCGACGATGCCCGCGGTGCGAAAGGCGGCCGGCCCCATGGCGCAGCCGCGCCGCCCGGCCCCCTCTTCCAGCGGCACGCCGATCAGCCGGCAATGGCGCGGCCGCTCCCCCTGGTCGTGGTCCGTCATCGGGCGGCTCCCTTCCTGTCCCGTGATCGCCTGACAGGAATCGAAGCATGGCCGCGCGGCGGAGTGGAGACGGCAGATCGGCGGAAAGCGCTGCCGGATTTACCGGAGTGGCAGCACTTTCCGCCGAAATGGCAGGTCTTTGCGGATCAGGCCGCCCCGAAGGCCCAGGACATGTAGCCGACCACCCGCCGCCGGTCGGGTTCGGGGAAGGCGGCGAGCGCCGACATCACCGCCGCACCGACCACGCCACCCAGGATGCAGAGCCCGGCGCGGCTTTCGCAGAAACCCGCAGAGGCCGCCTCGGTCTGCGGCGGCTCCATGGCCCGCACGCGGATGACCGGCTGGCTGCGATGCGTCACGGCCGGTGCGGTGGCGGCGGTGGCGGCGGTGGTGGCGGTGGCGGGAGCGGGGGCCGAGACGACAGGTGCCGGCGCCGCCACGGCGGCCAGCGCCGTGCCCGCTGCCCGGCCATTGGCCAGAGCATCGATCGATGCGGTGCGCACCGGCACGGATTTGGCGGTCAGCGCATCATCCCGGTCCAGGAAATAGACCGTGACATTCTCCCCCGGCCGATGCGCCGCAATTGCGGTGAACACGTCGTGGGTGCGCTGCAATTCGGTATCGTCGATGCGGAACAGATAATCCCCGGCCGCCAGCGTGCCCGCCAGCGGCGAGCCGGCATCGACCCCGGCGACGCGGACGAAGATCCGGCCGTCCTTGCGATAGGGCACCGCTTCCAGCGTAATGCCCAGCCGGGCGCCCTGATCGGCAGCCAGCTGGCCGGCCGACCAGTCATGCGCGAAGGGTGCCTTCCCCTCGCCAAACCGGCCCTCGCCAAACCGGCCTTCGCCAAAACCGCCTCTACCGGAACCGCCGATATCTTGGGAAGCTTCCGCGGCGAGCGCGGGTCCGGACATCCACGACAGGCTAAAGATCAACGACGCGACAAGCGCCTTCTTCATCTGTCCTCCCCGGCCGATGTTTCGGCCTGTCTCTTATATTTATGAGAGTGATGGTAAAGGAGGGTAGTCCTAAGTCAACGCACAAAAGCACCGACTCCCGAATGCTGCAGAGCAATATTTGTCTCGGATTGGTTGAAAATCCGATCCGGATCGACCCCAGGAGCCCCGATGTCCCTGCCAGAACTCGACCCGCTGGACCAGCGCCTGATCACCCTGCTGCGCCATGACGGCCGGCGCAGCATTTCCGACCTCGCCATCGATCTGGCGGTCTCGCGCGCCACCGTGCGGGCGCGGATGGAGCGGCTGGAAAAGGCCGGGGTGATCCTGGGCTACACCGTCATCCTGCGCGCCGATGCGGTGGAAGATCCCGTCCGCGGCATCATGCTGATCGAGGTGGAAGGCCATGCCGCCGACCGGGTGATCAAGGCGTTGAGCGGCATGCCCGCGGTCCAGGAAATCCACACCACCAACGGCCGCTGGGACCTGATCACCACCCTCTCGGCCACCAGCCTGCCCGATCTGGACCAGGTGCTGCGCCGCATCCGCCTGATCCCCGGCATCACCGCCAGCGAAACCAACCTGCTGCTGGCGACGCCGCGGACGACGCGGGCAAGATTGTGAGGCGCGGTGGGCAGGCCCGCTCTGGACAGACCGGGGCACCCTCTGTCATGGTGGACTCAATGGCATTGTAAAGGGCATTGCCTCTTATAAGGGACACGGGATATGGCCGACGCCGCAGTGTTCGATCTGGTCATTCGTGGGGGGCGGGTGGTCGACCCGGAAACCGGGCATGATGCCGTGGCCGATGTCGGGATCACGGGCGACCGGATCGCGGCGGTGGGGCCGGCGCTCGCGGCCGGGCGGCGCGAGATCGATGCGGCGGGGCTGGTGGTGGCGCCGGGGTTCATCGATCTGCATGCCCATGGCCAGTCGATCCCGGCCGACCGGATGCAGGCCTTCGACGGCGTCACCACGGCGCTGGAGCTGGAGGTGGGTGCCCTGCCGGTGGGGGCCTGGTATGACCGGCAGCAGGCGGCCGGCCGGGTGCTGAATTACGGCGCGGCGGCCGCCTGGCTGTTTGCGCGCAAGGCGGCGATGATCGGGCTGGATCTGACCGGCGGCCTGCCGCCGATCGCGATGATGGGCGCAGGCGCCGATGACATGCGCTGGTCGGTCGATGCCGCCACCCCCGCCCAGACCGAGACCATCGTCGACCTCACCCGCCGGGGGCTGGACGAGGGCGCGCTCGGCATCGGCATTCCCCATGGCTATGCCTCGGGCGCCGGGCTGAAGGAGATGAGCCGGATCTGCGCGCTCGCCGCCGCCTATGACCGGCCGACCTATACCCATATCGCCTATATGTCGAATATCGACCCCAGAAGCTCGGTGCAGGCCTATGTCCAGCTGATCGGCCTGGCGGGTGCGACCGGCGCGCATATGCATATCTGCCATCTGAACAGCACCAGCCTGCGCGACATCGAAGAGGCGGCCGGGCTGATCCGCACCGCCCAGACCCAGGGCCTGCCGGTCACCACCGAAGCCTATCCCTATGGCACCGGCTCCACCGTGCTCAGCGCCGGCTTCTTCATGGAGAGCGATTTCGCCGAGCGCACCGGCACCGGCTATGGCGCGATCGAGGTGGTGAGCACCGGCCGGCGTTTCGCCGACCGCGACGAACTGGCCGCGGCCCGTGCCGAGGCGCCCGAATCCCTGGTGCTCTGGCATTTTCTCGACACCGACGACCCGCACGACACGAAGCTGCTCGATATCTCGGTCACCTTCCCCGGCGGCGCCATCGCCTCCGACGCCGTGCCGTGGAGCAACCCCGACGGCTCGCTCTATGACGGCGAGGACTGGCCGCTGCCGGCGGACAAATCCTCGCATCCCCGCTCGTCCGGCACCTTCACCCGCTTCCTGGCCCAATGGGTGCGGGAGCGCGAGGTGGTGCCGCTGGTCGAAGCCATGGCCAAATGCTCGCTGATCCCGGCGCAGATCGTGGAAAGCTGCAGCAGCGCCTTCCGCCGCAAGGGCCGGCTGCAAGCCGGCTGCGATGCCGATATCGTGGTCTTCGATCTGGCCCGGGTGCAGGACCGCGCAACCTTCGAAGCCATGCATCTGCCGGCCGAGGGCATGGTCCATGTTCTGGTCAATGGCGAGGCGGTGATCAGCGGCGGCGACCTGGTCCGCGACGCCCGCCCCGGCCGGCCGATCCGGAGCGATCCGCGATGACCACCCCGCCTGCAACCGTCCCCGTCCTGGTCGTCCCCATCCTGGTCGTCACCGGCTGGCTGGGGGCGGGCAAGACCACGCTGATCAACAGCCTGCTGGCCGATGCCGGCGGTCGGCGCATCGCCGCGATCGTGAATGATTTCGGCGCCATCAACATCGACGAAGAGCTGATCCGCGCCCGCACCGATACCGTCGTCGGCCTGGCCGATGGCTGCGTGTGCTGCACCTTGCAGGGCGATTTGTTGCGCACCCTGAAACTGCTGCTCGCCCGCGATCCTGCACCGGATCACATCGTCGTCGAGGCGAGCGGCGTGGCCGACCCCGCCGGCATCATCCAGGCGCTGTCAGACCCGGTGCTGTGGAAGAGCACGCGGCTGGATGCCGTGCTCTGCGTGGTGGATGCCGAGGATCTGGCGGCGAACCCGGCCCGGCGCCGCGATCCGCTCTGGCAGGCGCAGCTGGCGGCGGCGAGTTTCGTGGTCCTCACCAAGGCCGGCGGGCTGGACGGGGCGGCGGCGGCGGATCTGGCCCGCAGCCTGTCGCCCGGGGCCAAGCCGCCGGTGATCGACACGGCGCGCGAACCCCTGCCTGTGGCGCTGCTGCTGGATGGCGGCCCCGATCTCCCCGCCCTGCCCGGCCGACGCTTCAGCGCCACCGCCGCCGGTGAAGGCCAGGGAGAGGGGGGCCATGCGGGCAGCCGCTTCACCACCACCACCTGGCAGGGTGCCGGCCCCGTCAGCCTGGTGGCGCTTCAGGCGCTGATCGGCGCGCTGGCGCCGGTGCTGGTCCGCGCCAAGGGGATCTTCCGCTTCACGGAAAAGCCCGGCCAGACCTGGCTTCTCCAGATGGTCGGACAAAGGGTGACGCTGGCACCGCTTTCGGGAGATTATCCGGAAGGCTGCCGCCTGGTCCTGATTGCAGAGGCCGGCCGGCTTGACGGCGCGGCCATCGCCGCGCAGCTTGCGCCACAGACACCTCTTTAACCGGAAGAAGAACCGCATTCATGCAGCGTGCGAAGGGCACCGACCGCATTCTCGACATTCTGGAACATCTTGAGACGGAGACGAAACCCGTCAGCCGCAATGCGCTGGCCAAGGCGCTGAACTGCCCGCGCTCGACGATCTATTCCCTGGTCGACCAGCTGGTCGCCCGCGACTGGCTGACCCAGGACGACAGCGGCACCATCAGCCTTGGCCATCGGGTGGGGCTGCTGGGCCTCGCCTATTCACGCAATGCGCGGTTCGAGCCGGTGGCCCGCGAGGTGGTGCAGCGGGTGGCGAGCGAGGCCGGCGTGGTCACCGAAATCAACATCGCCGACAGCTGGCAGCAGCTGGTGCTGATTTCGGCCACCGGCCGCAGCCGCAATTATCTGCGCACGGTGGAAGGCTCGCGCTATCCCCTGCCGATCACCGGCTCGGCGCGGCTGCAACTGGCCGACATCCCGCGCGAGGTGATCCGCCGCAACATCCCGGACGAAGACTTCCGCCTGGGCTCGGGCGAGATCCTGCCCTTCGAGACCTTCTGCGCCGAAATCGACCAGGCCCGCCGCGACGGCCATTTCATCGCCCGCGGGCTGATCGACCGCTATGTCGGCACGGCCGGGGTGCCGATCCTGAACCGCCACGGCCACTGCGTCGCCACCCTCAGCATCATCCTGCCCCAGGCCGACCTGGACGCCCGCCAGAACGACCTGCTCGACATCCTGCGCCGCGGCGCCGACGAATTGTCGGGCTACCTCCGCGCCGCCGTCTGGCCGATGGGCGACCGGGCTTATGGGCATCTGTTTCATGATCGGGTGGGGGTTGGGGGGGTTGAGAGGGGGGCTTGAGCTGGGGAGGAGGCAGATGGGGCGCGCAATCCGCCGGGTTTCGTGATTTTGACGCTTTCGCCGTCGATGAAGGCAGCCGAGGACCGGCTTCACATCCGACCTGTTCGTCCGGGTGTAAGCGTTAGTGCACCCGCGAAAAACCTAGTGGTTAGACTACCTTTTTCGTTGGCTCCGGATCATCAAGCGTAATTCCATCAAAAAAGAAACAAACTACGTAGCGGTCAAAGCGGTCAAGTGACCTAATCGCTAATATTTTATCCTTTCCGAGAGATTTAAAGCGCTCAATTGCCCTCAATAAGTCCATGCCAGGATCTTGAAAGTTAATCAAACCGGATGTATGAATTTTTTTGGAAATCATGCGTGGTAGGCCATACTCCTCAAGATGGTAAACTGCACTAGGTAAAAATGCACTGCTCATTCTGCCTATAAAGGCAGAAATATCGACCGACGGACTGACAATCATCTTATGAAGTTCGTTTGTATCGCTCAGAAGGGCCGCCAGCTTGAATGTCATGGTTCGTTCGAGCTTAAAAAAATCGTCGATATCGATGCCATCGCCTTTAAGGGTTGATATTATTTGAGGTAAATCGCGATCCCAATTGCGGGCCATTGCCTTAGTTGCCTTCACAATTTTTCCAAATTGTGTGTCCCAATTCCCGGGCTTAAGCCGTAGAACCTTGTAAAGCATCTGGTCCCAATGTTCGGGGTTTTCGGAATTGAGATAACCGAATCCTCGCCAATCGTCGGGATCATTTCTCATATCCATTGCTAGCCGGAGCAAGAAATCCGCATCACTATCTTGCAGGATGTTTTCATGCTTTATGCGCACAAAATTTTCCTCGCCAATGATCGCGGACATTTGTGTGCGATATTCAATTATTCGCTCCACTTGTCGCTCTGTGAGTTGATCCGAATCCCGCATCTCATCAAGGGTTCCAAGTATTTCTTCTGGAAAATCGATATCAAGTTGAATCTCCTCAGATTTCGGTGGAGCATCAAGAAGGTATATATTTCCGACGAAATACTTAAACATTCGACCACCTCGTCCAATAATGTTCTTGTATGTGAAATCCTTGATATTTGTATTTCCTAGTTTGCTTTTCCAGATAACGACATTCTGTGCGGACGTATTAACTCCTTCTATTATTGAAGAAGTAGATACAATACTATCAAATCCATCATCATACTCAAAAAGACGTATTTGTAGCTGGCTGAGGCAACGATGCATACTGCCGTTATGAACCCCAATCGCACGGTCAACTAAGTCGGCCAGACTCCAGTCCGACTGATAGTTCTGCCTAAGCCACTTGGCAAAAGCGCTTGTATATGTACGCTCAACAGGCTGAATTTCTGATATGACGAGTTTCGATATTTTTTTTATTTCGGAATATGACCCAGCATATATCAATGATTTTTGTGTTCGCGGAGAAATCAAATCAATTAACTTTTCTCCTTTTTTGGCTTCATCTGTTCCAAATTCTTTATATAGTTCCCTAATATCGAGATATACTGTATTAAAATCAAGCAGTTCGATGAATTCCATATCGCGAGTAAAGGCGTTCTCGCTCAATTTTTTGATGTTTGGTGCAAGGTAATACCTCTGCTTCGCCTTCTTCGAGAGCTTCAAGATTGCTTTGATGAGGGCGGGCGCACGATCACGGTCATGTTTTCGGCTGGCCTTGTAAAACTCATCGACCACTAACAAGTCTATACTATCAAGCGCCTTCAGATAACCAAAGGCACGTTCTTGGGGAAATATAAGTATATTTTTCGCTCCAAGTTTCGTATCTGGTGCTGTGATGATTTTATATTCTTCGGAGAATTTTTTAAATAAACGACGGCGCGTTTCGTCCATTAGGGCGATAGTAGGAACTATAATCACTACATTGCTCGGCCTTTTGGCTGCGATAAATGCATCAATGATGAAACTCTTGCCGAAGCTAGTCGGAGCGCTTATCGCTATGTTCTTACCATCAAAAAGCTTGGCGAGAACACTCGACTGTTCACGGTGGAGTGTTGCTACGCGCCGACCAACATCAACTTCAAATGCATGATGAACATATTTCTGATCCCATGAAGCGTTCTCCAGCTGCAGGTAGGGGAATAACCCCGTTGCGCGGATCATATGATTGACCACTTGCGGATAAGGGATTTTTGACTGATCAAGGTCTGCCAGTAGGCGGATCAGGAGATTTCTGGCGGAGATCTCGTTCTTAAGCGTCAGAAGCCTGTTGATTTCGTAGCAGGTGTCAAAAATATCCATTAGCTCTGCTCCTTATAGAAGGCGACAGCTTGGACAAAAGCGTTGACGATTTTCTTCTTGCTAGGGACTGGAAACAGGATGATATGAAAATTTATATCATCATATTTGTGGACCGAACCCGATTTTTCAATTTGCTTAAGAAAGTAAGCGTCCGCGCGGTCTTTATGAAATTTGATAATGTCCGCCTTGTAGGCGTCGCTTAGCTCTCTTGCACCCGCGGTAATCGAACATTCGTGCAATAATAGAATTGGAATATGAATTTTCCCCTTCAAATTATCGATGGACTCTCTATTGTCCAAAGCAGCTTTTATATTGACGAGAAGGTTTGGCGCGATAGGTCGGCCGTCGAGATCACATATATTATCGAGATCAGATACACTGGTTATAATAGCATTTTCTTTTTTTAACTTGTTCGTCGAAAGCGAATTCATGACCGAGGTGACGACGGAATCCAAGCGAGCATTCTCAATGGAATTGTAGAATTTTGCCTCTCCAAACCACAGCGTGAAATCGTCTCCATCAATGACGATATGAACACTGTCCGCCCCCTTGGCGTTATCCTGAACATTCTGCTTATAAAAAATTTTCGGGACAACGGGCAGTGCGCCGAAACGATGACGCATCAGTCCATACAAAAAGACTTCGGCAATTTCACTGCCTTGCCCAATCTCATCATTGTCTGTAAGCCTCAGATTCTGAGCCGCTGCGACCAGACTACTATGACTTTGATTAATAAGAGAAGATCGCTCTTTCTCAGATAGGGCCGTCTGAGCGATATTATCCCACAAGTAGCTCTGAAATTTTGGATAACGCCATTTCGCATCTTCAAAATCATTTATCAGGCTAATTACATGATTATTAATTATTCCTGTAAGCTGTGCCAGCGATGTTACTGAAGAAAGAGATTCATCTATCAAAATCTCAAATTTCAGTTCAGACATAAAACTGATGCCCCTAGCGAGACTGTCTCATCACATGATGGTACAGTTTGGGAGGATACATGGCTAGGGTCAAAACCCAACCAGTCACATGATGATCTCATCATCAAGAGGTTGGGGTTTGACCCTAGGCCTGTCCCACACCGAACATCTGCTACTCGTAAGCAAACATCTGCTGGAGCAGCTCCGCGACCTCGCGGCAACGTGGCTCCGGCAGGCGTCCGAGCTGCTTTGCAAGGCGCGCCTTGTCCACCGTCCGTATCTGGTCGAGCACGACCTGTCCCTTCTTCCGTTGGAAGGTGACATCGACGCGGGTCGGGTAGTCACGTCGCACGGAGGTCATCGGCGCGATGATGACCGTGCGGATGTGGCGGTTCATCTCGTCCGGTGAGATGACCAGGCACGGCCGGGTCTTTTGGATCTCCGAGCCAACCGTCGGGTCGAGGTTCACCAGATACACATCATAGCGTCGGACATCGGCTACCACTCCCATTCCTCCTCGTCCCAGTCATGCTCCATCGTGTCGGGGACAAGCGGCAGGTCGTCCTTGGCTGCGGCCATCCTCGCGAACGCGCCGTCCCAGCCATCGCGTGTGCCTCGCGCCGGCGCCAGCACGACGACGCCGTGCTCGACGCGCATCTCGATCTCGTCGCCGAAGCCGCATTCCTTGATGACCGAGCTGGGAATCCGCACGCCCTTGGAATTGCCGATCGGGATCAGGTTCACTTTCATCGCCAAATCCTCCTATGTAATTACAACGTAATTACTTCAGAAGATACTGTCAATGGGGCGCCCTGTCCGGCGACGACAGGGGCGGCGCGTCACCAGTCCGGAACGGGAGGGCGTTTCGGCGATCGTGCCAGACGATGGCGAAGCCGATGCGCTTCCCCACCGGCCGTGATCACGGTGGCGAGGCAGCGCCGGTCATCCCCACTGGCTGCGCGTTACCGCTCCGTTGCGTCATAGAGGCCGGGAACGGTTTGCCGCCCTGAGCGTCGAGCGCCGGAACGGCGAGATCAAGCACCTACCGAGGTCGTCGGCATCTTTCCGGGCGGGGCTGCCATCACAAGGCTCTTCGGCGCCAATCTCCTGGAGCAGAATGATGAATGGGCCACCCAGGGGCGATCTTCAGGAGCCCCTACCCCTCACCCCCCCAACCCCAACTCCCCCGGCACCCTTTCATTCCCCGCCAGCTCCCCCGCCAGCATCCGCCCGGTGGTCGGGCCCAGGGTGAAGCCCTGGTGGCCGTGGCCGAAATTCAGCCACAGGCCCTTGTGGCGCGGGGCACGGCCCACAACCGGAAGCATGCCGGGCATGCAGGGGCGGTTGCCGAACCAGGCCTCGGATTCGACCGGGGTGCCCAGGTCGAACAGCTCGCCGGCGGCCATGCGGGCGCGGTCGATCTGGTGGCGGGTGGCGCCGGCGGTCAGGTCGGTGAGTTCCGCGCCGGTCAGCACCCGCAGCCCCTTGCGCATCGGCGCCACCACGATGCCGCGATCGGCATCGATCAGCGGCAGGTCGGGGCCGCGGCCGCCGGTGAAATGGCGGTGATAGCCGCGCTTGAAGAACATCGGCACGCGATAGCCCAGCGGCCGGAGCAGGTCCGCACTCCACGGCCCCAGCGCCACCACCACATGTTCGGCCTCGATCGGCCCGTCCGGGCCGTCGATCCGCCAGGTGCTGCCGGTCTGGCGGAGGGTGGTGGCATCGGCGATGACGGTGGCACCGCCGCGCGCGCTGAACAGCCGGGCATAGGCGGCGACCAGCGCACCCGGATCGGCGCAGCTCCAGGCATCGGTCCAGTGCACCGCGCCGGCAAGGTCGATGCGGAGCGTGGGCTCGGCCTGCGCGAGGTCCCGGCCGGTTTCGATCCGCGCCACCACGCCGAAATCCTGCCGCAGCCTTTCGGCCTCGTGCACCGCCCGATCGAAGCTCCGGGGTCTGCGATAGACGTCGCGAAACCCGTCGCGGCGGATCAGATCTCCGGCGCCGGCCGCCTCGATCAGCGGCGCGTGATCCTCTCCGGCCTGCCGGATCATTGCGCTGTAGACCGCGGCGATGCGGCGATGGCTGGCGGGGGCCGATGCCAGGAAATAGCGCAGCACCGGCCAGGCCCAGCGATGCAGCGATCCCGCCCGCCAGCGGACCTTGTCGTTGAAGCCCAGCGCCGCCGACAGGATCTCCCCCGTCTGGCGGGGGAAGGGATAGGGCTCCACCGCCTCCATCTGGATGATGCCGGCATTGCCGTAGCTGGTCTCCTCGCCCGCCGGGCGGCGATCGGCCAGCGTCACCGCCACCCCCAGCCGCTGGAGCGCAAGCGCCGTGCCGACACCGACCATGCCGGCGCCCAGAACGATGCAATCCTTCATGAAAATCAGATCCCCGATGACAGAAGACAATGAGAGGGAAGGTTACGGACCCGGTTGGAGGTTATGCACCCGGCCGGAGGGGCGCAATTTCGCGGCAGGCGGCGAAATCCCAGCCGCGGCCGGGGGCGGCGTCGATCAGCGCATGGGTATAGGCATGGCGCGGGGCGACCAGCACCCGGCCGGCCGGGCCCTGTTCCACCACCCGGCCCTGCTGCATCACGATCACCTCGTCGCAGATCTGGGCCGCCACCCGCAGATCATGGGTGATGAACAGGATGGCGATGCCCAGCTCGTCCTGCAGCCGTTCCAGCAGTTTCAGCACCTGGTCCTGCACCGAGACGTCGAGCGCCGACACGGCCTCGTCGGCCACGATCACCTCGGGCTCCATGGCGACCGCCCGGGCGATGGCGATGCGCTGGCGCTGCCCGCCCGAGAACTGATGGGGATAGCGGTCCAGCGCGTCGGCCGTCAACCCCACGGTCTGAAGCAGGCTCCGCGCCCGGGCCAGCGCCTCGTCCCGCGGCCGGCCGAAATTCATCGGCCCCTCGATCAGGCTGTCGGCGATCCGCCGCCTGGGGTTGAGCGAGCGGTACGGGTCCTGAAACACGATCTGGATCTTCTGGCGCCGCCGACGCATCGCCCCGGGGTTCAGACGGGTGATGTCGGTGCCGGCCAGGCTGATCCGGCCCTGGCTGGGGTCGATCAGCCGCATCACGCAGCGCGCCACCGTCGACTTGCCGGAGCCGCTTTCGCCCACGATACCGATGGTCCGGCCGGGCCTCAGGGCGAAGCTCACATCCTCGGCCGCCCGTTTCGCCGAGACGGGTTTCAGAAAGCCGCCGCTCCGATAGGTCTTGCCCAGCCCCGCCACGTCGAGCACCGGCGGGCGGGGTTGCGGATCCCGGGCCGCACGCGGCCGCAGGCTCGGCACCGCCGCCAGCAGCGCCCTGGTATAGTCGTGCCCGGGCGCGCGGAACAACCGGTCGGCGGGGGCCGTCTCGACCAGCCGGCCCTGGCGCATCACATGCACCGTGTCGGCGATTTCGGAAACCACGCCCATATCATGGGTGATGAACAGCACCGCCGTGCCGTGGGCGCGCTGCATCCCGGCGATCAGCGACAGGATCTGCTTCTGGGTGGTGACATCCAGCGCCGTGGTCGGCTCGTCGGCGATCAGCAGGGCCGGTTCCAGGATCAGCGCCATGGCGATCATCACCCGCTGGCGCTGGCCGCCCGACAGCTGGTGCGGATAGGCACGAAAGATCCGCGCGATATCGGGCAGATGCACCTGTTCCATCGCTTCCAGCACCCGGGCGCGCCGGTCGGGTCCCTTCAGTCTGGCATGGGTATCCAGCACCTCGGCGATCTGGTCGCCGACCCGCATCACCGGGTTGAGGGCGGTCATCGGCTCCTGAAAGATCATCGCCATCCGGTCGCCGCGCAGGCCGCGCAGCTGGCGGGGGCTGCGGGTCAGAAGATCGGTGCCTTCAAGCGTGATCCGGCCGGATCGCACCTTCAGCACACCGGGCGGCAGCAGCCCCATGATCGCAAGCGAGGTCAAGGACTTGCCCGATCCGCTCTCGCCCACCAGGCAGGCGGTCTCGCCCTGCCTGATCTTCAGGCTGACGTCGTCGAGCACCGGCCGGGGGCCGGCGGCGGTCTGAAGGTCGATGCACAGCCGGTCGATGGCGAGCACCTCGTCGGCCCCGTCGAAGCAGGCGGTCTTGAATCGGCTCGTCATCGGCTCAGCCCTCCCGCCGGCGCATGCGCGGATCCAGCATGTCGCGCGCCGTATCACCCAGAATGTTGATCGCCAGCACACACAGGGACAGCAGCAGCCCCGGCCAGAAGATCAGCGACGGCTTCAGCAGGAAATAGCTGCGGCCCTCGGCCATGATGTTGCCCCAGCTGGGCGTTTCGGTGCCGATGCCCAGGCCCAGGAAGGACAGGATCGATTCGATCAGAATCGCCGAGGCGCAGATATAGGTGCCCTGCACGATCAGCGGCGCCAGCGTGTTCGGCATCAGATGCCGCCACAGGATCACCGGCATGCGCGTGCCCAGGGTCGTCGCCGCCTCGACATAGGGTTCCTCGCGCGCCGACAGCACGACCGAGCGCACCAGCCGCACCACCCGCGGGATCTCAGAGAAGGTGATCGCCAGGATCACCGACAGGACGCTGGCGCCGTGGACCGCGACCAGCGCCACCGCCAGCAGCACCGGCGGGATCGCCATGAAGGCGTCCATCACCCGCATGATCACCGCATCGGCGGTGCGGAAGAAGCCCGCAACCAGGCCGATGACCAGGCCGGCCATGATGCTGACCGCCGCGGTGCCGATGCCGATCAGCAGCGACACCCGGCCGCCATAAAGCACACGCGACAGGAGGTCGCGGCCCAGCGCATCGGTGCCGAGCGGGAAATCGCCCCCCGGCGGTTTCAGCCGGTTCAGCGGCGACAGCGCCAGCGGATCATGCGGCGCCAGCAGCGGCGCCAGAAGCGTGGCGAGCACGATCGCCGCCAGCACCAGCACGGCCAGGCCGGGGACGATCAGTGCCGGCATCTGACGGATCGAACGAAACATCTGTGCCATCAATAGCGGATCCGCGGGTCGAAGAGCGTATAGGCAAGGTCGATCAGCAGGTTGACCAGCACATACAGGCCGCTGGTCAGCAGGATCATGCCCTGGATGACCGGGTAGTCGCGGGCCATCACCGCATCGATGGTCAGCCGGCCGATGCCCGGGATGTTGAACACGCTTTCCACCACCACCACGCCCGAGAGCAGCATGGCGAAGCCGGTGCCGACCACGGTGAGCACCGGCACCGCGGCATTGCGCAGGCCGTGGCGCAGCAGAACCCGGGTTTCGCCTACGCCCTTGGCGCGGGCGGTGCGGATGAAATCCTCCCCCAGCACGTTCAGCAGGCTGGCGCGGGTCATGCGCGCGGTCAGCGCGACATAGGCGGCGGTCAGCGTCAGCGCGGGCAGGATGGCGTGGCGCAGGAATTCGCCGAAACCGGCCGAGGGCGCGCGATAGCCCTGCACCGGCAACCAGCGCAGATCGGCGGCGAAGATCTTGATCAGCACATAGCCGACCACGAAGGCCGGCACCGAAAACCCGGCGACCGAGATGATCATCACCACCCGGTCGCCGATGCGGCCATGGCGCCAGGCGGCGAAGGTGCCGAGCGGCACGGCGATCGCCACCGACAGAATGATGGTCAGCACCGCGATGTTCAGCGTGGGCCAGATCCGGTCGGCGATCAGCGCATTGACCGGGGCCCCCGACAGAAGCGAGGTGCCCAGATTGCCCTGCAGCAGCTGCCCCACCCAGTGGATGAACTGCATGTAGATCGGCTCGTTCAGGCCCATGGTCTGGCGCAGCTTTTCGATCTGTTCAGGGGTGGCGGCATCGCCGGCGATGATCGCGGCCGGGTCGCCGGGCGTCAGGCGCAGGATCAGGAAGACGATCAGCGCCACGATCGCCATCACCGGAATGACCGCGAGGATGCGTTTGACGATATAGCCTGGCATGGGCTTGGGCTCCGGGCGCGGCAGGTGCCCGGCCCGCCGCAGGGCGGCAGGGCCGGGCCGGCGGATGGATCAGTCGGCGAGCTTCAGGTTCCAGAACACCGGAACCGCGGTCGGCAGCATGTCGGTCAGCCGGTTGCTGCGCGCCTGCACGAAGGGATAATTGCCGAGCGGCACGAAGATCACCTGGTCCAGCACATGTTCCTGGATCCGGTGCGCCACCGCCTTCTGCGCCTCCGGCCCGTCGGCCTTGAGGTAAGCGGCGCGCAGGGCTTCGAGTTCGGGATCGTTCGCCCAGCCGAACCAGCCGGTATCGCCGGTCGAGGGCAGGATGGGGTTGATCAGCGGCGTGCTGGATTCGATGCCGCTGATGAAGCTGGTGAAGATGTTCCAGCCGCCCTCGGCCGGCGGCTTCTGGCTGGCGCGGCGCGACACCAGGGTCTGCCAGTCCATCGCCTGAAGGTCGACCTTGAACCCGGCCTGGCGCAGGGCGGCGGCGATCACCACCGGCGCGGTGCCGACGGTGCCCAGATCGGTTGCCTGCATGATCACCACCGGCGTGCCGTCATAGCCGGCCTCGGCCAGCATCTGTCGCGCCCGGGCCGGATCGCCGCCCGCCTTCAGGCTTTCAGACCCCGCTTCGCTGCCGAGCGGCATTCCACAACCAAAGATTGCGCCACACAGCTTATAGTAGTCGGGGTTGCCGATCAGCGTGGCCATGACCTGTTCCTGGCCAAGCGCCGCCATCGCCGCCCGACGCAGGCGGACATCGTTGAAGGGCGGATGCTTGAAATTCATCCGCGCGAAGACCTGATAGCCCAGCGGATCGCGGGTCTCCACCGTCACATCGGGGCTCGACTTCAGGATGTCGATCAGATCGATCTGGACGTTCTCGATCAGGTCGACCTCGCCGCCCATCAGTGCGCTGATCGCGGTCTGGTTGTCGGGCATCGTCACCCATTCGACGCGGTCGACATTGACGACCTTGGCCCCGGCGAGCCCCGAGGCCGGCTCGCTGCGCGGCTTGTAGCCGTCGAAACGGGTATAGGCGACCTTCACCCCCGGCTGGAAATCCGCGGCCGAGAACACGAAGGGGCCGGAGCCGACATAATCGGTGATCGTCTGATCGGCGGGCGTCGCCGCCACCCGCGCCGGCATGATGAAGGCCGGCACCGAGGACGGCTTGGCCAGAACCTCCAGCAGCAGCGGGAAGGGCGCGGTCAGGGTCCAGACGACCTTGTCGTCCCCCTCGGCCGCGATGCCGGCCGTGGCGGCCATCAGAAAGGCGGCGGCGCCGTCGCGCGCGCCCCAGCGCTTCAGCGAGGCCACGACATCGGCGGCCGTCACCGGCGCGCCGTCGTGGAAGCGCAACCCGTCGCGGAGCGTGAAGGTATAGACCAGTTTGTCGTCCGAGATGCTCCAATCCGCCATCTGCGGGCGAACCACGCCCTCGCCATCACCCGCGACCAGCACGTCATAGACCATATAGCCGTGATCGCGGGTGATATGCGCGGTGCTGACGATGGGGTCGAGCATGCGCAGCCCCGAATGCATCACCGCCGTCAGGGTTTCGGCCTGCGCCGGCCCCGCCATGGCCGCCAGCACGACGGCGGCGGCGGCAAGATTGCGCCCTGCCCCCTTCCCCGTCGCCCCTCTGTCGACCCTGCGGAAACGCCTGTTGAACCGCATGTCCAATGCCTCCTCTGTGCACCGCCGCATCGGGCGGCCATGCAGCACCCACGACCGGAGCGCCGACGAGCCTGCTCCCCAGCCTCGCCATCCCGCCTCTTCAGGCCCGCATGTCTTTTGTAATGGACTTATGTTCCCCGTAATGATCAGCTTATTTTATTGAGGACTGATGTCAACGCCAATTCGGCACGCGCGCCGATGCGGCGCGCATGTCGGGCAGAGGCTGTACGGAAGAGAGGTGCCGGTACCGGTAGCGGGGCGCTATGCCGGGCGGAGATGGATCGCGACCACGGCCCCGCCCTCGGGGCGGTTGGCCAGCGTCAGATGTCCGCCATGGGCAACCGCGATGGCCTGGACGACCGAAAGCCCCAGCCCCGTGCCGCCGGTGGCGCGCGACCGCGAGGCATCGCCCCGCCAGAACGGGTTGATCGCCACCGCATCCATGTCTTCGGGGAAACCGGGGCCGCGATCGAGCAGGCGGATGACCACGCCGCCATCGGGCAGCGGGGCGGTTTCGACGCGCAGCCAGCCGCCGTCGGCTGCATAGCGGCGGGCATTGTCGACCAGCGCCAGCACGGCCTGGCGAAGCCTGGACGGATCGGCGGAGACGGGGGCCGGCTGAAGATCGGTTTCGACCGTCAGGCCGTCGGCCTCCAGCATCGGCCGCGCGGCCGACAGAACCGCCGCCACCACCCCGGCCGCATCCAGCCTCTGGCGCTGCATCACCAGCTGCTGGCCGATCGCCAGCGACAGGGTGCGCAGATCCTCGACGATCCGGCCCAGACCTTCGACCTGAAGCAGAAGATCCGCCAGCATCTTCCGGTCCATCGGGAAGACGCCGTCGAGTATGCCCTGCAACCCGCCCTGAAGAACCGTCAGCGGCGTGCGCAGTTCATGGGCGACCGCCATATTGTTGAAACGCAGCCGCGTCTCCATCCGCTCAAGGTTCGCAGCCAGCGTGTTGAAGGTCTGGACCAGGCTTTCCACCTCGCGCGTGCTGCCGGCCGAGGCGGCGACGCGGGCGGAAAAATCGCCCGATCCCAGAACATCGGCCGCCGCGGTCAGGTCTTCCAGCGGCCGGGCGATCCGCCGCGCCAGATAGACCCCGATGATGGCAGAGATCAGCGCCGACAGCAGGCTGTAGGCCAGGGTGGCGATCTGCACCTTCAGATCCGCCGCGGCCGATGCCGTCTCCAGATGATCGATGAGCGTCTTCAGCCCGGCCTCGTCGGGCACCAGCCCCTCGTAGACGCGCGTATAGGCGAGCGCCGCCTCGGGCGGCAGGCTGCGATTGATGCTGTCTTCCAGATAGGCGGAATACCAGGTGACGCCGAGATAGGCCATGCCGACGCTGAGCATCAGCATGGTCGCAATGGCGATCGCGGTCAGGGTGGCGAGCGGCAGGGCGCGGAATGTCCGCCGACGCGTCGGCCGGCTCATTGCGGGTCCGCCAGGCGATAGCCGACGCCGCGCACCGCCGGGAAAAAGCCGGTCTCGCCCATCTCTTCCAGCTTGCGGCGCAGATTTGAGATATGGGTGTCGACGGTGCGGACCAGCGCATCGCTTTCCGGCAGGCAGGCATCCAGAATGTCGGCGCGCGCAAACACCTGGGTCGGGTGGCGGATCATATGCGCCAGGATCCGGAATTCGCTCAGCGTCAGCGACAGCAGCCGGCGCTCGCCGTCGCGGTTCACGAAGGCCGCATGGCTGCCGAAATCCACCTCGATCGTCCGGAAGCGGCGGAGCACGGCATCGGGCCGGTCCAGGGTCCGGCGCAGCACGGCCTTGACCCGCGCCACCACTTCCTGCGGGTTGAACGGCTTCACGACATAGTCGTCGGCCCCCAGATGCAGGCCGCTCAACCGGTCGATATCATCGGCAAGCGCCGTCACCATGATCACCGGGGTCGAACTGGTCTGCCGCATCCGGGCCAGCACGGCGAAGCCGTCGATCTTCGGGATGCGCACGTCCAGCAGCACGATATCGGGCTTCAGAAGCGCGTGATGCTGAAGGGCGGTTTCGCCATCGGCGGCCTGAACGGTCCGGAAGCCCTCGCGCGCCAGATATCCGTCCAGGATCCGCGCAATCGCCGGCTCGTCCTCGACCAGGAGGACAAGATTATTCTCCATATCCAATACCTTGCCGCCGTTGACCGGGTCGTCGTCGCCATCAGCGACGCCGGACCATACGGGCTTCGCCCCTTGCCGACAATGCCCGGGTGGCCGGCCGGCCGGGTCCGCACAGGATCTTGATCCGGTCTTCGCCGTTTCTTGACAATCGCGCCTCAGCCTGCGGCCGTTCCACCCCAAGGAGAGGCCGGCATGCGACCCGCCCTACCGGGCTATCTGCCCGAAGCTTCCGCCCCCCTGTCACGGCACGGCACCCGAAACGGCATCGACAGGGCGCCGGCCGTCATCGCCAGAGCGATCATCTGCATCAGCTTCGTCTTCATGATCTTCCCCGCGATCGACCTTGCGGTTTCACACGGTGTTGCCGAAGGATCGGTCTTCGTTCTGGCGCAGGACCCGTTTCTGAAGGCTGTGCGAAAATTCGGCCTCCGCAGCCCGGTCTGGATTCTGAGCCTGATGCTGATGCTGATCCTGGCGCACCGGTTTCTGCCCCGGCGCCATGCGGTCTGCCGGCCGCACAAGCCGCTCTTCGTGCTGATGAGCTTTGCCGCAGGCCCGCTGCTGATCGCCGAGACCCTGAAACCCCTGATCGGCCGCGCCCGGCCGCGCCAGCTGATCGAGTCCGGCGGGGCGGCGGATTTCACCCCGGTCTGGCAGTTTTCCGCCGCCTGTGCGCGCAACTGTTCCTTCCCCTCGGGAGAGGCCGCGGGGGCTGCGGCGGCGCTGTCGCTTCTGGTCTTCGTGCCCGTGCGGCTGCGATGGATCGCCGCCCTGATCCTCGTCCCCGTGCTGATGATGATTGCGGGCAACCGCGTGCTGTTCGGCGCCCATTTCCTGTCGGATGTGGTGCTGGCCTGGCTGTTCACCATGCTGGCCATGGCCTGGATCTGGCGATGGATGCAGCCGCGCGCGGCGCGCATCGACCGCGCTCTCTCAAGCGCCCGGCCATAGGGGGCGTCCATGGAGGGGGCTCAATCCGCTGGACGGCCGGCGCGGCCGGTGTGACCATCATCGCCACGCGCCCAGCCAGAGATCCCGCCCATGCCCGATCCCCAGCCAGACCCGCTCACCCCCGTTCTCGACGACATCGCCGATCTGGGGGCGCTGACCCGCAGCCTGTCGGGGCGGTACGAGGCGATCTTCCGGGGGTTTCGCGCCGCACTCGCCCGGCGGCTCGATCAGGCGGAAACGATGGCGGATGCGGCGCTTGAGGCGATGGCGATGGCCGAGGCGACCGTGGCCGCCTTCCGGGCGGCCTTTCCCAGCCAGCCGGCGCTCGCCTGCACGGGCGGCTGTGCCGCCTGCTGCCATCTGTTCGTCGCGGTGCCGCCGGGGGTGGCCGAGGCGATGGCGGCCCATATCCTCGCCACCCGCCCGCAAGAGGCGCGGGCACAGCTGGTGGCGGAACTGGACGACGCGGCAAGGGCGGCGGCGGCCATGGCCGATCCGGCGCGGCTGAGGCGGCGCTGCCCGCTTCTGGGCGCCGATGATCGCTGCACCGTCTATGACGTGCGGCCGCCGGCCTGCCGGGCCTTCACCTCGACCTCGGCGGCACGTTGCCGCCAGCTGCTCGACGATCCCTCGCGCGACGTGCCCCAGAATGCCGGGCAGTACCGCCTGTTCATCGAGGCGACGGCCGCGCTGCAGGAAACCGCCCGCCGGCGCGGTCTGGCCGACGGGCAGCGGGGGCTTGCCGCCGCCCTGCTCGATGCCCTGGGTGCGTGATTTCTCAGGGCGCCTGGTTTCTCAGGGTGGGTGAGATTCTCAGGCCGGCTGGGGCGGGGCGTCGGCGAGGCTGCGACGGCGGGCCAGAACCTCGTCGAAGGCATCGGCGATGCGCGCCACCGCGGTCAGCAGCGGCACGTCTTTCAGGTCATGACCTTCGGCCAGGGCGGCGGCGTTCAGCCCCGATCTGCGGGCGCGGGCGACCAGCCGTTCGGCCAGGGCGTAATCGGCGGCGATCCTGCGGGCCAGCGCTTCCAGAACCGGGAAGGCGGTTTCAGACTGTGCGACGTTCGACATGACGACGATCCTTGGAACGGCACGTCCGGGACATCTGTTGGGGGGAGACGACGGGCGTGCCAGGGCGTTATCATAGCCCGGGCGCCGCCGGCAAACCCGGCCCGGCGTCTCAGATACCCGGCCCCGCGTCTCGATCCGCGGCGGCCGTTATGAAAGACCACCGACCGTGCCCAACCCTTCCGTTCCCCGCCCGGACCAGCCCGCATCCGCCCCCGCACCGGCGGCCGGCGTGGTCCGGCTGTTCGATGCCGATGCCGGGGCCCATGATGCCGCCTTCGAAGGCTGGCGCCTGGCGCTGGACGGCCTGTTCGACGTCTCGCGCCCGCGCGATGGCGGGGATCCCTTCCGGGGCGGCATCGTCGCGCATGATTTCGGCCAGGCGGTCGTCACCGACACCCATGCCGGCGGCCAGCGCTTCCGGCGCGACGGCCGCACCATCGCCCGGGGCGGCCTGGATCATTTCCTGGTGCAGCTCTACCGCCAGGGTGGCTTCGACGGAGAGGCCGAGGGCCGCGACATGGCGGTCCGCCCGGGCGATGTCTGCCTGTTCGACCTGTCGCGGACCATGCAGACCGATGCCGGGCGGTTCCGGAACGTCACCCTGCTGCTGCCCCGCACCCTGCTGGCGCCGCTGGTCGACACGCCCGACGATCTGCACGGGCTGGTGCTGGACGGCAGTTCAGGACCCGGCCGCATTCTGGCCGCCCATCTGCAAAGCCTGGTGGCCCAGGGCGCGCTGATCGATCCGGCCGAGGCCGGCCCGGTGCTGGAAGGCACGGCCGGGCTGATCGCCGGCTGTTTCCGCCGGGCCATGGCGCTGGCCGGCCCCACCGACGGCGAGGCCGCCCAGGTGGTGCGCCACGGCGTGCGCGATGCCGTGCTCGGCGCCATGCACCGCTTCATCGATGCCAATCTGACCTCGCCGGAGCTGACGCCCGAGGCGCTGATGCAGCGTTTCCACATCTCGCGCCCAACCCTCTATCGCCTGTTCGAAAGCTCGGGCGGGGTGGTCGCCCATATCCGCGCCCGGCGGCTCCGGCGCTGTTTCGCGGCGATCACCGATCCGGCCCAGGCCCATCGCCGGCTGTCGGACATCGCCTATGACTGGGGCTTCACCGACGACACCGCCTTCGCCCGCGCCTTTCGCCGCAGCTTCGGCCTGTCGCCCCGCGATGCCCGCCGCGCCGCGCTGGAGGCCCGCGCCGCCGGCCAACCCGACGGCGGCGGCGGCGGCCAGCCGCTGCCCGGCAGCGATCCCGGCCTGCAACGCCTGATCCGGCAGCTGCGCACCGCCTGATCCCCGACATGCGCGGCTGATGCTATGCACGTGGTCCGGCCCCTGCCGTCGGCGCAGCCCGGCCCTGCAGGTTCCGCCATCTGCAATCGCTCGCATGATCCTGCGGGATAGGGCACACTCAACGGCTTGAGAGGATGCCGGTTCGGGAGGACCGGCCGCGACGCGCGAACAACGCGCGCGCAGATCACGGCAGAACCTGGGCAGTCGCGAGGCGGGGTCGAATGACGAGATATAAAAGCGGCGGTGCTGCCGATGCAGCGCTGATGGGATCGTTGGTGCGTCTGTGGCTGGAAGCGGGCACGGTGATGATGATGCGCACCGGCATGAGCCTGTTCCAGACCGGCCCGGCGGGCGAGGAAGTGCGCATGATCGCCGAAAAGCCGGCCGCCTTCCTTCAGGCCCAGGTTGCCGCCACCGCCGCCGCCGGCGCCGCCATCACCCGCGACCCGATGGACCCGATGGGCGCCATGGTCGCCGCCGGCCGCGCCTGGACCGGCGTGATCTCCCGCAAGACCAGCGCAAATCGCCGGCGGCTGAACCGGCATATTTCGGCGAAGTGAGGGGGCAACCTCCCCGCCCACGGGTCAGCTCCTCGTGATCGGACGGCTTTGCCGGCGGCTTCGGTTTATCCATAATGGATGATCAGGGAGTGTCGCAATGAAGATCACCACGATGGACCAGCGCAAACCACATCGACTGCAAGGACGTATTGCTGAGATTTCCATCCAGGGCTTCCGCAGCCTGAAGCACATTGAGAAATTGCAGCTTCCGCAATTGACCGTCCTCATCGGTGCGAACGGTGTCGGCAAGTCCAGCTTCATCCGATTTTTCGAGATGCTGGGCTGGATGCTGCGCAGCCGAAATCTCCAGGAGTTCGTGCTCCGGAAAGGCGGTGGCGACGATCAATTCTTCATGGGGTCTCGGGTCACGCCCGAAATCACCGCAGAGATCCGTATCGCCACCGAGAAAGGATACAACGACTATCAATTCAGTATGGCGCATCTGTCGGCCGGCGATACGCTGATGCTGACGCATGAAGCCTATCGATATTCCGATAACGGGAAGGCAGGACAAGCGGCCTGGAGCCGTCTGTCCGGTGTGGCAAAAGAATCGGCCCTGCCGGATCAGGACAACAGAACCGCAAAGACCATCCACGCACTTCTGCGTCAGTGTTCGACCTATCAGTTCCACGACACCTCGGCCAATGCCTCGCTGCATCAGCGATGGGATATCTCCGACTCGGTTCGCCTGAGGTCGGATGGCGGAAATCTGGCGGCGGTCCTGCTCGACCTGCGGGAGAACGACGCCCCGCGCTATCGCCAGCTCGTGCAGCAGATCAGCCGTGTGTTTCCGACGCTGGAGGATTTCGTGCTGGAGCCTGTGGCGGGCAAGGTTCTGCTGCGCTGGAAGAGCAGATACAGCGACAAGATCTTCGGCGCGCATCTCACCTCCGACGGCTCACTGCGACTGTTCTGCCTGATGACCCTGTTGAGTCTGCCCGACGAACGCCTTCCGGACATCCTGTTCTTCGACGAACCGGAGCTTGGCCTGCACCCGCATGCCATTACTCTGGTGTCTGAAATGCTCAAGCGGGTGGCCAGGACGCGGCAGGTGTTTATCGCAACCCAGTCGCCCTACATGGTGGACTGCTTCGACCTCGACAATATCGTGGTCGCCGAAGCCAGCGACGGGGCGACGACGCTGCGCAACCTCCCCCGGGCGCAGTACCAGCAATGGCTGGATGACGACTATCTCCTGTCGGATATCTGGCTGAAAATGCCCGTCGGGGTGCCCGGATGATCAGGGTGGCCGGATGAATCGCGTCTGCATCGTCTGCGAGGGTGCGACCGAGGTGGAGTTCGTCAAGAGGTGTCTGGCGCCACATCTGATGGATCATGGTGTGAGCGCCTATCCCTCCATCCTGCGCGCGCCATCGGGCGGGCATCGCGGTGGCCGTGTGTCGGTCGAACGGCTGGCCCGCTTCCTGTCCCATCAGTATCGGGAGACGCGCCGGCTGACGACCCTGGTGGATTACTACGGGTTCCAGGATGCCGGCGGCCGCACGCGTGCGGAACTGGAACAGGACATTCTGACGCATGTCACAAAACATGCGCCCAGCATCGATACCCGGTTCATCCATCCCTATGTTCAGATGCATGAATTCGAAGGGTTGCTGTTCTCGGACGTCGAACAGTTTCAATACGTTCTGGACGGCTGGGATGCCGGGGTCCGGCAGAGGCTGATCGCCATACGCGCGCAGTTCCCGACGCCTGAAGACATCAACAACAGCCGCGCAACCGCGCCTTCTAAACGGATCCTGGCCGCCTTTGCGGACGGAAGCTACAACAAGACCGAACACGGCCCGGTGATCGCCGAAGCCATCGGCCTCGCCACGATCCGGCGGCACTGCCCCCAATTCGATGCCTGGGTCGCCATGCTTGAAGCCTGGGGCAACAGCTGAGCGGCCGGGCACCGCCCGTGTGGGATTCCGATGCGGCGAGGAAGCCGGATCCCCGCCTTTCGCCGGGATGACGGCAGAAATGTGGGACGAAGGCTTGCCGGCGGAGAACATGACATGAGCGCCGCTCTCCCGATCTGAATACTGCCGGTGTCATGCACGGGCGCCGATATTCCTCGCACAACACGTACCACCGTCATCCCCGCGAAGGCGGGGATCCAGGTTCCTCTCCACACGAAGAACGCCCAACGACCTGAACCCCGGCCCTGACCGAGGATTCCCCCTGGTGGCTGACGGCACGGTTCCCGCCAGGTGTTCACCCTCCGATCCTGTGGAGGCCTACCTGGATCCCGGCCTTCGCCGGGATGACGGGATTTTCTTTCATGAACAACCGGTTGGGCCTGGTTCTGCATCAAGCGGTGAGGAGGGAGAAGCGAAGCCCCCCATTGCTGGGGAGGGGGTGCGGCCTCGGTTCACGCACCCGCAAGGGTGCGACATGGTCCGCGCCATATCCGCCAGCGCGCCGCGCAGTTTCAATCCACGCACCCGCAAGGGTGCGACGCTGCCGCGCTCCACACAGGGGGCACGGCACCTCGTTTCAATCCACGCACCCGCAAGGGTGCGACTCGCCATCGCACTCCACCTCCGTGAGCGGGAGATCGTTTCAATCCACGCACCCGCAAGGGTGCGACTCGCCATCGCACTCCACCTCCGTGAGCGGGAGATCGTTTCAATCCACGCACCCGCAAGGGTGCGACGGGCGGCAGGCCTGCCGATCACGCCACACGCCACGTTTCAATCCACGCACCCGCAAGGGTGCGACGTCCAGGCCGCCGCCGCAGGCCGAAGCCGACGAGTTTCAATCCACGCACCCGCAAGGGTGCGACCACCACGCACGGTGCGGCGCACTTCATAGGGCCGGTTTCAATCCACGCACCCGCAAGGGTGCGACTCGGGCTGGTGTCCGCCCGGATCACGGGGGTGGTGGTTTCAATCCACGCACCCGCAAGGGTGCGACATGGAAATACATTTACGAGAGACTATACGATTAAAAGTTTCAATCCACGCACCCGCAAGGGTGCGACCCCTTCGGCTCGTTCCTCCGGCTCCCATCAGCCCGTTTCAATCCACGCACCCGCAAGGGTGCGACCGACATGGTGATGAAGGTGATGGATCTGGGGCTCGTTTCAATCCACGCACCCGCAAGGGTGCGACTGTTCGTGGCCAGGTTTACATTCAATGCGTCGATGTTTCAATCCACGCACCCGCAAGGGTGCGACAACCGGAAAGAAGTATTCCGAAGAATATGCATACGTTTCAATCCACGCACCCGCAAGGGTGCGACCTTGACGAGGGGGAGAAGTCATGAGCGCATACGTTTCAATCCACGCACCCGCAAGGGTGCGACCCTGATACTGCGTAATACTGGACAGAGTGGACGGTTTCAATCCACGCACCCGCAAGGGTGCGACGCTATCATACCACAACCCATCGGCTGCCGCGTTAGTTTCAATCCACGCACCCGCAAGGGTGCGACCGCCCATGTCGCTGAGGCTCCACCCCGCCTTGCCGTTTCAATCCACGCACCCGCAAGGGTGCGACGACGGTCGCAGTCGCGCTGGAGGCCGTGACTGCGTTTCAATCCACGCACCCGCAAGGGTGCGACAAGTGGTTCACTGCCACGGATAAACTCGACGCCAGGGTTTCAATCCACGCACCCGCAAGGGTGCGACCCACCCCCTCTTAATAGCCTGAATCGAACGCCGGAAAAAGGCGATCCGCGCGAACCCCCGTTGGAGGCCATGCACTGGCATGAACATGCATAAAATGTACAATTCAACTGGCTGAAAAATGGGGATAATTTTGTCCGCGAACCTCCCGGGATTTTTACGGGAGCTTGGGGTTCGCGGGTGGTCCCTGGGCGGTACGGGCGGTGAGAAGATCCCGTAGAGACGCCCGGCGTTTCTGTCCGGGGCCATCGTCGCGCAGTTCTGCGCAAACGCTCCATCGTCATCGCGGCGACGGTCGGGCGCCGGGTCGGTCATAACCTGACACGTTCGATGGTGTGCGCAGCCGCCAAACGGAAAACACCGCCCCGGTCCCCCGGGGCGGCATTTCCCATCTCATCTCGTCCCTAAATCTCCCCCGTCACCCCTTCCACACCCCCCAGGCCAGCGGGATCGCCGCCGCCCAGGGTTTGTAATCATGCAGGGCCGGGTTCACGCCCTCGATGGTGGGGGAATAATAGAGGCCGATGATCGGCACCTCTTCCTTCATCTTCGCGTGCAGGCGGCGGAAGATGGCGGCGCGGGCGGTCTGGTCGGTCAGCGTGCCGCTTTCGGCCAGGAGCTCGCGGGCCTGCGCGTCGCCCCACTGCGCCCATTTTGCCGTCGCCTTGTCGGCGATCAGCGCGGCATACATCAGCCCCGGGTCGAAGCGGCCGGAATAGCTGAACGACGACAGCTGAAAGCGGCCGTTGACGTAATTGTCGAGCTGGGCCGCCCAGTCCAGGACTTCCAGCTGCACGTTGAAGCCGGCGGCGGACAGCATCGCCTGGATCATCACCGCATTGTCGTACATGCCGACATAGCGCCGGTTGGTCTGCAGCCTGATCGGCTCACCCTTGTAACCCGCCTGTTTCGCCAGCGTCGCGGCTGCCGCCGGGTCGTATTTCGGCCAGTCGAGGAAATCGGCCGAGAAGGCGCGCATGCTCTCGGCCACGCCCGAAGGATTGGGCTTGGCGAGGCCGTTGGTGCGCACCTCGGTGATCTGGGCGATGTCGATCGCCTGGGCCAGCGCCCGGCGCAGTTTGGGGTTGGAGAGCAGCGGATCCTCGGTCTGGATCAGCAGGGCCGACCAGTTGAGCCCGGGCGCCGCCATCACCTTCATGCCCGCCGCCTTCAACTCGTCGATCTTGATCGTGTCGAGCTGGGGGATGATGTCGATCGCGCCGGTCTTGAGCGCCGCCGCCGCCGCATCGGCATCGGGGATGATCTGATAGCGCAGCGCATCCACATACACCTGGCGCGCCCCGGCAAAGCCGCTGCCGGGTTCGGATGACGGGACATAGCCGTCATAGCGCTCCAGCACCATCTGGTCGCCATGTTTCCAGCTGCCGAATTTGAACGGGCCGGTGCCGATCGGCGTCCATGTCCCGTCGGCACCGACGCTCTTCGGGCTCGCCACCAGCATGCCGCACTGGACATTGGCCAGCTGGGTGAGGAACAGGCCCGAGGGTTCCGCCAGGCGGAACACCACCGTCTTCGGGTCGGGCGCCTCTACCGCCTCCACCTTCAGCCCGCCGGCCTGGCCGTTGAAGAAGCGGGCGCAGAGCCAGCCCTCCTGGCCCGATTTGCGCTCCCAGCTCCATTTCACCGCCTCGGCCGTCAGCGGATCGCCATTGTGGAAGGTGACGCCGTCGCGGAGCGTGAAGGTGTAGCTGCGGCCATCCTCGGAAATCGTCCAGCTTCGGGCCAGCGCCGGGCCGACGCTCAGATCGGTGCGATAGCCGACCAGCCCTTCGAACAGGTTGTTCACCACCGCATCGGAATTGGAGTCGCGGTTGATGCCCGGCTCCAGGCTGCGGGCATCGGCATTCATCGACACCACCAGGGTGCCGCCGCGTTTCGGGCCGTCCGCAGCCCCCGCCGGCGCCGCGGCCAGCAGGGCGGCGAGCGCGGCCGACCCGGCGAGCGCACCGCCGCGAAGCCCCGTCAGGGCGATTGATCTCATGACCTTGTTCCCTATCAGATCAGCTTTTTGTCTGACCAGCAGCCCGGCCCCATCGGGTGGCCGGCTGCTCTCATGGCCGATGCGACTCTTTCCCGGTCGCCTGCGGCCAGTCCCTGCCGTCGCCCGTCAGGGCCGGTGATCGCGCTCTCCCTGCGCGAACCGGTCCGACAGGAATTGCTTCACCACCGGCAGCAGGGGCTCCTGCCTGTGGGCCGTGCCGGGCACCAGATCGTGGGTGACCGGAATGCCGCGGCTCTCGAAACTCGCCTTCAGCGCCGCCAGCCGTTCGATGCGGGTGGCACCGTGGCGCTCGAAGGCGGGTTGCCACCAGGGGTTGTCACGCGTGATGGCGATCTCCCATGTGGCTGTATCTTCCGCGCCCACCACCATCTGCACGGCAACGCGCCGCATGGCCGCGAGGTCGATCGGCCTGCCGAAGATGGCCTCGACATCACGCACCCCGGCCGGCCAGTCGACCTGATCATCCAGCAGGGTCACGATACCGGGCGCGCCGATCGACACCGCCGCCAGCCGCTCGGGATGGGCATAGAGGAAACGATGGGCGAAATGCCCGCCGCCCGAAAAGCCGAACAGGGCAAACCGGTCGGCATCGATCCGGTAGAGCGCCTGCATCTCGCGGATCATCTGCAACAGGATCAGATCATAGGCAGGACCCGCCCCCCTCGCATCGGCGTCTCCGGGACCGCGCAGCCGCTTATAGCTCGAAAGCTCCCGCGGGGCGGTGATGCCGGCCGGAAACAGCGGCGCCAGCACGATCAGCTGCTGCGCCTCCGCCAGATCGATGAAGGCATCGCGGCAGGCGGCGTTGTCGCGCATGGTGCCGTGGACGACAACCAGCAGCCGGTAGCGCCGGTCGCCCGCCTCGTCGTAGCTTTCCGGCACATAGGCGCAGTACGAAAAGCGCGGATCGGCGGCGCAGACCTGCACGGTGGTGCGGCCGAAATCGTAATAGCTCAGGATCTCGCCATGGCCGGGGGTGCTGCGCATGGGGACGCCTCCGTCAGAAACCGCTCGTTCAGAAACCGGGCCGGGGGTCGACGACCCCGAGCCGCGGCATGGCCGCCTCGATGGCGTAACCGGCCGCGAAGCACAGATCCTCGCGTTCCGGGGCCGCCACCAGCTGCACGCCGCAAGGCATGGTGACCGCGTGACCCTCGATGTCGAAAGAGGCAAGCCCCGTCGGCACCGTCAGCCCGGGCAGGCCCAGAACCGAAATCACCATCAGCGGCCCCTGGGCCCGCATGATCCGCCGCGCATCCTCGGGCGAGCGGATATCGGCCAGGCGGTGGAAGGCCGGCTCCAGCGACACCGGCATCACCAGCACCGGCCAGCTTTCGAAGAAGCGCTGCCAGAGCCGCAGCATGCCGTGGCGCCGGGCGACCGCGGCCAGCGCATCGCCCTGGGTCAGCTCCCGCGGCCAGGCCCTTTGCCAATAGTCGACGGCGGTGCGGATGTTCTCGTCCCCCGCAGCCGCAATTGCGGGCGCCAGCAGGGTCATGATGTCGGGAATGCTGATCTCGGCCCACATATCGTGGATCTCGTCCAGCGAGGGCGGCACCACCTCCTCCACCTCCCAGCCGGCAGCGGCGAGGGCCGTGGCCGCCCGGTCCACCGCGTCCCGCACGGCCGGATGACAATCCGGCCAGCCCGCGGTGGAGACCACGGCCGCCCGCCGCGGCACAGCCGGATGATCCCCTACCATGGGTCTGGTGCGGGGATCGTCGACATGCGGCACGGCCATCACCCGGAAGGCGGTTTCCGTGTCGCGCACGGTGCGGGCCAGCGGCCCCTGCACGGCCATCAGCTGGGCCGCGACCGAGCCGCCGCCCCTGGCCGTGGCATTGAACGACGGCACCCGGCCGTAAGAGGGGCGCAGGCCCACCAGCCCGTTGCACATCGCCGGAAACCGCACCGATCCGCCGATGTCGTTGCCATGGGCGATCGCCACCATGCCGGTCGCGACCGAGGCCGCGGCACCACCCGAAGAACCACCGACCGTCAAATCACGATGCCAAGGGTTGTAGGTGGGGCCATGCAGCGTGTTGTCGGTGAACCAGCGCATCGAATAGACCGGCGCATTGGTCCGCCCGACCACGATCGCGCCCGCCCGCTTCAGATGGGCGACCACCGGATTGTCGGCCGGCGCGATCAGGTCGCGATGCACCGCGGTGCCGTTGTCGGTGGGGTGGCCCTGCTGGTCGATATTGATCTTGATCGTGACCGGCACGCCGTGCAGCGGCCCCAGCGGCCGGCCCTCGGCCACCGCCCGATCGGCCGCGGCCGCGGCCGCCAGCGCCTCGTCATCCATCCGCCGGACGATGGCGTTGACGGCGGGGTTCACCGCCGCGATCCGTGCCAGCGACGCCTCGACCAGACGGGTGGCCGTCACCCCGCCCTCGCGCACCAGACGGGCCTGGGCCCCGGCATCGAGCGTGTGGAGCGGCAGCGAGGATGCTTGATCCGGTGCCGATCCTTCGGCAAAGCTGGCGGCAGTCCCGTCGGACATGATGTCTCCGGCCTTCGTGAGAGAGGGTGGGGGCGACAGGGTTCGGGGGTGGCGGTCTGTCTGGCCCCGCTTTGTATTTTGAGATGCTATGAGACAAGAAAACGGAACGCAAGAGCCAGTTGTCGATTCAGAGGGGCCAAGCCGGCTGCAGCGCGATCTGCTGCCACGGGTGCTGGACTATCTGCGCAGCAACGGATTCAGTCCCGGCGACCGGGTGACCGAGCTTGCCCTTGCCCAGCATCTTCAGGTCTCGCGCACGCCGGTCAGGGCGGTGATGGAGGAACTGGCCCGCCAGGGTGTGCTGGACCATCAGCCCCGGCGCGGCTACAGCCTGCGGGCGGTGCCCGAGGCCCCGGCCATGGAGGCGCCGCATCCGCCGGGCGAGGTGGACCAGCTCTGCATCCGTCTGGCCGGCGACCGCCAGCGCAACCGCCTGCCGGCCGAGGTGTCGGAAGCCGATCTGATGCGCCGCTACGGCGTCAGCCGGCCGCTGCTGCTCCGGGTTCTGGCCCAGCTGTCGGAAATCGGCATGGCCGAGCGCAAGCCCGGCCATGGCTGGGCCTTCCTGCCGGTGCTGGACGATGCCGCCCGGCGGGAAAGCTATGAATTCCGCCTGCTGATCGAACCGGCCAGCGTGATGGCGCAGAACTTCCACCTCGATCCCGCCTGGGTGGAAGACATGCGCCGCCGCCACGAAGCCTTCATGGCGGCCCCCTGGAGCGAAACCTCGTCGATCACGCTCTTTGAAATGAACGCCGCCTTCCATGAAGGTCTGGCCCTGGCCTCGGGCAACCGCTTCATCCTGAACGCGCTGCGCCAGCAGAGCCGCATCCGCCGCTTTTCCAATTACGACTGGGTCTACGGGCTGGAGCGGGTCAAGGTCTCGTGCCGCGAACATCTGGAGATCCTGGACCGCCTGGAACTGGACCAGCGCGAAATCGCCGCCGCCCTGATCCGCCGCCACCTGGAACAGGCCGCCGTCCTGACCCGACCGACCCCGCTGGACTGACCGCACGGGCCCGACACCGTTCATCGCCGGACATGACCGGACGACGGCATACGGCGCCCCTGTCCGGCCTCCCCTCGGCCGACCTCCGCACGCCCTCTCTATCGTCATCCCCGCGAAGGCGGGGATCCAGGTTCGTCCCCCCACAAAGAACGCCGCACACCCGGGTCCGGCGGTGATGGCCGACATGGTGGTCCGCACGCCCGGTCGCCTGTCCATTCCCGTGGAAACCAACCTGGATCCCGGCCTTCGCCGGGATGACGGTAGAGGGGGTGTGCAGTGGGTGGCGAGGTTTGGATCGGACATAGAGGTTTGAGGTCATGACCATTTGCTCCGGTCATGAAAACCGCGCAACCCGGTCCCCCCGGGTTGTCGGTGGATTCAGCCCTCTGGCCATCCGCGCGCCGCGCCGTTGATGTCCGGCGCCGTCGCTGCCAGTCCCGGCACACCCTCCCCACCGTCATCCCGGCGAAGGCCGGGATCCAGGTTCGCCCCCCACAAAGAACGCTGAACGCCCTGGTCCGGCGGTGATGGCCGACATGGTGGTCCGCACGCCCGGCCGCCCGTCCATTCCCGTGGAAGCCTACCTGGATCCCGGCCTTCGCCGGGATGACGGTAGAGGGGGTGTGCAGTGGGTGGCGAGGTTTGGATCGGACATAGAGGTTTGAGGTCATGACCATTTGCTCTGGTCATGGAAACCCCGCAACCCGGTCTCCCGGGTTGTCGGTGGATTCAGCCCTCTGACCATCCGCGCACCGCGCCGTTGATGTCCGGCGCTGTCGCTGCCAGTCCCGGCACACCCTCCCCACCGTCATCCCGGCGAAGGCCGGGATCCAGGTTCGCCCCCCCCACAAAGAACGCTGAACGCCCTGGTCCGGCGGTGATGGCCGACACGGCCGTCCGCGCGCCCGGCCGCCCGTCCATTCCCGTGGAAGCCTACCTGGATCCCGGCCTTCGCCGGGATGACGGTAGAGGGGGTGTGCAGTGGGTGGCGAGGTTTGGATCGGACATAGAGGTTTGAGGTCATGACCATTTGCTCCGGTCATGGAAACCCCGCAACCCGGTCCCCCGGGTTGTCGGTGGATTCAGCCCTCTGGCCATCCGCGCGCCGCGCCGTTGATGTCCGGCGCCGTCGCTGCCAGTCCCGGCACACCCTCCCCACCGTCATCCCGGCGAAGGCCGGGATCCAGGTTCGCCCCCCCCACAAAGAACGCTGAACGCCCTGGTCCGGCGGTGATGGCCGACATGGTGGTCCGCACGCCCGGTCGCCTGTCCATTCCCGTGGACGCCTACCTGGATCCCGGCCTTCGCCGGGATGACGGTAGAGGGGGTGTGCAGTGGGTGGCGAGGTTTGGATCGGACATAGAGGTTTGAGGTCATGACCATTTGCTCTGGTCATGGAAACCCCGCAACCCGGTCTCCCGGGTTGTCGGCCGATTCAGCCCTCTCGCCATCCGCGCGCCGCGCCGTTGATGTCCGGCGCTGTCGCTGCCAGTCCCGGCACACCCTCCCCACCGTCATCCCGGCGAAGGCCGGGATCCAGGTTCGCCCCCCACAAAGAACGCTGAACGCCCTGGTCCGGCGGTGATGGCCGACATGGTGGTCCGCACGCCCGGTCGCCTGTCCATTCCCGTGGACGCCTACCTGGATCCCGGCCTTCGCCGGGATGACGGTAGAGGGGGTGTGCAGTGGATGGCGAGGTTTGGATCGGACATAGAGGTTTGAGGTCATGACCATTTGCTCCGGTCATGGAAACCCCGCAACCCGGTCCCCCCGGGTTGTCGGTGGATTCAGCCCTCTGGCCATCCGCGCGCCGCGCCGTTGATGTCCGGCGCTGTCGCTGCCAGTCCCGGCACATCCTCCCCACCGTCATCCCGGCGAAGGCCGGGATCCAGGTTCGTCCCCCCACAAAGAACGCCGCACACCCGGGTCCGGCGGTGATGGCCGACATGACCGTCCGCGCGCCCGGCCGCCCGTCCATTCCCGTGGAAACCAACCTGGATCCCCGCCTCCGCGGGGATGACGGTGGTAGGGGCAGGACGAACCCGGCAGGGCCAGCCCCTGACATGGGCGCATGACGGTGGTGGGGGCGGGGCGACCCCGGCGAAGGCCGGCCCCTGACATAGGCGGGCGATGGCGGCGGGGGCACGACGACCCCGGCAGAGCCGGCGCCCGACATGAACGGACGATGGCATACGGCCCCCTGTCCACCTCCAACACCACCCCTTGCATTTTGTTTTTTGTAGCATCATAGTTCCGTCATCCCCACCGATGCGGAGTGATGCGGCATGACCGTCCAGTCCCCTGCCCCCGATCTGGCCGGCGCCGACCGGCACGCGCCCGATATCCGACTGGCCCCCAATGATCTCCAGCCCTATTGGATGCCGTTTTCGGCCAACCGGGCGTTCAAGGCCGATCCGCGCCTGTTCGTCGCGGCCGACGGCATGTACTACACCACCGCCGACGGCCGGCAGATTCTGGATGCCATGGCCGGGCTCTGGTGCGTGAATGCCGGCCATAATCAGCCGCGGATCGTGCGGGCGATCCAGGATCAGGCGGCGCGGATGGACTATGTCTCGTCCTTCCAGATGAGCCATCCGGCCGCTTTCGTGCTGGCCGAGCGGATCGCCGGCCTCGCCCCCGCCGGGCTCGACCGGGTGTTCTTCACCAATTCGGGATCGGAGGCGGTCGATACCGCGCTCAAGATCGCGCGGGCGTATCACAAGGTCCGGGGCGATGCGAACCGGGTGAAGCTGATCGGCCGGGCCAAGGCCTATCACGGCATGGGCTTCGGCGGGCTGTCGGTTGCCGGCATCCCCCGCCACCGCCGCGATTTCGGCCCGCTTCTGGGCGATGTCGACCATCTGCCCCACACCCACAACCTGGACCACAACGCCTTCTCGCGCGGCCAGCCGGCCTGGGGCGCGCATCTGGCCGACGAGCTTGAAAACATCGTCCAGATCCACGACGCCTCGACCATCGCCGCCGTGATCGTGGAGCCGGTGACCGGATCGGGCGGGGTGCTGCCGCCGCCGGTCGGCTATCTGGAGCGGCTGCGCGAGATCTGCACCCGCCACGGCATCCTGCTGATCTTCGACGAGGTCATCACCGGCTTCGGCCGCCTGGGCGCGCCCTTCGCCTCCAATGCGCTGGGGGTTACCCCCGACATGATCACCTGCGCCAAGGGCATGACCAACGGCGCCGTGCCGATGGGCGGGGTGATCGCCTCCACCGCCGTCTACGACGCCTTCATGACCGGGCCCGAGGCGGCCGTGGAGCTGATGCACGGCTATACCTATTCCGGCCATCCGCTGGCCTGCGCCGCCGGCATCGCCACCATCGAAACCTACGAGCAGGAGGGGCTGTTCGACCGGGGACCGGAGATCTGCGCCGCCTGGGAGGAAGCCGTCCATCAGCTGAAGGGCGCGCCCCATCTGCGCGACATCCGCAATATCGGCCTGCTGGCCGCCATCGAACTGGACAGCCGCGACGGCGCCCCGGGCGCGCGTGCGGCTGAGACCGTCAACCGCTGCTTCGACGACGGCGTTCTGGTCCGGGTGGCGGGCGACAATCTGGTGCTGTCGCCGCCGCTGATCATCACCCCCGATCAGATGGGCCAGGTGGTCGACACCATCCGCACGGCGCTGGGGGAGGTGGCGTGACGCCGCCGCGCCCGCCCCTCTCCCCCGACTCTCCCGGTTCTGCCAGACGAGACCCGCGCCCCATGACCACAGCCACCCCCCTCTCCGCGATCCCCCCCTTCCCCTTCGTATCCGTCGCGGGCACGCCCTATGACCGCGGCTGCGCCTATGGCGCAGCCGTACCCGACCGGATCGCGCGGAGCGCCGAAATCTATGGCCGGGCGCTGGACGGTCTGGGGGCCGATGCGGATTTCCGCCGCCGGCTGATCGCCGATTTCGCCGCGCGCATTCAGGCTTTCGGCGCCCATTACCTGGAAGAGATCCGCGGCATCGCAGAAGGGTCCGGCACCTCGTTCGAAGACGTGGTGATGATCAATGCCCGCACCGAAGTGGTGGCGCAGGCCCGCCGGCTGGCGGCGGCGGCGCCCGCCGCCGTCGACGCGCCTTCCGAACCCGAAGACGGCTGCACCGGTGCGATCATCCTGCCCGGGCGCAGCCGCACCGGCCGGCTGATCCACGGCCAGAACTGGGACTGGCGGTCGGAATGCGCCGAAACCGGCGTGGTGCTGCGTGTGCACCGCGCCGACGGCCCGGATCTGCTGACCTTCGTCGAGGCCGGGGGGCTTGCCCGATCGGGGCTGAATGCGGCCGGCATCGCGATCACCGCCAATTATCTGGAATGCGAGCGCGATTTCCGCACCGCCGGCGTGCCGCTGTCGCTGATCCGCCGCAAGGTGCTGGAACAGAGCCATTTCGCCGAGGCGATCCGGGCGGTGGCGACCACGCCCAAATCCTGCTCCAACAACATCATGATCAGCACCGCCCAGGGCTTCGCGGTCGATTTCGAATGCGCGCCCGACGAGGCCTTCGCCGTGCTGCCCGAAAACGAGATCATCGTTCACGCCAATCACTGGATCAGCCCGATCGCCCGCACCAGGCTGCGCGACACCGGCATCGCCAACATGCCCGACAGCCTGTATCGCGACTGGCGGGTGAAGCGGCTGCTGGAAGAGGCCGGGCCGAAGATCGGCATCGACGACATGAAGCGGGCCTTCTTCGACGATTTCGGCACGCCCTATGCCGTCTGCCGCCCGCCCCGGCCCAACCAGGCCGGCAATCTGTCGGCGACCGTCGCCATGGTGGTGATGGACCCGGCGGCGGGCGTGATGGAAGTGGCCCCCCTGCCGGCGCTGCAGCAGGGCTTCACCCGCTACACCCTGACCGGCGACCCGGTGGCGGCGGCCGCCTGAGCCGCGCCTCCTTTTCAAGCGGGATCTTCAGGGCAGGAGGCTGGCCATGGGACGCTTCATTCTTTCACGCATCGCCATGGGCGTGCCCACGCTGCTCATCGTGGCGGCGGCGGTGTTCTTCCTGATCCGGCTGATCCCTGGCGATCCGGCCTCGCTGATGCTGGGCGACATGGCGACCCCTGAAACGGTCGCCGCCCTGCATCGGGAACTGGGTCTCGACAAGCCGCTGCCGGTGCAGTTCGTGCTCTGGCTGGGCCAGATCCTGACCGGCGATTTCGGCCGCTCGATCACCACCGATCTGCCGGTGCTGCCCCTGATCCTGGACCGGTTCGGGATCAGCGCCACGATCGTTGCGATCGCGGTGGCGCTGGCCACCCTCGCCGCGGTGCCGGCCGGCATGATCGCCGCCTGGCGCCAGGACAGTGCGCTCGACCTCGGTTTCATCGCGGTGGCGACCCTGCTGCTGTCGATCCCGACCTTCTGGCTGGGCCTGCTGCTGCTGCTGCTCTTCGGCCTGGAACTCGGCTGGCTGCCGGTGATCGGCTATGTGTCGCTGGCCGAGGATTTCCGGGCCGGGCTGCTCTACCTCACCTTGCCGGTGCTCACCCTGTTCCTGCACGAAACCGGGGTGATCATCCGCATGGCCCGCGCCAGCATGCTGGAGGTGCAGCGGCTGGATTACATCACCCATGCCCGCGCCAAGGGGCTGTCGGAACCGGTGGTGCTGTGGCGCCATGCCTTCCGCAACGCCTTCGCCCCCACCTGGACCCTGATCGGCCTGATTCTGGGCAATCTTCTGGGCGGCATCGCGGTGGTGGAGACGGTGTTCACCATCCCCGGTCTCGGCCGGCTGCTGGTCGACGGCATTTTTGCCCGCGACTATCCCGTCATCCAGGGCTGCCTGCTGTTCATCGCCGGCGCCTATGTGATCGTCAACCTGATCGTCGACCTCTGCTATCCGGTCTTCGATCCGCGCGTGACCCTGAATTGAGGGAGGCCCGGATGATGATCTTCAGGTCCCTGCGCGGCCTTTCAGGCCTGGTGCTGGTCGGTGTCATGATCGTGGTGGCCATGCTCGCCACGGTCTGGACGCCGCAGGATCCGCTGGCGCTGAACCTGCGCGCCCGCCTTGCCGCCCCGGGCGGCGCCCATCTGCTCGGCACCGACGAATTCGGCCGCGACGTGCTCAGCCGGCTGATGGCCGGCGCCTCCTCCAGCATGACCATCGCGCTCACCACCGTGGTCTTCGCGATCATCGCCGGCAGCATCATCGGCATCCTGGCCGGCTATTTCCGCGGCTGGACCGACCGGATCGTGATGACCTTCAACGATGCCCTGCTCGCCTTCCCGGGCATCCTGCTGGCGCTCGGCCTGCTGGTGGTGCTGGGGGCAAGCCCCGGCGGCATCGTGCTGGCGCTGGGCCTTGCCTACACGCCCTCGGTCGCCCGGGTGATGCGCGGCACGGTGCTGTCCCTGCGCGAAAATGCCTTCATCGAGGCCTCGCGCGTGATGGGCCATGGCCAGGCCTACACCATGGTCCGCCACATCCTGCCCAATTGCGTGGCGCCGCTGACGGTGCTCGCGACCTCGATGTTCGGCTGGGTGCTGTTGTCGGAAAGCGCGCTTTCCTTCCTGGGTCTCGGCGCGCCGCCGCCGGCCCCCAGCTGGGGCAACATGCTCTCAGGCGGGCGCGCCTTCATGGGCCAGGCCCCCTGGCTCGGCATCTTCCCGGGGCTCTGCATCTCGTTGACCCTGCTCGGCATCAACCTGCTCGGCGACGCGCTGCGCGACCGCCTGGACCCGCGGATGAGGAATATTGCATGACCGGGTGCATGACCGGGCGCGATACTGCCGCCACGCCGCTGCTCGACGTCTCGGAGCTGTCGCTCGGCATCGGCGAGACCGGCCGGCTGGTGGTCGACCGGGTGGGCTTTCAGGTCCGGGCGGGCGAGATCGTCGCCGTGGTCGGCGAAAGCGGCAGCGGCAAGACGCTCGCCGCCCGCGCCGTGCTGGGGCTGACGCCGCCCGCCATCCGCCGCCGCGGCGGCCACATCCGGATCGACGGCCGGGCGCTGGACGACATGACCCCGCGCGAGCTGCGGGCCCTCCGCGGCGGGCGGATCGGCATGGTCTTCCAGGAGCCGATGACCTCGCTCAACCCCTCGCTGACCATCGGCCGGCAGCTGGAAGAGGCGCTGACGCTGCACACCGGGCTCGATGCCGCCGGCCGCCGCGCCGCCATCCTCGCCATGCTCCGGCGGGTGGGGTTGAGCGATCCCGAACGGGTGCTGACGGCCTGGCCGCATGAATTCTCGGGCGGCATGCGCCAGAGGATCATGCTGGCCTCGGTGATGCTGCCCAAACCGGCGCTGCTGGTCGCCGACGAGCCCACCACCGCGCTCGATGCCGTGGTGCAGCGCGACGTGCTGGAGCTGATGGTGGCGCTGACCGCCGAGAACGACACCGCCGTGCTGATGATCAGCCACGACCTCGCCATGGTCGCGCGCTATTCCCACCGCGTCATCGTGATGTGCCGGGGCGAAATCGTGGAACAGGGGCCGACCGATCAGATCCTGCGCGCCCCCGCCCATCCCTATACCCGCAAGCTGCTGGGCGCCATGCCCCGCCGCCGGCAGGTGCCCGAGGTGGCGGCAGACGCCCCGCCGCTGGTGGAGGTGCAGGGGTTGACGGTCGATTTCGGCGGCCGCGGCGGGTTGTTCCGGCGTGGTGCGCACAAGCGTGCGCTTCACGGCATCGACCTCGTCATCCGCCCGCGCGAGGTGGTGGCGGTGGTCGGCGGCTCGGGCTCGGGCAAGACCACGCTCGGCCGGGTGCTCGCCAGCCTGCAAAAGCCGGGGGGCGGCCGGCTGATCTTCGACGGCCAGCCCGTGACCGATCGGTCGGGCCCGGCCTGGACCGCCTATCGCCGCAACTGCCAGATGGTCTTCCAGGACCCCTATTCCTCGCTGGATCCGCGGATGACCGTCGCCCAGGCGATCGGCGAGGCGCTCCGCGGATCGGGGCTGGACCGGGCCGCCATCCGCGCCCGGGTGCTGGAGGTTCTGGCCGAGGTCGGGCTCGACGACACCCATGCCGCCCGCTACCCCCATGAACTCTCGGGCGGCCAGCGCCAGCGCATCGCCATCGCCCGTGCCGTCGTCCGCCGGCCGCGGCTGGTGATCGCCGACGAGCCGGTCTCGGCACTCGATACCACCGTGCGCGCCCAGATCCTCGACCTCTTCGCCGATCTCCAGCGCCGCCACGGCTTCGCCTGCCTGTTCATCAGCCATGATCTGGCGGTGGTGGAACAGCTGGCCAACCGGGTGGTGGTGATGAACCAGGGCCGGATCGTCGAAGAAGGCCCGCGCGACCGGATCTTCGACGCCCCGGCCGATCCCTATACGAAGCGGCTGCTCCAGGCGATCCCGACCCTCGATCCCACGCCCTCGGGCGGGGTGCGGCTGCGCTGGCGCCATGAAGAGACCGCACCGGACGGCGACCACCAGGCCAGCGCCTGATCTTTCGCGACCCAAGCCCCCGCTTTCACAGACCAAGGACGTCCCCCCCATGTCCGCCGCTCTCTCCTGTCCCGCCGCCACCTCCTACCCCGACACGCGCCTGTTCATCGACGGCGCCTGGACCGCCGGCAGCACCGGCCGCGACGAGGCGGTTCTGAACCCGGCCACCGGCACCGCCATCGGCCGGGTCGCCCATGCCTCGACCGCCGATCTCGACCGGGCGCTTGCGGCCGCCGACCGCGCCTTCCGCAGCTGGCGACGGGTGCCGGCCTTCGATCGGGCGAAGCTGATGCGCAGGGCCGCCGGGCTGATGCGCGAGCGCGCGGCCGCCATCGCCCCCATCCTGACCCTGGAACAGGGCAAGCCGCTGGCCGAAGCCCGCGCCGAGGCGATGGGATCGGCCGATACCATCGACTGGTTCGCCGAAGAGGCGCGCCGTACCTATGGCCGGGTGATCCCCTCGCGCGCCCCCGGCCATGTCCAGATCGTCACCCGCGAGCCGGTCGGCCCGGCCGCGGCTTTCACGCCCTGGAATTTCCCGATCAATCAGGTGGTGCGCAAGGTGGCGGCCGCTCTTGCCGCCGGCTGCACGATCATCGTCAAGGGGCCGGAAGAAACCCCGGCCAGCTGCGCCGCGCTGATCGCCGCCTTCGCCGATGCCGGGGTGCCGGCGGGCGTGATCAACCTGGTCTTCGGCGTGCCGGCCGAGATTTCGGCCTATCTGATCCCCCATCCGGTGATCGCCAAGATCTCGTTCACCGGCTCCACCGCCGTGGGGCAGGAGCTGGCGGCGCTGGCCGGGCGGCATATGAAGCGCGCCACCATGGAGCTGGGCGGCCATGCCCCGGCGATCGTGTTCGCCGATGCCGATCCGGCCAAGGCCGCGGCGGCGCTGGCGGCGCAGAAATTCCGCAATGCCGGCCAGGTCTGCATCTCGCCCACCCGTTTCCTGGTCCATGAAGACATCGCAGAGCCCTTCACCGCCGCCTTCACCCGCGCCGCCGCCGCGATCCGGGTCGGCAACGGCCTGGATGACGGCGTGGGCATGGGCCCCCTCGCCAATATGCGCCGGGTGGAGGCCATGGAGGCGCTGGTGGCCGATGCTCAGGCCGCGGGCGCGGAGCTCTGCACCGGCGGCGCCCGCATCGGCAATCAGGGCTGTTTCTTCCAGCCCACCGTGTTGACCGGCGTGCCGCTTTCCGCCCGGATCATGAACGAGGAACCCTTCGGCCCGATCGCCCCCATCGCCACCTTCCGCGATTACGACACGGTCATCGCCGAGGCCAACCGCCTGCCCTGGGGCCTCGCCGCCTATGCTTATACCGGCAGCGCCCGCACGGCCGCGGCGGTCTCGGCCGACCTTGAAAGCGGCATGGTCTCGATCAACCAGGCCCCGCTCGGCTTCCCGGAAGTCCCCTTCGGCGGCATCAAGGCGTCCGGCCACGGCTCGGAAGGCGGCAGCGAGGCGATGGAGGGCTGGCTGGTGACCAAGTTCACGGCCGAGAACACGGTGTTCTGAGCGGGGTGGGCCGCATCGGGCGAAGACGGGCGGGCGCCGGAGCGGCATAACCGTGGGGAGAGTGTACAGGACAATGGCTCCACCGGGCCGTCCATTGCCGGCTGCGGCTCACACACCCCCGCGACCCGGGATGCCCCCGCAAAACCACACCCAAAAGCCTGGCCTCTATGTCCGATCCAAACCTCGCCACCCACTGCACACCCCCTCTACCGTCATCCCGGCCTTCGCCGGGATGACGGTGGGGAGGGTGTGCCGGGACTGGCAGCGCCAGCGCCGGACATCAACGGCGCGGCGCGCGGATGGCCAGAGGGCTGAATCGGCCGACAACCCGGGGGGACCGGGTTGCAGGGTTTCCATGACCGGAGCAAATGGTCATGACCTCAAACCTCTATGTCCGATCCAAACCTCGCCATCCACTGCACACCCCCTCTACCGTCATCCCGGCGACGGCCGGGATCCAGGTAGGCTTCCACGGGAATGGACAGGCGACCGGGCGTGCGGACCACCATGTCGGCCATCACCGCCGGACCAGGGCGTTCAGCGTTCTTTGTGGGGGGGGCGAACCTGGATCCCGGCCTTCGCCGGGATGACGGTGGGGAGGGTGTGCCGGGACTGGCAGCGACGGCGCCGGACATCAACGGCGCGGCGCGCGGATGGCCAGAGGGCTGAATCCACCGACAACCCGGGAGACCGGGTTGCGGGGTTTCCATGACCAGAGCAAATGGTCATGACCTCAAACCTCTATGTCCGATCCAAACCTCGCCACCCACTGCACACCCCCTCTACCGTCATCCCGGCGAAGGCCGGGATCCAGGTAGGTTTCCACGGGAATGGACAGGCGACCGGGCGTGCGGACCACCATGTCGGCCATCACCGCCGGACCCGGGTGTGTGGCGTTCTTTGTGGGGGGACGAACCTGGATCCCGGCCTTCGCCGGGATGACGGTGGGGAGGGTGTGCCGGGACTGGCAGCGACAGCGCCGGACATCAACGGCGCGGCGCGCGGATGGCCAGAGGGCTGAATCGGCCGACAACCCGGGGGACCGGGTTGCGGGGTTTCCATGACCGGAGCAAATGGTCATGACCTCAAACCTCTATGTCCGATCCAAACCTCGCCATCCACTGCACACCCCCTCTACCGTCATCCCGGCGAAGGCCGGGATCCAGGTAGGCGTCCACGGGAATGGACAGGCGACCGGGCGTGCGGACCACCATGTCGGCCATCACCGCCGGACCAGGGCGTTCAGCGTTCTTTGTGGGGGGCGAACCTGGATCCCGGCCTTCGCCGGGATGACGGTGGGGAGGGTGTGCCGGGACTGGCAGCGACAGCGCCGGACATCAACGGCGCGGCGCGCGGATGGCGAGAGGGCTGAATCGGCCGACAACCCGGGAGACCGGGTTGCGGGGTTTCCATGACCAGAGCAAATGGTCATGACCTCAAACCTCTATGTCCGATCCAAACCTCGCCACCCACTGCACACCCCCTCTACCGTCATCCCGGCGAAGGCCGGGATCCAGGTAGGCGTCCACGGGAATGGACAGGCGACCGGGCGTGCGGACCACCATGTCGGCCATCACCGCCGGACCAGGGCGTTCAGCGTTCTTTGTGGGGGGGGCGAACCTGGATCCCGGCCTTCGCCGGGATGACGGTGGGGAGGGTGTGCCGGGACTGGCAGCGACGGCGCCGGACATCAACGGCGCGGCGCGCGGATGGCCAGAGGGCTGAATCCACCGACAACCCGGGAGACCGGGTTGCGGGGTTTCCATGACCAGAGCAAATGGTCATGACCTCAAACCTCTATGTCCGATCCAAACCTCGCCACCCACTGCACACCCCCTCTACCGTCATCCCGGCGAAGGCCGGGATCCAGGTAGGTTTCCACGGGAATGGACAGGCGACCGGGCGTGCGGACCACCATGTCGGCCATCACCGCCGGACCAGGGCGTTCAGCGGTCTTTGTGGGGGGACGAACCTGGATCCCGGCCTTCGCCGGGATGACGGTGGGGAGGGTGTGCCGGGACTGGCAGCGACGGCGCCGGACATCAACGGCGCGGCGCGCGGATGGCCAGAGGGCTTAATCGGCCGACAACCCGGGGGGACCGGGTTGCAGGGTTTCCATGACCGGAGCAAATGGTCATGACCTCAAACCTCTATGTCCGATCCAAACCTCGCCATCCACTGGACACCCCCTCTACCGTCATCCCGGCGAAGGCCGGGATCCAGGTAGGCGTCCACGGGAATGGACAGGCGACCGGGCGTGCGGACCACCATGTCGGCCATCACCGCCGGACCAGGGCGTTCAGCGTTCTTTGTGGGGGGGGCGAACCTGGATCCCGGCCTTCGCCGGGATGACGGTGGGGAGGGTGTGCCGGGACTGGCAGCGACGGCGCCGGACATCAACGGCGCGGCGCGCGGATGGCCAGAGGGCTGAATCCACCGACAACCCGGGGGACCGGGTTGCGGGGTTTCCATGACCGGAGCAAATGGTCATGCCTTCAAACTCCCCTCCTTCCAAACCCTTGTCAAGAGACCTCCGAAAAGCACGGTTTCCGTCGGGTCGCGCTCATTTACATAACAGGTTATGCGCTCCAATTCTTATCGGTATTTTCAATAATAATATCAATAGTATAACATTTCCACTGGGCGATCTCCATCCGTTCACGCGCCCCATCCGCCGCGGCACAGCCGAAAGGCATCCGCCCGTTCAGCGACGGCGCCGGGACCGCCGGCAGCAGGCGAAGAGGCTGGATTCCCGTCCCACAGGGGCCTAAATTATCAAGGGATCGTTCCGGAAGGTGAGTGTCATGTCGACCTCTCTCAAGATTGATGACGACCTCGAACGGCGCCTCCACGAGGTAGCAGGCCGCCGCCGTCGCTCCGTCGATGCCGTCACGGTTGAAGCGATCCGGCAATATGTCGAACGCGAGGAAGCCCGCGACGACTTCCGACGGGAGGCCGAAGCCTCCTGGGCCGCGTATCAGACGGACGGCCTGCACCTGACCGGCCAGGAAGTCAGCGATTGGCTGAACAGCTGGGGCACCGAGGGCGAGACGCCGGCACCGCGGTGCCACAGGTAATCGTCACCAGGACTGCCGTTCGCGGCATCCAGCGCTGCCAGGCCTTTCTGGCGGCCAAGGCGCCCGATGCTGCGCGACGGGCAGGCCAAACCATAGATCGATACCTGGTGTCGCTGGCTTCTCACCCGGATATCGGTCGCCCGTTCTCCGACGGCTCGGATCTGCGGGAATTGCTGATCCCGTTCGGTCACTCCGGCTATGCGGCGCTCTACCGTCATGTTCCGGGCGAGACGGCCGTGTATGTGCTGGCTTTCCGGCACCAGAAGGAAGCCGGCTATCTGCTGCCTTGACCACCCGGCCCTTACAGGCCCCCCACCTCCCACCCGATCCCATGCTCCGCGGCCACCCGCCGGAACCGCTCATGCAGCCGGTCGAAGCTGGCGGCATCGCAGCCGGCCGGCTGCACACCACCATCCGGCATGGGCGCTGACGATGGCCTTTCGCCGCGATGACGGTAAGGAGGGTGTGCCGGGACTGGCAGCGACAGCGCCGGACATCAACGGCGCGGCGCGCGGATGGTCAGAGGGCTGAATCCACCGACAACCCGGGAGACCGGGTTGCGGGGTTTCCATGACCAGAGCAAATGGTCATGACCTCAAACCTCTATGTCCGATCCAAACCTCGCCACCCACTGCACACCCCCTCTACCGTCATCCCGGCGAAGGCCGGGATCCAGGTAGGCGTCCACGGGAATGGACAGGCGACCGGGCGTGCGGACCACCATGTCGGCCATCACCGCCGGACCAGGGCGTTCAGCGTTCTTTGTGGGGGGACGAACCTGGATCCCGGCCTTCGCCGGGATGACGGTGGGGAGGGTGTGCCGGGACTGGCAGCGCCAGCGCCGGACATCAACGGCGCGGCATGCGGATGACCAGAGGGATGAAGCGGCCGATAACCCGGGGAGACCGGGTTGCGGGGTTTCCATGACCGGAGCAAATGGTCATGACCTCAAACGTGGTGATTTTTAGCAGCGATGGTGCACTAGAGTTTCCATGACCGGAGCAAATGGTCATGACCTCGAACTCCCCTCCTTCCAACCCATTGTCAAGCAGCCGGTGAAAGGGGCCGTTTCCGTCGGCTCCCACTGATCTGCATAACAGGTTATGTAACGCCGCCTCCGGGAGGATTTTCCAGAATATTATCAGAGAGATAGCATTTCCACCAGGTCGTTCCCTCCGGCGGCTCACCGGGTGGTGCCCGCCACCACCCGCACTCGATAGCTGCACCGCCGCCCGCCGGCCGGGATATGATCTTCGCGCGTGACCGTGCATCCCGGCCCCAGCACCGTGCGGAAGACGGCAAGTTCGGCGCGGCAGAAGCCCTGGCAGGCCGTGGCGGCGGCGCAGATCGGGCAGTGGTTTTCGATCAGCAGCCAGCCATCGCCGTCGGGGGCGGGCTGGACCTCGGCCATATAGCCTTCGGCGCTGCGCTGGCGGGCGAGCGCCTGGAGGCGGGTCTCCGGATCGGCCGCGTCGGCCAGCGCCGCGTCATAGGCCGCGCGGGTTTCGGCCTCGCGCGCGGTGATCAGCCGGTCGAGCGCCTCTTCGCCGAGCAGGTCGCGGACATGGCGGATCAGGGCCACGGTCAGCTCGGCATGGGCATCGGGAAACCGGGCCTGGCCGCGATCGGTGAGGTGCCAGATCTGGGCCGGGCGGCCGACGCCGCGGATCTCCGCCCGCGCCTCCACCAGCCCCTCGGCCGCCAGCTTGACCAGCTGCTGGCGGGCATTCTCCCCCGTGGTGCCCAGCGCACGGCCCAGCGCCGCGGCGGTCTCGGGCCCGCCGGTCTTGATCAGGGTCAGCAGCCGGTCGGCCGTGCCCGTTGCCTGTCTCAGGGAAGGGTCTCTCAAGGGGTCGGTCACCCGCGTCCTCGCCCTTTCGGGATCATGCCAAAGCGTTATTCCAAGCCGGTCTTTGGAAATTAAGGGAGAGGACGGCGCGGGGCAAGGGCTGTGGGGCAGGCCGATCCGTCATCCCCACAAAAGGCAACCGTCAGCCCTCACGCCGGACGGACGGCAGAGGGTTTGTGCAGCACTGCGCGACCATAGACCCGGACAGAAACCACGAGGCGTCTCTACGGGATCTTCTCACCGCCAATACCGCCCCAGAACCCGCCCCGCCTCGCCCGCGAACCCCAAGCTCCCGTAAAAACCCCGGGAGGTTCGCGGAAAAAATTTCTGGCTTTTTTCAATGACTTAAATTTCACGATTTATTCTTGTTCATACTTTGGCATGGCCTCCAGCGGAGGTTCGCGCAGATCGCCTTTTTCCGGCTGCGGATTCAGGCTATTAAGAGGGGGTGAGTCGCACCCTTGCGGGTGCGTGGATTGAAACGCAAGCGACCGGTCTAGAGCATTGCTCAAGCCCGTCGCACCCTTGCGGGTGCGTGGATTGAAACGCAGCACGGGCACCGTCAGCCGCAGTGCTGCGCGGTCGCACCCTTGCGGGTGCGTGGATTGAAACCCACGGTAGCGCGTGCCTTGCGGCACCCGGGAGCGTCGCACCCTTGCGGGTGCGTGGATTGAAACGCTGTCGCTCCACGCACTGGCGACGCCCGAGCGGTCGCACCCTTGCGGGTGCGTGGATTGAAACCGCCAACACCCGCGTCTGCGCCACATAACTGGCCGGGTCGCACCCTTGCGGGTGCGTGGATTGAAACCGTGGTACAGCTGCCCCAGGGTCGGAGCCGTTAAAGAGTCGCACCCTTGCGGGTGCGTGGATTGAAACCGTTCGGAAGGTAGCGCAATGGTTGATCTCACCAGTCGCACCCTTGCGGGTGCGTGGATTGAAACTTGACGTCGACCGGGTCAGCTTCCGGTGCCGGCACGTCGCACCCTTGCGGGTGCGTGGATTGAAACACAGGCCCGTCTGGCGGCCTGGTGCGGCCTGGAGTCGCACCCTTGCGGGTGCGTGGATTGAAACCGCGCCGGCGCGGAAGCGGGGCCGGTGAGGGCGGTCGCACCCTTGCGGGTGCGTGGATTGAAACGGGCATCGGCAGAGGCTGAGGTGGCGCTGGCCGAGTCGCACCCTTGCGGGTGCGTGGATTGAAACACTCGTGCGACGACGGGATGCGGATTCTGCCGCGCGTCGCACCCTTGCGGGTGCGTGGATTGAAGCTCTTGAGTCTGACAATGGGCATCATGCCACACCGGTCGCACCCTTGCGGGTGCGTGGATTGAAACCAAGTGCCTGGGACCAGACGCCGGTCCCTTCCGGTCGCACCCTTACGGGCGCGCAGACCGAAACCGCGCCCCCCAGCAACGGGAGCCTTCGCTTCCGTCGCCCCGCCGCCTGATGCACAATCAGACCCGACCCATTGTCCCTGAAAGAAAATCCCGTCATCCCGGCGAAGGCCGGGATCCAGGTCGGCCCCTACAGGATCGGGCGGTGATCCCCTGGCGGGAGCCGTGCCGTCAGCCATCAGGGGGAATGCCCGGTCAGGGCCGGGTTCAGGGCGTTCGGCGTCTGGGCTGACAGCTGCCCTTCGCGGGGCTGGCCGTGGTGAGCGTTGTGCATGGACCATCGGCGGTTGTTCATGACACCGACAGTCTCCGGGCCAGGGATCGGCGCTCATGTCAGGATCTCCACCGGCCGACATCCTGTGCGACATGTGCACCGTCATCCCCGCCGTCGCGCACAGGCGCTGACCTGCCCCCCTGCCATCCCTCCGGATCCATGACGCGCGGCCGCGGCGGAACCGGGGCGGAGAAACGCTGCTCAGGCTGGTTGCGGCTCCCGGGATCGGGCGGCGGCAGATCGCGATGTGCGCCTCCCCCTGACGGCCCATGACATGGAACCTTCGCCCCCTGCCCGCGTTGATCCGGCGCCGGCAGTTCGACACGGAGGGAACCCCATGGCCGAGCCGACGCCTCAGACACGCACGCGGTCCCGGCTGATCACCGCCACCGCGATCCTGTTCCTGCTGATCGCGCTGGGGCTGATCGGCGCCGGGGGCTGGCTCGTGGGGTTGGGCGGGTCGTGGTATTACCTCGCGGCCGGGCTGGGCTTTCTGGTCACCGCCTGGCTGCTGTACCGGCGGCGGACGGCCGCGCTGCATGTCTATGCGGCGATCATGGCCGGCACGCTGGTCTGGGCGCTGGTCGAAGTGGGCTTCGACTGGTGGCAGCTGGCGCCGCGCGGCGATGTGATCGTGGTGCTGGGCCTCTGGCTCTGGATGCCCTGGATCACCCGGCGGCTGGGCACGCGCAGCCTTGCCCCCGGCGGTCTGCCGCTGGCGGCATCGCTGGTGCTGGCGGTGGTGGTGGCGGGGATCGCGATGGCCACCCCCTCTCACGGCATTTCGGGCAGGCTTGCCATGGAGCGGGTGGCGGAGCTCGCACCTGATTACGGCGGCGTCCCGGCGGGCGAAGGCGTTCCTGCGGGTGATTGGCACGCCTATGGCCGCACCGCCGCCGGTCAGCGCTACAGCCCGCTCGGCGAGATCACCCCCCGCAATGTCGACCGGCTGGAGGTCGCCTGGACCTATCACACCGGCGATATGCGCCGGCCGGGCGATCCGGTCGAGACCACCTATCAGGTCACGCCGCTCAAGGTCGACGACACGCTTTATCTGTGCACGCCGCATAATTACGTCATCGCGCTGGATGCCGGCACCGGCCGGGAGCGCTGGCGCTTCGACCCCCGGGTGCCCGACAACATCAACCGCCAGCACCTCACCTGCCGGGGCGTGTCGTACCATGCCCGCGAGGGCGCGGATCCCGCGACGCTTTGCACGCGGCGGATCTTCATGCCCACGGCCGATGCCCGGCTCATCGCGCTGGATGCGGCCACCGGCCGGGTCTGCACCGGGTTCGGCCAGAACGGCCAGATCGACCTCTGGCGCGGCATGCCCAATGTCGAGCCGGGCTTCTATTATTCCACCTCGCCGCCGGTGGTGACCCGCGATCTGCTGATCATCGGCGGTGCCGTGAACGACAACGTGTCCGTGGCCGAGCCCTCGGGCGTGGTCAGGGCCTATGACGTCGAGACCGGCGCGCTGGTGTGGAATTTCGACACCGGCAATCCCGAGGCGACCGCCCCCCTGCCGGACGGCGCCAGCTATACCGCCAATTCGCCCAATGTCTGGTCGGTGGCGTCCGCCGATGAAGAGCTGGGGCTGGTCTATCTGCCGATCGGCAACCAGCCGCCCGACCAGTGGGGCGGGGCGCGGTCAGAGGCCGCCGAACGCTTCTCGTCTTCCGTCACCGCGCTGGATCTGGCGAGCGGCCGGGTGCGCTGGGTGTTCCAGACCGTGCATCACGATCTCTGGGACCGCGACGTGCCGGCCCAGCCGACACTGGTGGATCTGGACATGCCCGCCCTCGACCTGCCCGGCGGCCCCGTTCCGGCGCTGGTTCAGCCCACCAAACAGGGCGATCTCTTCGTGCTCGACCGCCGCACCGGTGAACCGGTGCTGCCGGTGACCGAAGAACCCGCACCGCAGGGTGCCGCCGAAGGCGACCACGCCGCCCCCACCCAGCCCGCCTCCGCCCTGTCGTTCCGGCCGCCGCCGCTGGCCGAATCCGACATGTGGGGCGCCACCATGTTCGATCAGCTCGCCTGCCGGATCCGCTATCGCAGCCTGGACTATCGGGGCGCCTATACCCCGCCCTCGGAACGGGGCACGCTGGTCTATCCGGGCAATTTCGGCGTGTTCAACTGGGGCGGCGTCGCGGTCGATCCGGAACGTCAGGTGGTCTTCGCCACCCCCTCTTACCTCGCCTTCGTCATCCGGCTGATCCGGCGCACGGATGACGAGCGGCGCTATGTTTCCGACGGCGAGCCCGGGCTCAACGAGAATTTCGGCGCGCCCTTCGCGGTCGATATCGGCCCGATGCTCTCCCCCGTTCTGGGCCTGCCCTGCCAGGCGCCGCCCTGGGGCTATGTCGCCGCGGCGGATCTGCGCACCGGCGACATCGCCTGGATGCATCTGAACGGCACGGTCCGCGACCGCGCCCCGGTGCCGCTGCCCTTCGAAATGGGCGTGCCCGATCTGGGCGGGCCGCTGATCACCGCCGGCGGCGTCGCCTTCATGAGCGGCACCATCGATTATTACGTCCGCGCCTTCGACATGGCGACCGGCCGCAGGCTTTGGGAAGACCGGCTGCCGGCCGGCGGCCAGGCGACGCCGATGTCCTATCGGGGGCCCGACGGCCGGCAATATCTGCTGGTCGTGGCCGGCGGCCATGGCTCGCTCGGCACCAAAGCCGGGGATGCGATCATCGCCTATGCCCTGCCGCCCGCCGGCGGCGGCGACGAGGGAGGCTGACCGCCGTGACGCTCGGACGACGCGCCCCGGCCGCCCCGGCCGCCCGCAGATCCGCGCGGGGCTGGGCCATCGCCGCCACGGGCGCCGCACTCGCCGGCTGCTCAGGCATGCAATCGACGCTCGATCCCGCCGGCGAGGCGGCCGACCGGGTGGCAACGCTGTTCTGGATCATGCTGGCCGGCGCCGCCGTGATCTGGACCGGCGTGATGGCCACCGCCATCGCCACGGCCCGACGCAAGGGGCCGCCGGTCAGCCAGAAGCGGGCGCAATGGTTCATCATCGGCGCCGGCGCCGTCTTCCCCACCCTCGTGCTGACCCTGCTGCTGACCCATGGCCTCCGGCTGATGCCGGAACTGCGCGCGGGCGGCGGCGACCTGAAGATCCGGGTGCAGGGCGAACAGTTCTGGTGGCGGGTGACCTATCTGCCGGAAGACGGCCCGCCGGTGGTCTCGGCCAACGAGCTGCGCCTGCCCGCAGGTGCCGTGGTGGAGCTGGAGCTGACCAGCCCCGACGTGATCCATTCCTTCTGGCTGCCGTCGATCGCCGGCAAGACCGACATGATCCCCGGCCGCGTGACCCGCCAGCTGCTGAAGCCGGTAAAACCCGGCCTCTATCGCGGCGCCTGCGCCGAATTCTGCGGCACCGGCCATACGCTGATGGCCTTCACCGCCGAGGTGATGCCGGCCGAAGACTTCGCCCGCTGGCTGGCCGCCGAAGGCCGGGATGCGGCCCCGCCCGCCCCGGGCAGTGCGGCGGCGCGCGGGGCCCGGGTGTTCAACGATGAGGGCTGCGGCGCCTGCCACAGCATCCGCGGCACCGATGCCCGGGGCACGATCGGCCCCGATCTCACCCATCTGGGCAGCCGGCACGGTATCGGCGCCGGCATTCTGCCCAACACGGCCCGGCACATCGCCGATTTCATCCGGGCGACCGCCACGGTCAAGCCCGGCGTGCTGATGCCGGCCTATGGCGGGATCGCCGATGACGATCTTTCGGCCCTTGCCGCCTATCTGGAGGGATTGCAATGAGTGACGATCTCTCCCGCAATACGCTTGCCGAGGCACAGGCGGCGCGGCTGCGCCATGTCTGGGCCAATCCCCGGGGCTGGCGCTACTGGTCGGCGGTGAACAATACCGAGGTCGGCATCTGGTACATCGTCACCGCCTTCGGCTTCTTCCTGTTTGCGGGCGTGCTGGCGCTGATCGTCCGCGCCCAGCTGGCGGTGCCCCAGAACGATCTGGTCAGCCCGGAATTCTACAACCAGGCCTTCACCCTGCACGGCACGATGATGATGTTCCTCTTCGCCGTGCCGATCTTCGAAGCGGTGGCCATTCTGCTGCTGCCGCAGATGCTGGCCGCCCGCGACCTGCCCTTTCCGCGGCTGTCGGCCTTCGGCTTCTGGTGCTTCCTGATCGGGGGGACCTTCGTCGCCGGCTCGATCTTTTTCGATGCGGCACCGGCCAGCGGCTGGTTCATGTATCCGCCGCTGGCCACCAACAAGGATCTGGCCGGGATCGGCGCCGATATCTGGCTGCTCGGCCTGTCCTTCATCGAGGTGGCCTCGATCGCGGCGGCGGTGGAACTGATCGTGGGCGTGCTGAAATGCCGGCCGCCGGGCATGCGCATCCATCTGATGCCGCTCTATTGCTGGTATGTGCTGATCGTGGCCGGGATGATCCTGTTCGCCTTCCCGCCGCTGATCGCCGGCGACATCCTGTTCGAACTGCAACGCATGTTCGACTGGCCGTTCTTCGACCCCGATCGCGGCGGCGACCCGGTGCTGTGGCAGCATCTGTTCTGGATCTTCGGCCATCCGGAGGTCTACATCATCTTCCTGCCCTCGATCGCGCTGATGGCGATGATCGTGCCGACCTTCTCTCAGGTGCCGATCACCGGCTATGGCTGGATCGTGCTGGCGGCCGTCGGCACCGGCTTTCTCAGCTTCGGGCTCTGGGCCCATCACATGTACACCACCGGCCTGCCGGCGCTGTCGCTGGGCTTCTTCTCGGCGGCGTCGGAAGCGGTGGCGATCCCGACCGGCGTGCAGATCTTCGTGTTCATCGCCACCATGGCCACCGGCCGGGTGATCTTTTCGGTGCCGATGCTGTTCGCGGCCGGTGCGCTCGCGGTCTTCGTCTTCGGCGGGCTGACCGGGGTGATGGTGGCGCTGGCCCCCTTCGACTGGCAGGCCCACGACACCCATTTCGTGGTCGCCCATCTGCACTACACCCTGATCGGCGGCATGCTGCTGCCGCTGATCGCCGGGCTCTATTACTTCTTCCCCTTCGCCACGAAGCGCATGCTGTCGGCCCGGCTCGGCAGATGGGCCTTCTGGCTGATCTTCACCGGCTTCAACATCACCTTCCTGCCGATGCATTTCACCGGACTGCGCGGCATGCCGCGGCGGGTCTTCACCTATCCCGCCGGCCATGGCTGGGACTGGCTGAATCTGATCTCTACCTTTGGTGCCTATATAATGGCAATCGGGGTACTTATAGTGGTTGTGGACGTGGTCCGCGCCCTGCGCCATGGCCGGCCGGCACCGCGCAACCCCTGGAATGCCGGCACGCTGGAATGGACGGTGGAAACCAGCGACGAGAATTGGGGCGTGCGCTCGGTGCCGCAGATTTCCAGCCGTTATCCGCTGTGGGATCAGCCGGGGCTGGTAGAGGAGATGGATCAGGGCCGCGGCTATCTGCCCGATGCCGCGGCCGGCCGGCGCGAGACCCTGATCACCGGCGTGCTGGATGCGACGCCTGAACAGGTGCAGCGCCTGCCGACCAATTCCTTCCGCCCGCTCGCCGCCGCCGTCTTCATCGGCACCTGTTTCATCGCCGCCACCTTCGAATGGTGGTGGCTGGCGACGGCCGGCGGGATCATCGGCATCGGCGTCATCCTGGGCTGGCTCTGGACCGGCACCGCCCGCCCGCCCGAAGCCGCCATGATGGATGCAGGCCGCGGGCTGACCCTGCCGCTTTATGCCTCGGGGCCGCGCTCGGTGGGGTGGTGGGCGATGTGCATCACCATGGTCGGCGATGCCACCGCCTTCATCAGCCTGGTCTTCGGCTATTTCTTCTACTGGACCATCCATGCCGAATTCCCGCCGCCGGAAGCCACCGGCCCGGGGCTCGCCTGGCCGGGCATCGCGGCGGCAACCGGGCTTGCCGCCTGGGCGACGGTGCTGGCGGCCCGCCATGCCAACCGGGCCGGCCGGGTGGCAATCGCCCGGCTGGCGCTGATCGCGGGTGCCGGGCTCGCCATCGCCTCCATCGCCGCCGGAGCCGCCGCCATCCTGACCACCGGGCTCGACCCCGTGGTCCATGTCTATGACGCCACCGTCTGGGTGCTGGTGATCTGGACCGCGCTGCACCTGGCGGCGGGCGTGCTGATGCAGCTCTATTGCCTGGCGCGCAGCCTCGCCGGCCATATGACGCCGCTGCACGACATCGACATCCGGAACGTCGCGCTCTACTGGCATTTCACCGCCGGCACCCTTGCCGTCACCATGGCGGTGATCGGCCTGTTTCCGCTGGCGAGCGGCTGAGGGAGAGCCATCCATGCTGACCCGCCCCGACCGCGCCACCATCGTCACCCTGCTCGCCCCGCCCACCGTCTGGGCGCTGCATTTCCTGACCGCCTATATCCTGGCCGCCATCGCCTGCGCCAAGGGGTGGGATCTGGGCGGCGTGCGGCTGGTGATTGCGGCCGCCACGGCGGCGGCGCTGGTCTTCATCGTGCTGGCCGCCCGTGCGGCCCACCGCCATACCGGCTTCACCGCCGACACGCCCCCCCATGACGACCCGACCCGTGCCTCCCGCATGCGCCAGATGGGGGCGGCCACCTTTCTGGTCGCCGCCCTGAGCTTCGTGGCGGTGGTCTTCACCGGCCTGCCGGCCGCGTTCATCGCGGATTGCCGGTGATGCGCCGGGGGCTGGTCGTCGCCGGGCTCGTCCTGCTGGCGCTGCTCTGGGGCGGGCCGCTGATGCGGGCCTCGCACCAGGATTTCGCCGCCCATATGGCCGTGCATATGGGGCTGGTGGCGGTGGTGGCACCGTTGCTCGCCGCCGGCATCGCCGGCACGCGCTTCGACCTGTCGGACCGCCATCCCCTGATCTTCGGGCCGCTGATCGCCTCGGCGGCGGAGCTGGTCACGGTGTGGGGCTGGCATCTGCCGGCGCTGCATGCCGCCGCCCGCACCGATGCGCTTGCCCATGCCGCCGAACAGGCAAGCTTTCTGGCGGTGGGGCTCTGGGTCTGGACCGCCTGCCTCGGCCACGGCCTGGCGGGCGGTGAGACGGATGGCCGGTCCCGCCGCGCCGCCCTCGGCACCGTCGGCCTGCTGCTGACCTCGATGCACATGACCCTGCTGGGTGCGCTGATCGCCTTCGCCGGCCGGCCGCTCTACACCCACGGCCTTGCCGGGCTGCACGGCACCGGGGTCGATCCGGCGCAGCTGATCGCCGACCAGCAGGCCGGGGGGGTGATCATGCTGCTGGGCGGCGGGCTCGCCTATCTGATCGGCGGTGTGGCGCTGATGGCGCGGCTGTTCCGGGATGCCGGGGCGTTCCGTGATACCCGGCACGGAAGGACCACGCCATGAACCGGAAGATCCGTCTCCGCCACCTGCTCTACGGCCTGGCCGGGCTCGCCGCCGCGGCGCTGGTGGCGCTCTGGGCCGGGCTGATGCCGGTCACCGCCAGTTCGGGCCATTGGCGGATCACCGCCTGGGCCCTGCACTGGGTGATGCAGAATTCCGTCCGCACCGATGCGCTGTTCGTCGAACCGCCCGACGAGGTCGACGACCCGGTGCTGGTGCGCCGCGCCGCGGGCCATTTCGACACCGCCTGCCGCTTCTGCCATGGCGCCCCGGGCGCACCCGCAGGGCCCCTGCCCTTCAACATGACCCCACGCCCGCCCGGGCTTGGCCACGCCGCCCATGCCTGGAGCCCGGCGGAGCTGTTCCGCATCGTCGGCCACGGCGTCAAGTTCAGCGGCATGCCCGCCTGGCCCGCACCCGCGCGCGACGACGAGGTCTGGGCGATGGTCGCCTTCCTGCGCGCCCTGCCGCAGATGGCGGGGCCCGACTACGCCCGGCTTTCCGGCCGCGCCGCCACGGCGGATGCGGGCGGCAGCCTGCCCGCCCGGGCGGGCTGTGTCGCCTGCCACGGCGTCGACGGCGGTTCCCATGGCGGCGCGGTGCCGGTGATCGGCGGTCAGCGCGCCGATTATCTGGCGGCCACCCTCACCGATTTCCGCGACGGCCGCCGGGCCAGCGGCATCATGCAGGTCGCAACCGCCGGCCTCGACGACGACATGATCGCGCGCCTCGCCCGCCATTACGCGGGCCGGCAACCGGAGCCGGACCCCGCCGCCCCTGCCGATCCGGCAGAGCCGGCCCGCGGCACCGCGATCATCGCCGACGGCATGCCTGAGGCGCGCGTACCCGCCTGCAGCGCCTGCCACGGCGCGGGCGGCGCCGATCCCAAACCCGGCATCCCCCGCCTCGCCGGCCAGAATGCCGGCTATCTCGCCACCCAGCTCCAGCTCTGGCGCGCCGGCACCCGCGGCGGCGGCCCCCGCGCCGAGGTGATGACCCGCGCCGCCAGCGGGTTGTCGGATGCGGATATCCGGGCCGTGGCGGCGGCGCTGGCGCGGGGGGAGGAATAGCACGCGTCGGCAGGTGCAGCACCATCGAAGACCAACACGGCCACCACGGCGGTTCGAATGTCAGCCTTCGGCTTCGAAACGCGGGAAGAGTATATTGTTTTCCAGATGGATGTGGTCCATCAGCTCCGCGACGAAATGGCTGAGGCCCAGATAGAGGGCGGTCCAGGAGCGGCAGGCGCCGGGGGGTGGGGTGAAGCCGTCGGTCATGGTTTCCAGGCGGCGGATCTGCTCGCCATGATCGTCGTGTTCTTCGCGCATGACACGTATGGGTTGCGCAACCAGGGCCGAAGGGGCGCGGCGCATGGCGGGGAAGAGGATCAGTTCCTCTTTTTTCATGTGCATTTCCAGAAGGCCCGCGGTCTCGCGCAGCAGCTCGGCGAGGCCCTGCGGCAGGGCCGGGTTGCCGGCGTGAACCCGCGCCACCTTCCCGGCCAGCAGGATCAGCTCTGGCAGGTCGCGGCGATGGGCGTCGTGATAGCAGACCAGGATATGGTCGATCAGGGCGTCGGTGCCGATGTCGGCCGCCGGCACCTCTTCGGGGGCGGTGGCGGGATCGGGGCGGGTCATGGCATCATCCCTTCGGCAAGGCGGGTTCGTGGGGAGGAGTATCGGCGCTGAAAGATGACTCTTAAATATATATTTCAGAGCTGCGACGATCCGCCTCCCCTTCGCCCCTTCTTCTCTCCGTCTGCATCTTCCCGCCTGCCGGGGCATGAGGTCGCAGCCATGCCCCCTTCCATGTCGCGTCAATCTGTGGTGCCCTTCACCTTAAGGATTCCACGAGGCGGACATGCGAAACCGGACGAGACATTCCCCCCGAGCCACGACCACCGGAAGTTTGGTGCAGCTGGCCGCCGCGCTGGTCTGGCTGCCCATGGCCTGGATCATTGCCGATGCGCTGGGGCGGCTGGCCATGGACGCCGAAACGGCGGTGGTGCTGCCCGCCGCCATCGCCGTGCTGGCCCTGGGGCTGCTGCGGGCGGGGCTGGAGGCGCTGGGCAGCCGGATGGCGTTCCGGGCCGCACGGGCGGAGGTGGGGCGGTTGCGCCGCCGGGCGCTGGCGGCGCTGGCCGCCCGCGATCCGCTGGACCCGGACCGGGCCGCATCGGGGGCGGCGGCATCGGTGGTGGCGGAACAGGCCGAAGCCGTGCTGCCCTGGCTGCACCGCTACCAGCCGGTACAGCTGAAAGTTGTGACCGTTCCTTTTGTGCTTCTGGCGGCTGTGGCCTCGGTGTCCTGGGCGGCGGCGCTGATCCTGCTGGTGGCGGCGCCGCTGATCCCGCTCTTCATGGCCCTGGTCGGCATCCGCGCCAAGGCGGCGAGCGAGGCGCAGCTGGCCGAACTCGGCACCATGAACGCGGTGCTGATGGACCGGCTGCGCGGGCTTGCCACCATCCGGGCGCTGGATGCCGTGGACGTGACCGCGCGGCGCCTGAGGGTCGCGGCCGAAGGCGTGCGGCAGCGGACCATGGCGGTGCTGCGCATCGCCTTTCTGTCCTCGGCGGTGCTGGAGCTGTTCTCGGCGCTGGGGGTGGCGATGGTTGCGGTCTATGTCGGCTTCCACCTGCTGGGGGATCTGAGTTTCGGCGCCTGGGGCGGGCGGATGGGGCTGGCCCAGGGCCTGTTCGTGCTGCTGCTGGCCCCGGCGTTTTTCGAGCCGCTGCGCGAGCTGGCGGCGGTCTGGCACGACCGCGCCTCGGGCGAGGCCGCGCATGACGCGCTGACCGCGCTGGGGGCGGCACCGGCCGCCACGGACCAGGCGCCGGGGGTCGTCGACCTTTCCGGCCCGCCCGCGCTGTCGCTCAGGGATCTGACCTTCGCCCATCCGGCAAGCGGCCGGGGGATCCCCGCGGGGTTCGGCCTGGAGGTGGCGCCCGGTGAGCGGGTGGCGCTGTTCGGCCCCTCGGGTTCGGGCAAATCCACCCTGCTGGCGCTGATCGCCGGACTGGCCCTGCCAGATGGCGGGCGGATCACCATCGGCGGTACGCCGCTCGATGCATCGACCCGGGCGGATCTGCGCCGGCGGATCGCCTGGATCGGCCATCGGCCGCATATGATCGCCGGCAGCCTGGCGGCGAATGTCCGCTTCGGCCGCGATCTGGCGGCAGGCCCGCCGCTCGCCCGGCTGCTGCCGGGGGTGGACCCGGCACGCCAGGTGGGCGAGGCCGGGTTCGGGCTCTCGGGCGGCGAGGCGGTGCGGCTGGCGATCGCGCGGGCGATCGCCGACCCCGCCGCCGATATCGTGCTCGCCGACGAGCCGACCGCGCATCTGGACGGCGACACCGCCGCCCGGGTACGCGCCGCGCTGATCGAGGCCACCGCCGGCCGCACACTGGTGGTGGCGACCCACGATCCCGATCTGGCCGCGGCACTCGACCGGGTGATCCGGCTGGAGCCGCGGTCATGAGCCGGCGCCGGAGACCGGGCGGACAGGGCAGGATGGCGACGCTCGCCGCCACCGCGGCGCTGTTCTTCCGCATGCGCCGCAAACCGCTGCTCGCCGGCATCGCACTGGCGGCGCTGACCGTGCTGGCGGGGGTGGCGCTGCTTGGGCTCTCGGGCTGGTTCATCACCGCAACTGCAGCCGCAGGCAGTGCGGCTGCCACTGCACTCACCTTTGACGTGTTCCGGCCGGCGGCGGGCATCCGCATGCTGGCGCTGCTGCGCACCGGCGGCCGCTATGGCGAGCGGCTGGTGACCCATGATGCGACGCTGGGCCTGCTGGCGGAGCTGCGCGAACGGCTGTTCCGCGCCCATGCGCGCCCCGATCGCGCCCGGGCGCTGAAGGCCCGGCCGGCGCGGCTGCTCCACCGGCTGACGGTGGAGGTGGATGCGCTCGACAATCTTTACCTGAGGGTGCTGCTGCCGGCGGCCGCGGCGGTGATCACCGCGGCGCTGGCGGCGCTGGCGCTGGCGCTGATCGATCCGCTGCTCGGGCTGGGGGTGGGGCTGGGCGTGGCGGTGACCGGCATCGCCCTGCCGCTGGCGCTGGCCCGGGCCGCCGACCGGCCGGCCCGGCGGCGCGCGGCGGCGCTGGAGGCCCTGCGCATGCGCACGGTCGATCTGGTGGCGGGCCAGACCGACCATCTGATGACCGGTCGCATCACGGCGGCGCGCGACCATGCCGCCGCGGCCGAAGACCGGCTGGCCCTGGCCGACGACCGGCTGAACCGGCTGGACACCGCCGCCGCCGGCGGTTTCGGCGCGGCGAGCGCCGTGCTGCTGGCGGGCAGCCTTGCCGCGGCGGGCGGGCTGGTCCAGACCGGCATCGCGACGGTGCCGCAGGCGGCGCTGGTGGTGCTGGTGGCGCTGGCGCTGATGGAGCCTTTCGCGGCGCTCCGCCGCGGCGTGCTCGACCTGGGCCGCACGGTCATCGCGGCGCGCCGGCTGCTGCCCATGCTGAAGCCCCGCGCCCTCAGGACAGGCGGCGCACCACCGCCGCCGGCTGCCGATCCGCCGCCGGTGCCCTTGGCGCTGGTGATCGAGGATCTGCACTTCGCCCATGACGGCGCGGCGGCGCCGCTGTTCGACGGGCTGTCGCTTGCGCTCGCCCGCGGCGAGCGGGTGGCGCTGCTGGGGCCGAGCGGCGCCGGCAAATCGACCCTGGTCGAGCTGATCGCCGGCGAACGCCGGCCCGATCGGGGCCGGATCCGGGCGCTGCCGCACAGCCTGCTCGGCCAGGCGACCGAGCTGTTCGCCGATGATCTGGCCGGCAATCTTCTGCTCGCCGACCCGGCTGCGACATCAGACCGCATGCTGGCCGCACTCGACCGCGCGGGGCTGGGGCAGCTGGTCCGCGACCATCCGGCGGGGCTTGGCCAGCGCCTGGGAGAGGGCGGAGAAGGGCTGTCTTCCGGGCAGCGGCGGCGGATGGCGCTGGCGCGCATCTTCCTGCGTGATGCGCCGCTGCTGCTGCTCGACGAGCCGACCGACGGGCTCGACGCCCGGACCGCCGCGGAGGTTTTGACAACGGTCAAGGAAATGCCGCAGACGCAGACGATACTCGTCGTCACGCATCTGCGGCGGGAGGCCGCCCTGGCCGACCGGCTTCTGATCATGGAAGACGGGCGGATCACCGGCGACCTCCGGCGTGGTGAGACGGCGTTCCGGGCAGCGCTCGACAGGCTCCGCCCGGACTGACGGCAGCCGCCCGCCCCGGGCGGTATCGTCCGTCGCCGGGGATGCGGCCAAGGATAATGCCGGTCCGGCCGGCGGGAGTTGTTCGAATGGAACTGGACGTCGTATCGCTGTCACGGCTGCAATTCGCCCTGACGGCCCTCTATCACTTCCTCTTCGTGCCCTTGACCCTGGGCCTGTCGGTGGTGATCGCGATCATGGAGACGGTCTATGTGATGACCGGCCGCGCGATCTGGCGCCAGATGACCAAATTCTGGGGCACGCTGTTCGGCATCAACTTCGTGCTGGGCGTGGCGACCGGCATCACCATGGAGTTCCAGTTCGGCATGAACTGGAGCTATTACAGCCACTATGTCGGCGACATCTTCGGCGCGCCGCTGGCGATCGAGGGGCTGATGGCCTTCTTCCTGGAAGCCACCTTCGTCGGCCTGTTCTTCTTCGGCTGGGACCGGATGACGAAGGTTCAGCACCTCTGCGCCACCTGGGCGGTGGCGATCGGGTCGAACTTCTCGGCGCTCTGGATCCTGATCGCCAATGGCTGGATGCAGAACCCGGTGGGCGCCGCCTTCAACCCCGCGACCATGCGGATGGAGGTCGACAACTTCTTCGACGTGCTGTTCAACCCGGTCGCCCAGGCCAAATTCGTGCACACGGTTTCGGCCGGCTATGTGACCGCCTCGATCTTCGTGCTCGGCGTCTCGGCCTGGTACATGCTGAAGGGACGGCACGTGCTGCTGGCCAAACGCTCCATGGCGGTGGCGGCCTCGTTCGGCCTTCTGTCCTCGCTGTCGGTGGTGGTGCTGGGCGACGAGAGCGGCTATATGGCGACCGAACACCAGCGCATGAAGCTGGCGGCGATGGAAGGCATGTGGGAGACGGAAGCCGCACCGGCCGGCTTCACGGCGCTGGGCTTCCCCGATCAGGCGGGGCGCGAAACCCATCACGTGATCACCATCCCCTATGCGCTGGGCCTGATCGCCACCCGCTCGCTCGATACCGAAGTGCCCGGCATCAACGATCTGGTCGACAAGGGCAAGGAGAGGATCCGCAGCGGCATCATCGCCTATGACGCGCTGCAGAAGATCCGCGCCGCCCGCAGCATCGATGCGGTCGGCCCCGAGGTGCGCGAGGCCTTCGAGGCCAATGGTGGCAATATGGGCCATGCCCTGCTGCTGATGCGCTATGTCGACGACCCGCGCCTTGCAACCGATGCCCAGATCGACCAGGCCGCCTGGGATCTGGTGCCCCATGTGCCGACATTGTTCTGGTCCTTCCGGATCATGGTCGGGCTCGGCTTCTTCTTCATCCTGCTGACCGGCGTGTTCTTCTGGCAGTCGGCCCGCAACCGGCTGGGGGAACAGCGCTGGCTGCTGAAGATCGCGGTGCTGGCGATCCCGCTGCCCTGGATCGCGGCCGAAATGGGCTGGATCGTGGCCGAAGTCGGCCGTCAGCCCTGGATCATCGAAGGCGTGCTGCCCACGGCCATGGCGGTCTCCAGCCTGGGTGCGGGTGAGCTGCTGCTGACGATCGCCGGGTTCACCCTGTTCTACAGCGTGCTGTTCGTGATCGAGATGGGGCTGATGCTCCGCGCCATCCGCAAGGGGCCGCAGCCCGATCACGACCCCGTCCCGCCCCCGTCCGCGACGCATCTGCCTGCCGCAGGTGGCGCCGCCCGGCCCTTCCCGGCGGAGTGACCAGCCATGATCCTGCATGAGCTTATCGACTACGGCACGCTGCGCCTGATCTGGTGGGGGCTGCTCGGCATCCTGCTGATCGGCTTCGCCGCCACCGACGGCTTCGACATGGGCGTCGGCCTGCTGCTGCCCTTCGTGGCAAAAAACGACGTCGAACGCCGCGTCGCCATCAACACCGTGGGCCCGGTCTGGGAAGGCAACCAGGTCTGGTTCATCCTGGGCGGCGGCGCCATCTTCGCGGCCTGGCCGCCGCTTTATGCGGTGTCGTTCTCGGGCTTCTACCTCGCCATGTTCGTGGTGCTGGCGGCCCTGATCCTGCGGCCGGTGGCGTTCAAATACCGCTCCAAGCGGATCGAGCCCGGCTGGCGCAGCGCCTGGGATTGGGCCCTGTTCGTGGGCGGTTTCGTGCCGGCGCTGATCTTCGGTGTCGCGATCGGCAATGTGCTGCAGGGCGTGCCCTTCCGGCTGGACGACACGCTGCGCGCCTTCTATGAGGGCAGCTTCTTCGGCCTGCTCAACCCCTTCGCCCTGCTCTGCGGGCTGATGTCGGTGGCCATGCTCGCCATGCACGGCGCGGTCTGGCTGACCCTGAAGGCCGGCGGCGCGGTGGGTGAGCGGGCGCGGAATTTCGGCACCGTCGCCGCCGTCGCCACCATCGCCCTCTTCGCCCTTGGCGGGCTGGCGCTGGCCAATTGGGTGGACGGCTATGCGCTGGCGGCACCGATGGCGGCCGACGGCCCGTCGAACCCGCTGCTGAAAGACGTCGTCCATGGCGACGGCGCCTGGTTCGTGAACTACGCCAACAACCCCTGGATGCTGATCGCGCCGGTGCTGGGCTTCGCCGGGGCCGCCGTCACCCTGGTGGCACTGCGCGCCCGGATCCGGGGCCTGTCGATCATCGCCTCGGGGCTGTCGATCTTCGGGGTGATCTCGACGGTCGGGCTTTCCATGTTCCCCTTCATCCTGCCCTCCTCCATCGACCCGCGCTCCAGCCTGACGGTCTGGGATGCGTCGTCCTCGCACCTGACCCTGTTCATCATGCTGGTCGTGACCGTGATCTTCCTGCCGCTGATCCTGGCCTATACCGCCTGGGCCTACCGCATCATGTGGGGCCGGGTGGAGGAAGAGGCGATCCGCGAGGAAGCCGGCCACTACTACTGATCGCAAGCATCACGAAGGAGACAACCCCATGTGGTACTTCGCCTGGCTGCTCGGCCTGCCGCTCGCCTGCGCCTTCGCCGTGCTGAACGCGATGTGGTTCGAAATGCGCGAGGATGCGGCCGAACAGCAGCCGTAACGGCTGCCCCGCCCGCGACTTCCGACGATTGGTCACCGCCGCGGCCTGCAGGTCGCGGCGGTTTTCCGTCAGAGCCAGACGTCGTCGCGACGACCGGTTTCAAAGCCGGGCCGCCCCGCATGCACCACCACCCGGAACCCCTCCTCAGCTGCCGGGGGGACAAAATGGGCGGTGATCTGATCGAACTGGGCATCGGTGGCGGCGAAATCGTGGCCGCCTGCGGCATTGCGCTGCCGCAGCCGGGCCCGGCAGATCTCATCGGGCAGGTCGATCAGATGCAGGCGATGGTCGGCACCGGCGGCCTCGAAGATCCCGCGCATCCAGGCCCGATTGGCAAGCGTGTTGGCCGGAAAATCCAGCACCACCGACAGGCCGGCGCGGAGCAGGTCGGTGACATGCGGCCCCATCGCCGCACGCAGCCGGGCGGAATAGCGCACATAATCGGCGACGCTGGCCATTTCAGGGCCGTAGAGCCGGGCAAGCCAGGCGTCTTCGGCGACCAGCACGGTGGCGGGGGCAGCGGCAAGGCGGGCGGCAAGCGTGGATTTGCCGGCCGCGATCTTGCCCGAGAGCAGATGCAGGACTGGTATGGACGACATGGGTCGGAAAACTCCGGACACGGCCCCGGCCCCCGCGAGAGATGCCCCGCAAAACGGCCGACGGCGGATGGCTGACAGAATGGCGCACGCGATTGTCCCGGCCTGAACGGTCAGGCCGGGCAGCTAATTCGACGGGTGCCCCACATCATCCACATGTCGTCAGCTGGCCTTGTCGCTGATGGAATGCCCCAGCATAGCCCGGTCCGGCCATGACCGGAAGCCGGGATCGGAGGGCGCCGCGAAGTCGTCAGAGATCGCCCGGCCGTTGCAGCCGCCGCCGCGACCAATGCGGCTGCGCAGACTGAAACGCATGGATGCCGAGGACGACTTCGTCCTCGGCGATCTCGCCCCCGAACCAGTCGTGGAGATCATTGCAGAGCGGCAGGGCGATCAGGATCTTCTTCGCATTGTCGATGACGATCCGGCCCGGCGCCGCGGACCGCGCCGCCCACTCGGCCGGCTGCCGGTCCGCACCAGGGCGAAGTCGTGCGGTCAGCGCGATGAAGGCGACGGCAAAACACCAGGAAGGATGGTGCCAGAACGATCACGCCATCGGCTTGTCCACAGATACCCGCGCATGCAACTGTCTGCCGCCGATGTCGAGGACCGGGACAGCCTGAACCACATCCGCCTCATGGTGGCGCCGGCAAGGGTGCGACCCACCCCCTCTTGAATACCCTGACTCCGATGCCGGAAAAAAGGCGATCCGCAAAAAGGCGATCCGCGCGAACCTCCCGGGGGTTTTACCGGGGCTTGGGGTTCGCGGGCCGGTCACACGCCCGGCAGCGGCACATAGATCGTCACCAGTTCCAGCCCGCCCGCGCCGCTGAACTGGAGGTGCAGGATATCCGGTCCGAAATCGAACGAGATCCAGCGCGGCAGGGTGCGACGCAGTGTGCGGCTGAAGATGCCGCCGCCCTGGTTGCGGATCTCCCCCAGGCCGGCGCGGATCGCCGCTTCCTCGGCCCCGAAGGCGAGCCCGGCCGGAAGGCTGCCGGCAAAGCCGGGCGATCCTTCATGGCCGGGGCCATAAAAATGGATCGCCTCGACATGCAGCGTCTCGCCGTCGTCGCCCGTGACCCAGGGGGCGGTCTTGAACATCACCGCCACCCCGTGGCGCTGCAACCGGACGACGCCGGTCCAGTCCACCCGCTCCAGCCCTTCCGGGGCGACGCGGATCAGCGCCTGCACCGCCGGATCGTCCACCGGACGGCGCAACAGGCAGCGGAAGGTTTCGGCGTCGGTGGCGGGTTTCGGCATCGGTGCGCAGGGGCCGGCGGTCGGTCGGGTGCGTTGAAGGCGGATCGGCCCATCATGCACCGGATCGGCGCCGGCCCCAAGAGCCGCCTCCTGCCTTCCGCCTTGCCTGTCAGAACTTCACGGTCGCCGACATGTAAAGCGTCCGGCCCGGCCCCGGCTGGTTCACCAGCCCCAGCGGGTCGACGTAATAGCGGTCGGTGAGGTTCATCACCGACAGGCTGGTGGTCAGGTTCTCGTTGATCTCCACATCCGCGAACAGGTCGACCAGGGTATAGGGCTTCCAGTTCACCTGAGAAATGAACTGCGACGCGCCCTGGGCCGTGGGATCGCCATGGCCGATGGCCCGCGGGCCGATATGCGACACGCGTCCGCCCAGCGTCAGCATGTCGTCGAACAGCAGCTGCGAGAGGGTGAGATCGGCCGAATACTCCGGCGGCACATGGTTGGTGGAATAGTCGCCATAAAGCGACGTGTCGACGCAGCTGTCGGCCGTGCGGCAGAATTCGACGTTCAGATAATAATTTGCCGAAAACTCCGCGGTGAACCCGGCCTGGCGATAGCGGCCGGAGAGTTCGAGGCCTTCGAATTTCGCCCGGTCCATATTGTAGATATGCATGCTCCAGTAGTTGTGCTGGGTATTATAATACCACTCGCGGGCGATGTAGTCGGTCACGTCCCAGTTGAAGTAGCTGAGCTTGACCATGGCATCGTCGGCCGGGTCCAGCACGCCGCGCAGGTGCTGATTGACGCCCAGCTCCCAGTTCCGCGACCGTTCCGGCGTGACGTCGGGATTGACACCCATGGTGAAGGCCGAGGCCGATTCGATCAGGCTCGGCGCCCGCATCACATTCGAATAATTCACATAGAACTGAGTGCCGTCCACGGGCTCCACGGTCACGCCGAGCGAGGGGCTGAAGCCGCCATCGCTGAAGCGGGCGTCATAGTCATAGCCGCGTTCGAGATAGGGGTCGTTGCGATCCCGGGTCCGGAAATGCATATAGCGCAGGCCGCCATTCACCGTCAGCCAGTCGGTTGCCTCCCACGCGGCCTTGACGAACCCGGCCGCCTCCTCGCGTTTTGCATCGCGATAGTCCAGCCAGGTTTCCGCCTCGCGGGTGCCGTCGCTCGGCCCGGTATCCTCGCCGCGATAGGACACGCCATAGGTGAAGGTGGTGTCGCCGAAGCCGGTCGCCACCCGGCTGACATTGGTGATCTCCGCCCCCCACATATCGGTGTCGGAGCCGGCGCGGAAATCCCCCGGCTGGGGTGGCCGCCAGCCGGTGCGGAGGGGGTTGCGCAGTTCCAGATGCGACCAGTAGAGATTGGCCTTCAGATCGACCAGCGGCTCGCCCTCGGGCTTCCAGCGATAATTGACGGTGCCGGTATCCAGCCAGGTGCCGGCGGTCTGGCCCAGCTGGACCGCCTGCGAAGTCTCACCGGTCAGCCGCGAGGCGATGCGGTCGCCGGCCTCGCTGCGGAATTTGGTATAGCCCAGCTGCACGGCATGGCCGTCGCTGAAGCGCAGCCCCGCCTTGCCCAGCCACGAGGTGGTCTCAAGCTCGGTGTTCAGCACCTCTTCGCCGGCGCGGTAATTGGCGATGCCGCCATTCTCGTAACGGTCGTCGACCTGGCTGCAACTGCCCCAGCTGGTGCAGTATTCGCCGGGCCCCAGATTGGTGACGGTGGCGGCCGCCCCATGGCTGCCCGCATGATAATTGCCCTGTTTGCGATAGGCATAGGCCGCAAGCAGGTCGATATCGGCATCGCGATAGGCGGCAACCGCGCTGCCCGAGCCGCTGGTCGGCTCCGCCCAGCCCGGACGGTCCAGCCCCGTCGGGCTGGCGGTGGGGGCCGCCGGCGAATTCGACGGCCAGGCATAGCCCGATGTATCACCCGCCTTGGGCGAGGAGGTGTTCGTGCCGAACCCGCCCTTCAGCCGGACGCCGAATTCCTCCCCCTCATCCACGATATCCGCGGCCGACAGCGTGCGCATGGCGACCGTGCCGGCGGTTCCGAACGACGAGACGTCGGAGCCCTTGGTGATGTCCACCTCTGCCAGCAGATCCGGATCGACGAAGGTGCGGTTCGAGACGCCCTGATACCCCTGATAGACGGTGACCACATTCTCGGCCCCGTCGATGGTGGTCGCCACCCGGCCCATGCCCTGCATGCCGCGGATGTTGACGTCGATCGACCCGGCGCCGTTGCGCGCCTCGCCCGACATCACGCCCGGCACGCCGCGGAAGATGTCGGCAGGGCTGCTGCCCCGGAAGCGCTGGATGGTGTCGCCCCCGATATGCGCCACCGGCGCCGCGGTCTCATAGGGCTTGTCGGATGCGGGAACGGCGCTGGTTACCACCAATGGCTGCAGCTGCCGCGCCTCACTGCTCTCGGGCGCCGCCTGGATGATCACCGCCTCGCCGCTGAACCGCCAGGTGAGACCCGTGCCGGCCAGCAGCCGGACCAGGGCGGCATCATCGGCATAGCTGCCGGTGACGCCGCCGGTGGTGCGGCCGCGCAGCAGTTCGCCATCGGCCACCACCTGCCGGCCGCTGGTTTCCGAGAAGCGGACCAGCGCCGCAGCCAGCGGCTGGGCGGCAATCGCATAGTCGCGCACCGCCGACACCTGCGCGGCGACCGGTGCCGGCGCCAGCGGCAGCACGGCGCCGGTCATCAGGAACACCAGCGTCACCGCCCCACGCCCCGCCATATGGTACCGTCTCGTCATATGATCCGGCATTCCCGGCCGTCCTTCCCTGTCGGTCATGTCCCATGATCGGCCGCCATCGGGCGGCCCTCATGATCCAGACACCCGGGACGCGGGGGGTTATGATCCGGCCTGTGCTTTTTTTTGCGGGAGCGCGCTTTTTTTCAGCCCGCCCGGGTGACCAGGGCGAGCCCGGCCAGGCGGCGGATCCTGAGCGCCAGCGTCTCGGCCAGAATGTCGAGCGCACGCTCCGGCCGGGTCAGGTCGAAGACGGCGGTCACCTTCAGATCCGCCACCCCTGCGCCGGCAAGCACGATCCGGCCCGGGCGGTAACGCTCCAGATCCTCCACCACCGCGGCCAGGCTTTCGTCTTCGAACACGATCCGGTCGCGGCGCCAGGCCAGCACCTCCGCCGCCCGGCAGGGATGGGGGTCCCCGGCGGCACGGATGTCGAAAGCCAGTCGGTGCCCCGCCGCCAGATCGGCCGGTGCGCCGCGGGCCGGGCGCAGCCGCAGGGGGCCGTCGAGGGCGGCGGCGATGGTCAGGCCGTTCCGGCATTTCACGTCGAAGGGGTCGCTTCCGGCGATGATCAGGCCCTGGCCGGTGCGCAGCATGAACGGCCGCGGATCGGCCGCGGGATGAAACCAGGCCTCGCCATCCTCCAGCATGACCAGGCGATGGCTGGCGTCGAAACGGGTGGAGAGTGCCGACCGGCCGCCGAGTTCCACCCGGCTGCCATCGGCCAGCGTCAGGCTGCGCCGCTCGCCGGTGCCGGTGGTCTCGTCGGCCAGCAGCCGGCCGGGGGCCAGCAGCTGCGATGTGGCGGCGCCGGCGATCAGGGCCGCGCCGCCGGTCAGCACCGCCCGACGGTTGACCCGACGGCGGGCCTGCATCCGCTGCCAGGCCGGTTTCACCGCGCCGTAACGGTCCCATAATTCTTCCGCCCGGGCATAGGCGGCCACCCGGCCCTCCCCGCCGGCCAGCCAGCGGGCGAAGGCGGCGCGATCGGCGGCACTCACCGGTTCCTCGTTCAGCACCAGGAACCAGCGCATCGCCTCGGCCCGATCATCGCCCTCCATGGCGGCCGCCATCAGCCGAGCGCCCGGTCGAGATCGACCATGGCCGAGGCGATCTGCGAGATCACCGTGTTGCGCGAGATGCCCATGCGCTCTGCAATCTCCATATAGCTCAACCCCGCCAGCCGGCTCAGCACGAAGACCTGCCGCCGCCGCCGGGGCAGGGCCTCGATCGCCTTCAGCAGCCGCCGCAGCTCCGCCCGGTGGATGACGGTATCCTCGGGGCTCGCGACCGGCGCCGGGATCGCGGCCAGCGCCACATCGTCCAGCGCCACCTCGCCCCGGCGTTTCGTATTGCGCAGATGATTGAGGGTCAGATGGCGCACCGCCGCGGTGATATAGGCCTGGCTCACCGGCGGCGGATCGGCATGGGCGCTGCGACCCAGCAGGTTGACGAAGGCCTGCTGCACCAGATCCTCGGCCGTGACCGGATCGCCCAGGATCCGCCGCGCGATCGCCCGCAGACGATCGCGTTCATGTCCATACAGCCTGGATATCGAGAGCGCGCGCGTCGCCACCCCTCCCCGCCCCCCTGATCGGTGATCTGCGGTGAATGAAACTGGCGGCTGGCTGACGCCAGTCTAGCGGGCGGGATGGACTATGACAATGCGTCTCATTCTTAATTGATGGCGACCAGTTGACGCCACCCCCCGCTTCATGCGCCCCTGTCCCGTCACTCGCCTTCCCGTCACCCGCCTTCTTCCCCCACCCGACTGCGAGGATCCTTCGCCCCATGGCCGCCGATCGCATGCCCGACGATATCATCCTGGCCGGTCTCGACGGCCCTGCCGAGATCCGGATCGATGGCCACGGGCTGGCCCATCTGCGGGCGGGGTCGGAGGCGGATCTGTTTCTGCTGCAGGGGTTCAACGCCGCCCGCGACCGGCTGTGGCAGATCGATCTCTGGCGCAAGCGCGGGCTGGGGCTGCTCTCGGCCGATTTCGGGCCGGGCTATCTGGCGCAGGACCGCGCCGCGCGGCTGTTTCTCTATCGTGGCGACATGGCGGCGGAATGGGCGGCCTATGGGGTGCCGGGGCTGGAGGGGATCGTTGCCGCCTTCACCCGCGGCATCAATGCCTGGATCGCGCTGACCGAGGCCGATCCCGGGCTGCTCGCGCCCGAATTCCACGCCATGGGCACCCGGCCGGCGCGCTGGGCGCCCGAGGATGTGGTCCGCATCCGCAGCCATGCCCTGGTGCGCAATCTGACATCGGAAGTGATGCGCGCCCGCCTTCTGGGGCGTGCCCGTGCCCTGGCCCGTGAGCAGGGCCGGGACGCAGACGACGCCGCGGCGCTGGCGCTGGACCTCGTCCGCCGCTCGATCGCGCCCGCGCACGAGATCCGGGTGCCCGACGGCCTCGACCCCGAGGATATCGGCGCCCGGGTGCTGGATGATTTCCTGCTCGCCACCGCCCCGGTCAGTTTCGAGCCCGCCCGGCTCGCCGCCGGCCTCAACGACGCGCCACGCTGGTCCCGCGTCGATGCCGAGGGGCGGGTGATGGCGGCGATGGCGGCGGCCGAAGGCTCCAACAACTGGGTGGTGGCGCCGGGGCGCACGGCCACCGGCCGCGCCCTGCTCGCCAGCGACCCGCATCGCCATTACGCCCTGCCGTCGTTGCGCTATGCGGTCCACCTCACCGCCCCCGGCCTCGACGTGATCGGTGCGGGCGAGCCCGCCATTCCCGGCATCTCGCTGGGCCATAACGGCCATGCCGCCTTCGCGCTGACCATCTTCCCCGCCGATCAGGAGGATCTGTTCGTCTGCGAGACGGCCGCGCAGGACCCGCTGCTCTACCGCCACGGCGACGGTTATGTGCCGATGACGGTGGTGGAAGAGAGCATCCCGGTGAAGGGCTGCCCGGCGCAGAAACTGGCGCTGCACTTCACCGTCCATGGCCCGGTCATCTTCCGCGATACGGACCGCCGCCGCGCCTTTGCGGTGCGCACCGTCTGGTCGGAACCCGGGGCAGCCCCCTATCTGGCCGGGCTCGGCTGCATGCGGGCGCGGTCACCGGAAGCCTATGCCGCCGCCCTCGGCCACTGGTCGGTGCCCTCCACCAACCATGTCTATGCCGATATCGACGGGCGGATCGCCTGGATCGTGGGCGCAAAACTGCCGCGGCGCCCGGCCTCGGACGGGCTGCTGCCGGTGCCGGGCGACGGGCGATACGACTGGACCGGCTTCCACGACCCGGCCGGCCTGCCGCGCGAGATCGACCCGCCCCGCGGCTTCATCGCCACCGCCAACGAGATGAACCTGCCGGACGGGCCGTTGCGCAACCGGGGTTTCGGCTTCGAATGGCTGGAACCCTTCCGCGCCGACCGGATCAAGGCGGTGCTGGCCGATGGCCCGCCGCACGATCCGGCCGCCGCCGAAGCGTTGCAGGGCGATGTGTTCTCAATCCCGGCCGCACGGGTCTGCGGCCATCTGCCGGCGCCCGACACCGCAGCCGCCGGCGAGGTTCAGGACGGCCTGGCCCTGCTCGCCGGCTGGGACCATCATCTGCGGCTGAACACACCGGCGGCGGCGCTGTTCGAGATCTGGTGGACGCATCATCTGCGCCCGGCGCTGCTCGACCGCATGACCGATGATCCGGTGCTGCGCCGGATGCTGGAGCCGGGCGATGCCGAAACCCTGCTCGACCGGCTGGACACCGACCCGGCCGCCCGCGCCTGTCTGCTGCCGACGCTGGGCCAGGCCGTCGCCGACTGCCGCCGCCGCTTCGGCGCCGATCCGGCCGGCTGGGATTGGGGGCGGTTCCACCATGCGCTCTTCGTCCACCCGCTGGTCGAGGCGGGCATGCAGGGCTTCCCGGAGATCGGCCCGCTGCCGGTGGGCGGGTCGGGCATGACGGTGATGAACACCACCTATCGCCCCGCAGACGGGCGGCTGGTGATCGGCGCGTCGTTCCGCATGGTGATCGATGTCGGCAATTGGGATGCGGCGCGCTTCATCAACGGCCCCGGCCAGTCGGGCGATCCGGCCAGCCCCCATCTGGCCGACCATGCCGAAGGCTGGGCGCGGGCCGCCACCCTGCCCATGCCCTACAGCCGGGCTGCGGTCGATGCCGCGACGGTAACGACCATCCGCCTGCACCCGCAGGCAGAGGCTTGACCGCCCCGGCCACTCCCGTAGACTTCGAGAACCGTTGCAGACGATCCTGCCAAGAAAAAACTCGGCGCCGCCAGATCAAATCCCGTTCCAAACGCTGTTCCCATGCCCTGATCTATTTGGCTCGCCCGATCAGATGATCTGGTGAACATTGTTCGATCCGGGCATGAACGGCCACGGAACCCGTCTCAAGAAGGTTCTCCCCCAGATGAATGCCCAGGCTTATACCGACATCCTCTACGAGGTCGACGGACCGCTTGCGGTCATCACCCTCAACCGCCCGGATCGCCTCAACGCCTGGACCCAGGCGATGGAAGACGAGATGCACGACGCCATGCTCCGCGCCGAGGCCGACGAGGCGGTGCGCGCGATCATCGTCACCGGCGCCGGGCGCGGCTTCTGCGCCGGCGCCGATATGGGCCTGCTTTCAGGCGCAGCGGAAACCCAGGGCACGCGGGAGCCGCACGCGGCCGAGGCGGTGTCGGACGATAATTTCGACCAGAAATTCAGCTATATGCTGAAGCTGAAGACCCCGGTGATCGCGGCGATCAACGGCCCGGTCGCCGGTATCGGCCTGTGCATGGTGCTGTTCACCGATCTGCGCTTCATGGCCGAGGGTGCGAAGCTCACCACCGCCTTCGCCCGCCGCGGGCTGATCGCCGAACACGGCAGTTCCTGGATGCTGCCGCGGCTGATCGGCAACATGAACGCGCTGGAACTGCTGTTCTCGGGCCGGCTGGTCGGCACGGACGAGGCCGAGCGCCTGGGCCTGGTGCGCAGCCTGCCGGCCGAAGGCTTCCTGGATGCCGTGAAGACCTATGCCCGCGAACTGGTCACCACCTCTTCGCCGCGCTCGATCGGCGTGATGAAGGGCCAGGTCTACCGGGCGATGTTCCAGAACCTGTCCACCGCCTGGGACGAGGCCAACCGGCTGATGGTGGAGAGCTTCGAAAGCGAGGATTTCCGCGAGGGTGTCAGCCATTTCGTGGAAAAGCGCGCCCCGGCCTTCACCGGCCGCTGAACCGCCCCCAACCCGCCATCGCATCCCACCCCGCCCCCGGCATCGCCGCGGGCGGGGGTTTTTATGCGAATGCGTGAACATATGCTGGCATTTTCGCGTATACTGATGGTCATCCGGCCAGAAAGGAGGCCAGAATGGCCCGGCAGCGTTCCATCCTCGTCCTGTTACCGTTGCTGCTCCTGCTGGCCGCCTGCGGCGGCACGCGCGGGGTTGCAGAATTCGCCGCCTATTCCGAAGCCTATGCCGCCCAGCAGCGCCAGGGCGATGCCGTGCTCGATGCCTTCGCCATCGCCGAGCGGCGGCTGATCCTGCGCCAGACCCGGACGCCCGGCATCATCGAGCCCTTCGATCCCGACAAGGCCGCCTATTATGTGGACGGCGTCGACGGCCCCTATACTGCCGGGTTGCGCGCCACGCTCTCCGCCCTTGGCGGCTACAACGCCGCGCTTCTGGGGCTGGCCAATGGCGAAGCCGCCGACGCGCTCGCCGGCCGCGCGGCCGGGATCCTGCGCGATCTGGTCACCGCGGGCGGCATCCTGACCGCAGGCTTCGGCCCCGCCGGTACTGTCGCCGCACCGGCCACCAAGGATGCCCTGGCCGGGGCGATCGGCATCGCCGAACCGATCTTCGGCAGCCTTGTCGCGGCCGATGCCCGCAACCGCTTCCGGGCCGAACTGGCGGCGGCGCACCCGGTCATGAAGGATATCCTGACCGGTCTGCGCGGGGCGACACCGGCCATGTTCCGGGTGTTCGAACGATCCCGCGTCGCTCCCGACACCAGCGCCCAGACGGCCTCGGGCCTCACCCCCGACCAGGAGACGGCGCTGGAGCAGGACCGGCGCCTGCTCGCCGGCTGGGTGCTGCTGCTCGACGGCACGGCGCGCGCCATGGATGCGGCGGTGGCCGCCGCCACCGCCGACGGCCCGGCCATCCGCTTCACCGAACTGGCCGATCAGGCCAACGGATTGCGGGTGCTGGCCGAAACCGTCAGGGCCACCCGCACACGTTGACGGGTGCCCGAACTCCGGGGAGAGGGACACAGGGCCATGACCGATGCAGCCACCATCGAACGCGATCTGAAACGGCAACGCCTGGAGGCATTCGAGCTGCGGCAGGCGGCACTTGTCCGTGGCGATACGGCCACCGCGGCCGCCGCGGCCGAGACCATGGCCGCGATCGACGATGATCTGGACTGCCTGGCCACCACCTCGATCGCCGATGCCGTCGCCCGTCTCGACGGGCTGCGCGCCCGGCTGGTGACGCTCAGGGCCGCAGCCGCGGCCTGGCCGGCCCCGCCGCCGGCTGCGCCGGACGGCTCCCCACCCTCAGACCAGGCCGGAAAAGCGTAGCCGTTCCAGCACCGCCCCGGCCTCGGCCTCGGCGCCGACCATGGCGAGCGCGTTGCGGACCATGCCTTCGGCAATGCGTGCGCGGGTCAGCCGGCCGTCGGGGCGGTACCAGTTATGGACCCAGATGATCATGCCGGCGAGTGCGAGCGCGGTCACCCGGGGGTCGGCCACCGTCAGCCGGCCGGCCGCGCGGCCGGCCTCCAGCATCTCGACCAGCAGCGCATCGAAGGCGCGCTGGGTGGCGATGATCCGCTCCTGCCCCGCCTCGGGCAGATGGGCGAATTCGCGGGCATGGATGGCGATCTGCTGATGGTTGTCGATCACCACCCCGGTGAAGCCATGGGCCACCGCGCCGATCTGCGCCACCGGGTCCAGCCCGGCACCCGCCACCCGCCGGACCACGTTCAACGACGCCTCGACCGAGGCTTCGCAGATCGTCGACAGGATCTCGGCCTTGCCCGAGAAATGATCGTAGATCGAGGCCTTGGACATCTGCAGCCGCACCGCCAGATCGTCCAGCCTGGTGCGGGCATAGCCCTGGGTGAAGAACAGCTCCGCCGCCGCCTTCAGGATCAGCGCCCGCTTGAACTCCCGGACGTCGTCGCGCATCCGCCCCTCTCTTCAGCTTCCCCCGCCGCCCGGCGGGCCAGGCGGCGGATGGTACCCGCAAGCGGTACGGCTGTCGCCTGTGCAGACCGGGCGCACGGCATTTCGCCGCGCCGTTACAGCTCCGCCGCACCCGGCAGCTGCGCGGCCAGACGGTCGACGGCCAGCCGCAGCTTCAGGTCGGTATGGGGGCTGCGCGGCCAGATCGCATGGCTGGTGAACACGGTCGCCGGCCGGTCGGTCAGCACTTCGGCCAGCGTGCCGGCGCGCACCCGGTCGCGGACCAGCCAGCAGGGCAGCCAGGTCAGGCCAAGCCCCGCCGCCGCCGCATCGGCCAGCGCCTCCAGATCGTCGAAACGCAGCCGCGCGGCCGGGCGGATCACCGCATCGCTGCCGTCGGGCTGCGGAAACAGCCAGCCGCGCACCCGGCCGCCGCGCAGATAGACCAGGCAGTCGTGATCGGCCAGCGCCGCCAGATCGGCCGGCGTGCCGCGCCGGGCCAGATAGTCGGGCGAGGCCACGATCGTCATCCGCTGGCGGGCGACCAGCCGCGCCATCAGCCCCGACGCATCCTCCAGCGGGCCGTTGCGGATGGCAAGATCGATGCCGTCCTCGACCAGATCGACCAGCCGGTCGGTGAAATGCAGGTCCAGCTCCAGCCCCGGATGCTCGCGGGCAAGCCCGGTCAGGATCGGGGCGACGCAGCGCCGGCCGAACAGCACCGGCAGCGACACCCTGAGACGCCCCGAAACCGCACGCCGGCCGCGATCGAGCATCGCCTCTCCGGCGCGGATTTCGGCCAGCCCCCGCAGGCAATGCTCCAGGAAGGCCTGGCCGTCTTCAGTCAGCGCCTGGGCGCGGGTGGTGCGGTGGAACAGCCGCACGCCCAGCCGGGCCTCCAGCCGGCCCACCGTCTTGGCCACCGCCGAACGCGACAGGGCCAGCCGCTCGGCCGCCGCCGAGAAACTGCCCGCCTCCGCCGCCTCCACGAACACGCCGATGCCGCTCAACCGGTCTGTCATGCCCAGCCTCTTTGTTGCCGTCATGGCGCCAATCTTCGGACATATCGGCGCAACTGGCGACCGGAATTCCAGGCTAGCCTGCCGGCTCCCCCCTCCCCGCAATGGAGACAGCCCCATGGCCGATATGACGACCGGCACCATGACCCGCTGGACGGTCAGCGCCCACGACATCGCCACCCTCCAGCCCGAAACCCTGCCCGTCCCCGCCCCCGGCCCGGGCGAGGTGCTGGTGAAGATCGGCGCGGTGGCGCTGAATTATCGCGACAAGATGGTGGTGGAAACCGGCATGGGCCTGCCGCTCAGGCTGCCCGTCTCCCCCGCATCCGACATGGCCGGGCGGGTGCTGGCCACCGGCGCCGGCGTCTCGCGCTTCAAGACCGGCGACCGGGTGATCGCCCAGTTCATCCCCGACTGGATCGACGGCCGCAGGCCCGGCACGGCCTGGCCGCTGCCGCTCGACACGCTGGCCGGCACGATGCCCGGCCTGCTCGCCACCCATGCCGTGCTGCCCGAGGCCTGGCTGGTGGCGGCGCCGTCCACGCTCGACGATGCCGGTGCCGCCACCCTGCCCGTGGCGGGGCTGACCGCCTGGATGGCGCTGGTCGAATACGGCCGGATCCGCGCCGGCGACACCGTGCTGGTCCAGGGCACCGGCGGGGTGGCGCTGTTCGGGTTGCAGATCGCGCGGGCGCATGGCGCACGGGTGCTGGTCACCTCGGGTTCGGCCGACAAGCTGGCGCAGGCGCGCGCCCTCGGCGCCGATCACGGCATCGATCGCACCGCCGGCGACTGGGCGGAGGCGGCGGTGGCGGCAACCGGCGGCCGCGGCGTCGACCACCTGCTGGAAGTGGCGGGCGGCGCCGGTCTCGGCACCTCGCTTCGTGCCATCGCACCGGGCGGGCGGATCTCGGTGATCGGCGTGCTCGACGGCGCCGAAATCTCGGCCAATGTCAAACCGCTGCTGACCAAGGCCCCGGTGATCCAGGGCATCGCGGTCGGCCACCGGCGGGCCCTGGAAGATTTCGTGCGCGCGGTCGACATGCTGGGTCTCAAGCCGGTCATCGCCCGGCGCTATCGGCCCGACGCCATCCGCGAGGCCTTCGCCCATCTCGACCGCGGGCCCTTCGGCAAGCTGGTGATCGAGATGGATTGACCGGCGCCCCCGCGCCGATCAGAACAGCATGCCATGGGCGCCGGCCACGGCGCCCGCCACCGTCACCGCGGCCACCGCCGCCAGCAGCCGATGGGCGCGCAGCACCAGCCGGTACACCGCCTCGGGCCGGCTGGCGGCGGCACGGTGGAACCAGGCATGCAGCACCAGCGGCTCGGCGATCAGCAGGATCACCGCAAACACCGCCCAAAGCGCCACCATGGCATGCATCCACCAATAGCCGGGCTCGGCGAAGCGCCACCAGGCATCCATCCGCCAGGTCATCCAGAACCCCGACAGCCCGGCCAGCACCACCGACACCCGCGCCTGGCCCGAAAACCGCCCCTCGATCGCCTCGAACACCTCCAGCCGCCGGGCCGGCTCCGCCATCCGCCCCACCGCCGGCAGCAGCACCAGGGTCACCAGCCATAATCCGCCGATCCAGTGCAGGACCGCCAGAACGTGAAGGGCGCGGGCGATGGTCACGTCGTCCATGGGGCAGGCTCCGGATCGCGGCGACATAAAGAAGCATATCAGAAGAATATTTTTCCGCCGCGCGACATTTCGGTGCAGCCCTCACCGCCCCTCCACCCACCCCAACCCCGGCGCATGCGCGCGGAGCGCCGCCACCGCCTGCTCCCATACCGGGTCGGTGGGGTCGAGGGTGGAGCGCAGCCAGGCCGCCGTCAGGCGGCGGGTGGCTTCCAGGCGGTCGGGGTCTTCGTCGTCGGTTTCCTTCGCATCATAGCCTGCGATGCCGCCCAGGCCGTGGCCGGCGCCGGCCAGCGTCAGCAGGGCGCGGGCGCCGGGGCTGAGATGGAAGGGGTCGGCATGCCAGGCGGGGCCCATGGTGGTCAGATGCGGGTTGTCGTCGCGGTCGCCGCAGACCACCAGCGAGGGCGTGGTCATGTGGCTGAAATCGGGGTTCAGCGCCGGCCAGGCGGCGGCGGCATGGGCGCTCAACGCGTCGCCGCCACGGCCGGGGGCGGCAAGCAGAACACCGGCGCGGATCCGCGGCTCGATCAGGCCGACATCCTGCGCCGCCGGGTCGGTCGGGTCGGTCAGGCGCGCCCCCAGCAGCATGCCGACGGTCTGGCCGCCCATGGAATGGCCGATGGCGGCGATACGGTCCCGGTCCAGCCGTGGGGGAGCGCCGGGGATGGGGGGCGCGCCGGGGATCATGGCCGCAATCTCGTCCAGCCGGTCGAGGATCGCCGTCATCTCGGCCACCCGCATCCGCCAGAACAGCGGCGCGCCCGGCGCATCGGCGCCGAGCCCGCCCGCGCGTGAGCTGGCATGGGTGGGCTGGATCACCGCGAAACCCTGCCCGGCGAGGAAGCCCGCCAGCGGCGCATAACCGTCCAGCGACGACAGATAGAGCGACGGCCCATGGCCGTGAGACAGCAGCACCACCGGCAGAGGATCGCTCCCCCCTTCCAGTACCGGCAGGGTGGGCACCGGCAGGGTGACGCGCAGCGCCAGCGGCCGCGGCCGGCCGGGAACCCGGATGTGAAGCGGCGCCACCGACAGGGTGGCCACGGGCGCGCGCGCCGGCAGATGCCGGGCCGCCCGGATCAGATCGGTCATGACAGGACACCTTCGGTCAGCGGAGAGGTGAGGTTGCACGTGGCGGGACAGCGGCGCCGCCTGTAGAACAGGAAGAGGCAGGGTGATCCGCTTAAACGGAACCACGTTCCGTCTGTGATCGAGATATACGGAACCGCGTTCCGTTTATCAAGCGGCAAGCTGTGCCCCTGGGCCGGTTCCGCTGGTGGAGGCAGGTGTTTGAACGGGGATGAGACGGCAGAGACCGGCAGCGGCCGGCGGTTGCGCGCCGATGCGCAGCGCAGCGAAGATGCCCTGCTGGAGGCGGCAAAGGCGGTCTTCGCCGCGGCGGGCGTCGATGCGCCGGCGCGCGAGATCGCAGCGCGGGCGGGGGTCGGCGTCGGCACGCTCTATCGCCGCTTCCCCAAGCGCGCCGATCTGGTGGCGGCCGTCTTCCGGCGCGAGGTCGACGGCTGCGCAGCCGAGGCCACAGGCCTGGCTGCCGCCCATCCGCCGGGCGAGGCGCTGGCCCTGTGGCTTCGGCGCTATGCCGCGTTCCTCAACACCAAGAAGGGCCTGGCCGTGGCGCTCCGGTCGGGCGACCCCGCCTTCGACACCCTGCCCGACCATTTCCGCAGCCGCTTCGAGCCGGCGCTGACCACCCTGCTGGAAAGGGCGGCGGCGGCGGGTGCGATCCGCGGCGATGTCGCCGCCTGGGATCTTCTGTGCGCGATCGGCAATCTTGCCGCCGCAGAGGGCCCGGACGGCGCCGCGCATGTCCAGCGCATGCTGGGCCTGCTGGTCGACGGGCTGCGCTTCGGCGCACCGGCAGCATAGCTGCAGAATGCAACACGTTCCGCCTGGAGAAACGTTTGGCGCAGAGCACACAACCGGCCCGATTTCGCTAAAATAAGTTTATAAACAACCTCATATTTCAATTTACGGCCGTGCGGGATTTGCCTAGCCTGTCCACTGAGGCGACCGCGGCTCCTCTTATGCAACCAAAGACGTCAATCAGCGACATGTCGGGCCCGCCACCCCGTGGCGGGCCGCTGCCGGCACGCGCCCCTGCTCGTGCCGATGGATGGTCGCACCCGGAGGGGAGCCGAGACTGATGCGACTGATGAGGACGGGCCTGGCGGACGATCTGTTCGCCAGGGCCCATGGTGCGACGTGGGTCGGCGGGATCCACGCGCTGTCGCGCAATCTGGAAGCCGTGCCGGTCGTCTTCGACGGCCAGCGCTATCTGATGGAATTCGAGACGCCGGCCTTTCTGACCCAGGTCGACGCCTTCGAGAACATCCTCTACGCCACCAATCGCGGCGGCAGTTTCGTGCCCAAGCTGGATCACCGCGTGATCCGCATCTCGCTGGCCGATGGCGGGCAGAACCTGCGCAATCTCTGCCGCCTGTCGGCCACGGAAGGGCCGTCGAACCACGAGCGGTTTTCCGCCGCCATCCGGCGCGCCGTGCTGACCTATTACCGCTCGGCGCCCCATGCCAACCAGTATTTCTTCCTGACCACGCCCGAGACCCGGGCCATGCTGCTGGCGATCTTCCATCCGCTGCCCGAGGATCTGGCCGACCGCTACGATCTGCGCGTGCATGAGGAACTGGCCGATCCGTTCATCGGCTTCACCCTCGTCTCCAAGCTGCTCTGAGGAGATCACCCGATGAGCATGTCCCTGAGCCTGTTCACCATCAACATCATCGGCGGTAACGAAAGCTATACCAGCGCGCTTTATGCCAACGGCAATCAGCAGGTGGTGGTGGCCGTCAACGTGCAGAAGCTGGTCAATGGCGTCCCCACGCCGCTGAGTTCGTCCGAGACCAACAGCGTGACGGTGGTGGAATATTCCGCCAACATCAATGCCGGCCTGCCGGTCGGCTGGTTCTGCGACACCACCGCCAACCGCTATGACCAGGGCCTGCGCGGCAGCAGCTACCGCGCCGAGGCCACCGCCATGCCCGAGGTGCGGGCGGCCGATGTCGTGAAGCGCTATCTGCGCTGCGACAGCCGGGTCAACCCGTTGCAGAACTACCAGTTCATGGCCCGCATCCGCCTGGACGACGGCAAGACCTACACCACCCATTTCGACGATGGCGGCGGGGCGGTGTTCGAATCCAAGATCACCATCGCCCCCCAGCGGCCCTATGTGATCACCGTGGGTGAGATGGCCTATCGGCGCGACGACGCCTACAACACCGAATGGCAGAAGGGTGACTATATCGACGTCGACGTCTATTACTGGACGCTGCCCTCGTCGCTGAAGATCTATGACGAGTCCTTCTCGAATGCCGGCTATTGGACGTCGAAACTGTATTATGCGTCGGCAATCAACCATGACAGCTCCACCCGGCTGGGCATGGCGATCCGCTATACCGTCACCTCGCTGACGCTGGGTGATATCGGCAACCTGCCGAACAGCGGCTATGCCGGCACCCAGGTGCCGCTCGCCAACGGCGCCGGGCTGATGCGGGCGGCGCGCTATCTCTGCGACAGCCACAGCTGCACGCCCACCTACGACAATTATCTCTACTGGACGATCACCGACAATCTGGGCTGCGTCAGCCGCTTCACGCTGAAGGCCAACAACAGCGATTCCGGCAACACGCTGACGCTGGGCAACGCCTGACCCGGCGGGCGGGGCCGGTCCCGCGCCTGCCCCGCCCTTTCCGGTCGTTGCGCGCCGCGGGGGGAGGAGCCCGATCATGACCGACCAGATCTATTCCAACGCCTTCAATTTCAGTTCCTATCAGGATGGCCGGGTGGACATGCGCACCGGCCAGTACAGCGCCGTGGTGACGCTGGTGACGCTGCGCCCCGAAGGCGGCGGCGCCACCGGCACCCGCGACCTGACCCTGACCTTCTCCATGGCCAAGACCAGCAATGACGGCTATGGCATCGGCTGGTCGCTGAACGTGACCAGCTTCGACATCGCCAATCTGGTGCTCAGCCTGTCGACGGGCGAACGCTACAAGGCGAACCCGCTGCCGGCGGTGGGCCAGCTGCTGACCTTCCAGGACAAGAAGCTGAAGAATGTCGAGGTCCGGCGCACGGCGACCGCCACGCTGGAGGTGATGTATGCCGACGGCGTGACCGAAACCCTGACGCGGCCCACCGGCACCGGCCCCTATCGCACCACCCGGCTGACCTGGGAGAGCGGCGAAAGCCAGCGGCTGGACTATTCGACCGGCGGCTGGCTGACCCGGGTGACCGGCGAGCAGACCGGCACCGTGTTCCTTGAGGCGAGCTATGTCTCGGGCACCATCTCGCGCGTCACCACCATGGCCACCGGCGGCCGGCGGAGTGCGGTGGCCTTCACCGTCGCCAACGGTCAGCTGACCGAGATTTCCATGCCCTTCGATGCGGCGGCCGCCCCCGAACAGGTGCGCCGCTACCGTTACCAGACATTCGCCAACGGCATGCGCGGCATCACCCGCATCGAGACCCCGATGGGCGGGCTGGAGCTGGTGACCTATCTGGAGCGTGGCCTGCCCTATTACAACAACACCTATCTGCCGGCCGTCACCGTCTGGGAGCGCCAGCCCGCCGGCGGCCGCCAGGAGGCGGGGTTGCCGGCGATGGTGACCCGCTATCGCTACAGCACGACCACGAATTTCACCGGCTATCCTTTCTCGGGCGGCTTCGTCGCCGGCACCGACAATCTGTACCGGGTGCCCGGCGTCTACAGCTACTGGTGCGAGGCGAGCACGGTGGATCCGGATGCCGGCAATGCGGTGTTGAGCAAGGTGACCACCACCTACAACAAATTCCATCTGATGACGCGGGAACACCAGGAACAGGCCGGCGTCACCAAGACCACCGACATCACCTATAACGAGCTGCCGAACACCAATTTCGTCAACCAGCCGGCCAATCTGCAGCTGGCGAAAAGCACGGTCACGACCTTCGGCGCCAATGGCGCCTCGCGGACCGAGACCACGCTGATGTCGACCGACGACTACGGCAACCTGCTGTCGAAAACCGAACCGTCGGGGCTGCAGCTGGCCTATGACTACTATCCGGTCGGCGGCACGCCGGGGCGCTGCCCGCCCGAGCCGAACGGGCTGTTCGTGCGCTTCCGTGCGGTGGAACGTGCCGTACCGGCCGGCGGCGGCACCGCGCGCGAGGTTGCGACCACCTATCAGCAGATCACCCGGCTGGGCGGCAGCGGCAGCTATGTCCAGCCGCTGACCGACAGCGTCAGCGGCGGCGCCACGATCACCTGGACCATGATCGGCAACAGCGCGCAACCGCTGATCCATGGCCGGCCCCAGCGGCAGGTGACGGTGCTGGACGGGCGGACCACCACCACCGACTTCATGTATGCCGCCACCGGCGCCGAGCTGACCGAGGCCCGCATCATCACCGGCCATGACGGCACCAAGGCCGTCTCGTCCCGGCGCCTTCTGCCCGCCGTCGATGCGCTGATCGAAGCCCAGGCCAGTTCCGGCACCATCATCCGCTATACCTACGACGCCGCCGGCCGGGTGACGTCGGAAACCACCGCCCCCGATACCGCTGCGGCGGCAAGCCGCCAGTACACCTATCGTTTCGCCACCTGGTCGAGCGGGGTGGCATCGACACCGGCCGAGCTGCGCACGGTGGATGCGCTGGGCAAGACCTATGTCAGCCGCTATGACGGCATGGGCCGCATCGTCGCCTCGGTCGAGATCCAGCAGGGGGGCGAACGGCCGATCAGCACCACCACCTGGGACCGGTTGAGCCGCAAGGCGAGCGAAACCACCTTCGACCAGCCGCCGGGGGCGGCACAGCTGTCGCTCGTCAGCCGCTATGGCTATAACGGCTGGAACGATCTGGTCACCACCACCAATCCCGATGGCAGCGTGACCCTGTCGGTGCGCGACCGGGTCGCCAACACCATGACCACGGGCACACAGGGGCTGAACACCACGGTGACCAGCTTCAACGGCTTCGACAAGCCGGCCGGCGTGGTGCAGGTGGACACGGCCGGCAACCGGCTGCAGACCCTGACCCGCGGCTATGACGGCTTCGGCCGCTGCATCAGCCTGACCGATGTCGACGGCAACGTCACCCGCTACAGCTACGACGCCTTCGACCGGATGACCGGCAGCACCACCACCCCCGCCGACGGCACGGCGGCACGCAGCGTGACGCTGGGCTATGCCCCGGGCAGCGCCGCTGAACTTCATGCCACCGTCACGGTGAACGGCACCCGGCTCGGCACCCGCAGCCATGACGGCGTCGGCCGGCTGGTCGCCGAAAGCCTGGGCGACGGTGTCACCACGCTTGCCTATAACGGCGTCAATCCCGAACCCGCCAGCCGCACCACGCCGGCCGGTACCCGGCGTCATTACACCTATGATCCGGCGCAGAAGGCACTGACCCGGATCACGCTCGACGACGGCAGCAGCTCGGACTACGCCTATGCCCCCGCCAGCGGCCGGCTGACCCGCAGCACCAACGCCAGCGCCCGGCGCGACCGGTCGTATGACGGCTATGAATTCCCGACCAGCCAGACGGTGAACACCGACGGCACCGATACCATCACCCGCTTCACCTGGTCGCCCGGCGGCCGGCTGACCCGGATGGAGGCGCCGGTGGGCGATGCCGAGACCCGCAGCTATGACAGCGCCGGCCGGCTGGTGAAGATCACCAGCGGCGGCAGCACCATCACCCAAAGCTATGACAGCCACGGCCGGCCGCTCGCCTCCACCATCACCGAAGGCGGCCGCACCCTGGTCACCACCCTTGCCTTCGACGGTTACGGCCGCGAGGCCTCTCGCGATTTCACGCTGAACGGCACGCTGCAGCGCCGGGTGAGCCGCAGCTATCTGAAGAACGGCAATCTGTCGCGGCGTCTGACCACCGCCGGCAACGGCGCGACGATCGCCGACGAGCGGTTCACCTACGACGCCTATGGCCGGCTGACCGGCTATGCGTGCACCGGCAGCGAATATCCGAGGGATCCCCAGGGCCGCGCGATCGCGGCGCAGAGCTTCACCTTCGATGCGCTGGACAACATCACCAGCTGTACCACCAGCTTCACCGACGGCAGCAGCAACCGCGCCGACCGGATCTTCGCCACCACCAACCCCACGAAACTGGTCGAGATCCGCACCACCAACCCCGCCGGCACCCGACGGCTTTCCTATGATGCCGACGGCAATATGACCGATGACGGCGCCGGCCGGCGCTTCACCTGGGACGGTTTCGGCCGGCTGGTCGCCTGCTCCACCGCGGGCGGCTATGTCTATGATGCCGAAAACCGGCTGGTGACCCAGACGGCCCCCGGGGCGCCGCCGCTGCATCTGGATTACGGCGAAGAGGGGCTGATCGCCGAGCGCCAGGGCAGCAATACCCTGCGCTATCGGCGCGAGGGCGCGGCCACCCGCGGCCAGGTGCTGACCCGGGACGGCGTCACGCAGCTGCGTGAAAATCTGCTCGACACCACCGGCGGCGTCATCGGATCGGTGGGTGACGGCGGCGCGACGGCCGGCATCATCTACACCCCCTATGGCGGCGCCGGCCCGGCCGGGGTGACGGCGGCAACCCCGCTGATCGATCGCAACCGCGTCGCCTTCAACGGCGAGCGGCTGGACGCCATGGCCGGGCTCTACCATCTGGGCCAGGGGCGGCGGGCCTATTGCCCCGAACTGATGGTCTTCCTCAGCCCCGACCCCTATGCCGTGTTCGGCGGCGCCGGCTACAACGCCTATGGCTATTGCCGCGGCGACCCGGTGAACCTGTCGGACCCGAGCGGCCTGCTCAGCAGCGGCTGGAATCTGGGCCTCGCCATCCTGGGCTTCCTGCTGGCCGCCGTGCTGGTGGTGGCGGCGATCCCCACCGGCGGCGCCTCGATCGGCGCGCTCGCCGTACTCGGCATGGTGGGGGCGGGGCTGGGCTTCGTCAGCGCCACACTGGGCCTGACCAGCGCGATCATGACCGTGGTCGACGAGGCCAATGGCTGGGACCGGTCCGAGACCATCCGCAATCTCAACATCGCCTCGCTCGCCTTCGGCGTCGCCTCGGTGGTGACCTCGGCGGCCTCGGCCATCGGCGGCGCCTACAAGGCCTATCAGGGAACGCGGAGCGTCACGCTCTATGGCCTCTCGGAAGTCTCCAGCGTCGATATCGCCCTCGCCGATCTGACCGGCACCGCCGCCTTCTCGGCCGCCAACACGGGCGAGCGGGTGACCGCGGCCGCGACGGCCGCCACCAAAACCTTCTTTGGCATCGACTCGAAGTGGTGGGCATCGATCACCGGTGTCGCGAATATGGTGCTCGGCAGCTATTTCATTGCCGCCGGCAGTATCGACCTGGCCAATAGTGCGGGCCAGACCGGCACCAGCGGCGGCGCCAACGGCAATGGCCAGCCCGAAGCCACGCTCGGCGGCTCCACCCCCGAAAGCACCGCCGCCGCCCAGCCCTATGCCCCGTCGCTGCGCCGGTTCGAAGACCCGGTGGGCAGCCGGCGATCCTTCGACGAGGAATTCGCCCGCCAGAACAGCCGCCTGCGCAGCTCGCTGTCGTCGCAGCTGGCGGGAGGTGCCGCCTGAGGGGACAAGGCACCCCCCAATCATAGGTTGGGTTGGCCTTTCGTCTGCGATCAGGGAAGATGGAGCCCCCTGCCGCCGTGAGAGGCCACCCCCATGTCCGATCCGACCACCATCTTCCAGGCGCAGAAAGCGGCCTTCGCGGCCGCCCTGCCGGTCGCGGCCGATATCCGCCGCGACCGGCTGACGCGCGCCATCGCGCTGGTGACCGACAATGCCGACGCCTTCTGTGCGGCGATGAGCGAGGATTTCGGCCATCGCAGCCGCGAGCAGTCGATGATGACCGACATTATGGCCTCGGTCATGGCCCTGCGCCACGCGCGCCGCCATCTGGCGCGCTGGATGCGGCCGGAACGGCGGCAGGTGACCTTTCCGCTCGGCCTGCTGGGCGGCAGCGGTCGGGTCGAATACCAGCCCAAGGGCGTGGTGGGGGTGATCGCGCCCTGGAACTATCCGGTCAATCTGGTGATGGCACCGCTGGCGGGGGTGCTGGCCGCCGGCAACCGGGCGATGGTCAAGACCAGCGAATTCACCCCGCGCACCGCCGCCCTGTTCGACGCGCTCTGCCCGCGCTATTTCGCCGCCGACGAGCTGGCTTTCATGTCGGGCGGGCCCGAGACCGGCCGGGCCTTCGCCGCCCTGCCCTTCGACCACCTGCTGTTCACCGGCGCCACCGGCATCGCCCGCGAGGTCCTGCATGCCGCCGCCGGCAATCTGACGCCGGTGACGCTGGAACTGGGCGGCAAATCGCCGGTGATCCTGGGGGCGTCGGCGGATATCGCCCGCAGCACCGAACGGGTGGTGATCGGCAAGATGATGAATGCCGGCCAGACCTGCCTCGCCCCCGATTACATGCTGGTGCCCGAAGACCGCGAGGACCAGGTGGTCGAGGGGCTGAAGCGGGCGGCGGCCACGATGTATCCGCGCCTGATCGACAACCCCGATTACACCGCCATCATCAACGACCGCCATCACCAGCGCCTGACCGACTGGCTGGAGGATGCCCGGGCCAAGGGCGCACGGATCGAGACGGTGAACCCGGCGGGCGAGGATTTCACTGCCACCAACAGCCGTAAGATGCCGCTGCATATCGTCCGCGACGTCACCGACGACATGATCCTGATGCGGGAAGAGATCTTCGGCCCGATCCTGCCGCTCCGCCGCTATGGCGATATCGACGGCGCGATCGCCGAGGTCAACCGCCGCGACCGGCCGCTTGGCCTCTATTATTTCGGCAGCGATGCGGCCGAACGCCGGCGCGTGCTCGACCGCACCGTCTCAGGCGGTGTGACGCTGGACGATGTGATCTTCCATATCGGCCAGGAAGACCTGCCCTTCGGCGGCATCGGTCCCTCGGGCATGGGCGCCTATCACGGCCGGGACGGGTTCCGCACCTTCAGCCATGCCCGCGCGATCTATCGCCAGTCGCGGCTCGACATCGCGAAACTGGCCGGGCTGAAACCGCCCTATGGCCGGGCGACGCTCAGGGCCATCCGGCAGCAGCTCGGTCGGTGATATCCCGCGCCGGCCGGCCCAGAACCTCGGCGACGGTGGGGGTTGTGGCGCTGTTGCGGCCGTCGAACAGCGTGGTGAACAGCCAGGCCAGGAAGTCGCGCATGTCGTCGGGCACGCCCTGGGCCTGAAGCCCGGCCAGGAAATCGACCAGCGGGATCCGGCGATAGCGGATCGGCCGGCCGGTCAGACGGGTGATGTCGGCCATGGCCGCGGCGAAGCTCAGCGATCGGGGGCCGGTCAGTTCCAGGATGCGGCCGCCCAGCCCGTCTTCGGTCAGCGCCTTCACCGCGACCTCTGCGATGTCGTCGGCATCGATGAAGGGTTCGGGCACATCGCCCACCGGCAGGGCCAGTTCCCCCGCCGCCAGGGCCTGGGCCAGCAGGCCTTCGGTGAAATTCTGCACAAACCAGCTGGCGCGCAGCACCGTCCACGCGAAGCCCGCCCCATCCCGGCCGGCCCCCTCCTGCCCCGCCGCAGCCAGCGCACGCTCCGCGGCCTCGGCCCCCGGCTCGCCGCGGCCCGACAGCATCACGATCCGGCCGACACCCGCCGCCCGCGCCGCCGCGGCGAAGGCGGTGATGTCGTCCACCGCCCCCGGCACCGCCAGATCGGGCGCATAGGCGATGTAGACCGCGCCCACGCCGTCCAGCGCCGCCGGCCAGCCGGCCCGGTCCGCCCAGTCCAGCCGCACCGCATCTGCGGCGGGTACCACGCTGCGCGCGGCGATCCGCACCGGCCAGCCCCGCGCCCGCAGCCCCGCCGCCACCCGCCGCCCGGTCTTGCCGGTACCGCCGGTCACCAGCACCGGCCGCCGGTCCGCGACGATCCCCTCATGCGTCATCCCGCTCGTGGTCATGGTCGCCTCTCCCCAAAACATGAGTAACTCTCATATTGAAAAACATGAGCCAGACTCGTATTCTGGGTCAAGCCGGAAAATCAGAGGGAGAGCGGAACCCGGTGACGACCACGGCAGACCGCGCCGCGCCACGGCGCATGCCCACCCAGCAGCGCAGCCGCGAGCGGGTGGAGCGCATGCTTCTGGCCGCGCGGGACATCATCGCCGCCGACGGCACCGACGGGCTGCGCATGGCGCAGGTGGCCGAACGCGCGGGTGTGCCGATCGGCTCGCTTTACCAGTTCTTTCCCGACAAGGCGGCGATCATCCGGATGCTGGCGATGCGCTGCAATGAAGAGAGCCGGGCCTGCATCCGCGCCGGGCTGGAACCCGTCGCCGACGAAGCCGGCCTGCTCGCGGCCTTCGGCGCGCTGATCGATGAATATTACGGCCTGTTCCGGGCCGATCCGGTGATTTCGGACATCTGGTCGGGCATGCAGGCCGACAAGCTGCTGCGCGAGATGGAAATCGAGGAAAGCCGGCTGAACGCCCGCCTTCTGGCCGACACCATCCGCCGCATCCGCCCCGGGGCCGACCCGGCCGCGGTGGAGGCCACCGCCTTCCTGGTGATGCATCTGGGCGAGGCGACCATGCGGCTTGCCATCGCCGTTCCCCCAGAGGAAGGCGACCGCCTGGTCGCCACCTATCGCCGCATGGCGCTGGAGGCGCTGGCGGGATCGCCGGCAGAGGGTGCGGACGACAGGGGCAATGTCAGCGCCGGCATGTAGGATCGGTTGCCGTCACCATCGAAATCGAACTCGTAGAGCCGCACGGTGCCGAGCGCCGTGCGGCGCTGGCCCAGAAAGAAGGTGAAGGCGTTGGGTGCTGCAATGAACAGATGGACGAGCCCGCCGCCGCCGGCCCTTGCGGCACGAACCGCATCCGTCGCGGCATCGGCCAGCCCGGCCGCGTGACGACCACAGGCAACCGACTGCCTGCCCGGCCCTGTCGTCGGCCGAAGGATCAGCAATCGCCCCACCTGGGGCAGGCTGGCCTCGACATAGGCACGCATGTCTGCCGCAACATCGTGCGTCAGGCCCAGCGCGACCGCGATATCGGGCTGATCCGGACGAAGCTCCACCGTCTCGGTCGCAAATGTCGGCCAGGCCGGATCGGGTGCCTGGTCATCGGCGGCCCAGATCTGCCGGCCGGCGACCCGCTGCTCCAGTTCCACCTCGCGCCCCGCCTTGACGTGAATGATCGATCCCGCCGCGAAGGCCAGGGTGGTGTGGGCGTCCAGCGCCAGCCTCAGCCGCGGCTCCGCCCTGGCCGCATCGCTCAGGAAGGTCTTGAGCCTGGGGTAGAGAGTGGATCTCCAGTCATCGTCCTGCCGGATATACCGCGCGTCGAAGGCCGGCACGAGGTCGAGAACCGCATGACAGTGTTCCTCAAGCCGGTCGAAGTCGTGTTCGAAGGATTTCACGCCATAGACCGATCGCCCGCCCTGGGCCGGGCGCAACAGATCCTCGCGCGCGCAGGCCTCGCGAAAGCCGGCGCGATCGAAATCGCGGCGTCCCTGGGCCAGCCATTGGAAGACCAGATCATCATAAGGGAAGGCGTTCTCGTTGGCCGGGATCCGGCGCAGCCCGACCCGGGCGAACCGCTCGTCCAGATCGCCGCGAAGTTCGTCGAGGCTTCGGGGGTCGTACCCGAAGGCGAGCGTCTGCGCCAGACACCACAGCTCATCTTCTTTGATTTTCAGATGCTCCCGCCAGGCCTTGCGGACCCTGCCGAACCGGCTGTTGTCGGTGCGGGAGCTGTAGAGCGTCTCCCGCCGGATGCCGCCGGAGCGCTGGCTCACCAGATCGCGCAGCGGATCGGTCCTTTCGAGCATCCAGTTGCTGAGCAGCTTGAAGCGGATACCGACGTCTTCGGGGGCACCGATGCCTTCAGAGCCGACCATACGCCGGGCGTCATGGGCGCGTTGCAGGAATGATCGCGTGCTCGCATTGATGAAGGCCGGGTCGACGAGATCGGCATAGCCGTAGCTTCCTTGCGTCACATGCCATTTGCACTGGATGTGCTCGCGCAGCACTGGCTTGCCGTAATGATCGTTCGGACACCGCGCCGGATCATAGACGATCCGGATATCGTCGAAACTTTTGGGCCCGGTTTCGAAACCCACGCGGCTCACCCCGCTCTCCGGGTCGAGCAGGAGGGCGGCATGCAACCAGAAGATGCGTGCCTGAAACGTATCGCCCTCACGCCGGGCAGCCACTGCCGGAGCCATCGCCGCATCCCTGTGCCGTTCCCACCCCGATCGCCATATGCGATGGCTGCCCGCCATAGTCAACCAGACGGCAGGGCTTTCCGCCCCCGCGCCATCCGGATCCCGTCCCGCAGGTTGAGGCAGAGCAGGGTGAGGTTGACCGCCCCGGCGATCAGCTCGATCGCCTGGACGAGCACGAAGCCGGTGTCGAACCGCCCCGCCCCGGCCCGGGCGGCCAGGAACAGGGCCGAGGGGATCAGCACCAGCATGCCGTTGGCGGCGATGATCGCCATGCGCCTGCGCTTGCGCGCCACCAGCCCTCCTCCGGCCTGCCCCCCCTTCGCAAGCGCCATACCCGACCCGCCGGTTACCGCCAGGGCCGGCACCAGCAGCAGGAACCCCCAGGGGATGGCGGTCTTGACCAGGGCGACGGTGGCGGCGCTGCCCCAGATTTCGGCGGCGACCGTGGCCAGCCAGAAGCTTGCGATGGTCAGCAGGGCGATGGTGCCGGCGATCGGGTGGATGCGGCGTGCCAGTGCGGCAGATTTCATCAGGGCGGCCTTCATCGGGACAGGGTCTCCCCATCGGCGCCGCCGGCATCCGGGGCTTGCCCGGGATGGGCAGACGCGCTAGCGTCATCTACATGACTAATTGACATCATGATGTCAATTAATGCGCAGAGTGTCAATCAGCTCGCAGGATGACGCATGTCCGATGACCAGCATGCCGCCAGGGCCACGGCCCTGACCGATCTGATCCTGGCTTTGTTCCGGGTGAACAATCTGACGCTCGCCTGGGGCGACCGGCTGGTGGCGCCGCTGGGGCTGACCAGCGCGCGCTGGCAGATTCTAGGCGCGATCGTCTATGCCGACCGGCCCCAGCCGGTGGCCTGGCTGGCCCGCGATCTGGGCGCCAATCGCCAGAACGTGCAGCGGATCGTCAATGATCTGGCGAAAGAGGGCATCGTCGCCTTCGCGCCCAACCCCCATCACAAACGCGCGCAGCTGGTGGTTCTCACCCCCCGCGGCCGCGCGGTCTATGACGAGGCGCTCCGCCTCTACGACCCGCAGATCGACGCCCTGGCCGAGGGCTTGACCCTGGACGAGCTGCGAACCGCACATCGGGTGATGATGGCGCTGAAGCAGCGGCTGGAGCGCGATGGCGGGGCGGCGGGTGATGCTGCCTGAGCGGCGCGGAACCGCCGTTCAGAGCAGCCCCAGCCAGCGCGGCAGGCTGAGCGACAGGGCGGGGATGAAGCTGGTCAGCAGCAGCACCGGCAGGGCCACCCAGGCCATCATCCTGAGCGCCGGCCCCACGGCGTGCTGGGCCGAAACCCCGCCGATCCGGCAGGCCATGAACAGCAGCGGCGCCATCGGCGGGCTGTTGGCGCCGATCACCACCGAGGTGCCGACGATGGCGGCGAAATGCACCGGGTGGACATCGACCGAGACCATCAGCGGCAGCAGCAGCGGTGCGATCACCACGGTGATCGAGACGTCGTCGATCAGCGCGCCGACCAGGATCAGGAAAACGTTCACCAGGATCATGATCATCACCGGATCCGACACCACCGCGGCGACCAGCGCCGCCAGATCCTGCGGCACCCGGCCGGCGACCAGCATCCGGCCGATGATGAACGAGAAGAGCAGGATGATGATGATCGATCCGGTGGTCTCGGCCGCATCGATGGTCGCCTGGCGGAGCTTTGCCGGCGTCATGTCGCGATAAACGAAAAGACCGATCAGCACGGCGGCCAGCACCGCGAAGGCCGCGGCTTCGGTGGGCGTGAACAGCCCGCCATAGATGCCGCCGATGATGATCGCCGGCATCGACAGCGCCGGCAGGGCGCGGACCGACACGCCCAGCTTTTCGGCCGGGCTTTGCCGGCAATCGCTGCGGATCTCGTGGATATGGCGGCCGATCTGGCTGCGGTTGAACAGGATCAACCCCACCATCAACAGCAGCCCCGGCACGATCGAGGCCGCGAAACAGGCCGCGACCGATTGCTGGGTCGCCACCGCGAACAGAATCATGGTGATCGAGGGCGGGATCAGAATGCCCAGCAGCGACGAAATGCCGAGCAGGGCCGCGGCATAGCCGCGGGAATAGCCGCGCTTTTCCATCGGGTCGATCATCAGCGTGCCGATGGCCGCGACCGCCGCGGTCGCCGTGCCCGCCATCGCGCCGAACACGCCCGAGGTCACCACCATGGCGCTGCCCATGCCGCCGCGGCGGCGGCCGACCAGCAGTTCGATGAAGGCGACCAGCCGGTCGGCGATGCCGCCCGACTGCATCAGATAGCCCGCCAGCACGAAAAGCGGCAGGGCGAGCAGAATGACCCCGTCGAGCGAGCGGAAGCCCTGCAGCATCAGGGTGTTGAAATTGGCGTCGTAGATGACGGCGAGCGCCGCCACCACCGCCGCGAAGGACCAGGCCACCGGCAGGCCGATGCCGAGCAGGACCAGAAGGAGCAGAAGGGCTGCGAGCGCATCCATGTCAGCCCCCCTCGCCCGGCCGGCCCAAGATGCAGACGGCGCGCGCCATGTCGCGCAGCGCATAGAGCACGGCGGTGACGGCGGCCAGCGCCAGCGGTGCCTGGGCCAGCCAGAGCGGCAGGCCCAGCACCGGGATGGTCTGCGGGCGCTTCATGCCCCAGGCGAACATCTTCCACACCCAGAAACAGAAGAACCCCGCCACCACGGCGGTGATCGCGGCGATGATCAGCCCGTGGATCGCCCGCGCCCGCCGGCCGGTCAGGCCGGTCGCCAGAAAATCGACCGTCAGATGGCGGCCATTGCGGGTGGCGAGTGTGGCGCCGGCCATGTAGAGCCACATGGCGGCCAGCATGCTGGCCTCGTGCATGCCGGTGAGCGGCAGGTCGAACCCGGCCCGTGCCGTCACCAGCAGCACCAGGGCGGCGGTGACGACAAGGCTGGTGATCAGCACGAGCAGGTTGAGGACGCGGGCAAAGGCCCCGTCCAGCGCAGCGAGGAAGGTGATCACGGGCACAACCCCCAAAGATGGCGGGCGGGACGGGGCGAGAGGGGCGGGATGGGCCGCCGGTCAGTTGCCGGTCTGCGCGCGCACCCGGGCCATCAGCTCGGGCCCCAGCACCTTTTCCATGCCCGGCCAGACGGCGGCGCGTACCGCTTTGGTCAGGGCCGCCAGCTCTTCGGCCGAGGGTTCGACATAGGTATGGCCCAGCTTTTTCCACGCGGCCACATGGGCCTCGTCCGCCGCCTTAGCCGCGTCGAACTGCGCCACCATCACCTGACGCGCGGCCTCTGCCACCACGGTCTGCTGTGCCGGCGTCAGCTCCTGCCAGCTTTCCTCGTTCGCGGTCAGGATGCCGGTCAGGAACTGCTGGCGGGTGTGGACGTAATCGGTCAGCACATCGCCGAAATAGGTGACGTCGTAGAAGATGACATTGGCCGCCTCGCCATCGACCACGCCGGTCTGGATGGCGGAATACAGCTCCCCCCAATCGACGGTCGCGGTCTGATAGCCCATCGCCGCCACGGTCTCGGTGAAGGGCGACACCGGCGGCACCCGCACCTTGAACGCCTTCGCGGCCTCGATCGTGGTGGCATGGCCGCCGCGGGTGGCGACGCCGTTGAAGCCCTCGGGCCAGGCGCCCAGGAAGCGCAGCCCGATATCGCCATAGATGTCGCCCAGGGCCGCGTGGAGCCAGCCGCCCGGCCCATAGGCCTTCAGCGCCTCGGGCCAGTCGGTGAACATATAGGGCGTGTAGATCAGCGAAATCCGCTGATCGTAAGAGGTCATCGGCCAGTTCAGCATCAGGTCGACATCGCCGGCCATCAGCAGGTCGAAGACTTCCTGCTGGCCGCCCAGTTCGTTCTGGTAGAAGACCTGGACATCGAGCTCACCCTTCGTGCCGGCCCTGATCTTTTCGGCCCAGGCCTCGATCGCATTGCCGGCATCCGAGCCCTTGGCCCCGGAATCGGTCGCAAGCTTCAGCGTCACCGCCCGGGCCGGGGCTGCGGCAAGCCCGGTCGCGGCCAGCGCCAGCAATGCGCCGCCGGCCAGCATCGTCCTGATGGTCATGCGGGTATCCTCCCTGATCACATGGATGCGATCCTGTTGCGGATCGTCTTTGTGTGGATGGTCAACGCCGTCGACTGCCGGTCTCGGGCTCCCCTCTCCCGCCCCGCACCTGCCGACGTCCTGGATGACGGTGGTGAGTGTTGCGCAAAGAACATCGGTGGCCGTTCAGGACATCGACAGTATCCGATTCAAGATCCGGCACCCGTTCTATGTTCTCAACCCCCGCCCCTGTCAGCTTCTGCACCGGACAACCTGTGTACATCCTCTATACCGTCATCCCCGCGAAGGCGGGGATCCAGGTTCCTGTCCGCGTGAAGACTGTCAGAAGGCCTGGATCTGCCGCGAATTTCCGGTGATCGACGGCGCAGGTCTTGTAAAGACGAATCGTCCAGGGCGCGCAGGCAATCACAGCCTCAGGCCTCGTGACGATTGGCGAAGATTTCGAGCGCGAAGCGCGACCGCACGCCGATGTCGAGGAAGGGGCGCGGCGGCAAGCGGCTCGGGGTGCCGAGGCTCACCATGTCCGCGATCAGCGGCTCGTCCTCGCCCAGCGCCATGGCGGCCGCCAGCCGGCCGCCGATCGTGCCCTTGGCGATGCCGACCGCATTCTGGCAGACCGCGCTCCAGACATTGGGGGCCACCCGGCCGAAACCGGGGGCGCCGTTGCGCGACAGGCAGATGAAGCCGGTCCAGGTATGTTCCATCTGCACGCCCTTCAGCATCGGGAAACGCTGGTCGAACAGGCGTTGATGGTTGGTGCGGATCTGCGTGCGGCGGGCATCGGGCTGACGCATACCCGGGCAGTAGTGGATGTTCTGCCGGATCAGGATCCGCCGGTCGTTGGTGTAGCGCATGGTGATGCCGGCGAAGGCATTGGCGGGGGTTGATCCCCAGGGCCGGATATCGCCCAGCGCCGCCTGTTCGGCCACAGTCAGCCGCCGGGTCAGGCTGGCATGGGCGGCAAAGTTGAGCAGCCGGCCTTTCCAGAAGCCGAACCGCATCGCCAGCCCGTTCACCGCCAGAATGGCCTTGGGCGCGCGCAGGCTGCCGCCGGGCGTTTTCAGCACCACGGTCGTGCCGAATTCGGCATCTACAACCGGGGTGCCTTCATAAAGGTCGACATTCTCGGGCAAGTTGTCGCCCAAACCGCGAGTCAGCGCCGCCGGATTGACCAGCACCGTGCCGGGGGTGAAGACCGCGGCGGCGAAATGGCGGGTGCCGAGGCGGCGGGCGGTCGCCGCGCGGTCCAGCCATTCATGAGGCTCGCCCAGCCGGACGAGTTCCGCCACCGTCGGCCGCAGCACCTCGTCCGCGCCGCGATCCGACGAGGCGGTGTGGTATTTGCCGTCTTCGCTCCAGTCGCAATCGATGCCGTGGCGGGTGATCGTGTCTTTGAGCGAGGCGATGCCGGCACGGGCGAGGCGTTTATAGGCCAGGCCCTTGGCCAGTTCTTCCAGCGACGAGCCGACATTATGCGGCAGGTCGATCGCAAAGCCGGAATTGCGGCCCGAGGCGCCCTCGCCCAGCTGGCCCGCTTCCAGCACCACGATCTTCGCATCGGGCCTGAGCTCCGCCAGCCGGCGCGCGGCGCCGAGCCCGGCGAAACCGGCCCCGATCACCACGACATCGGCGGTGACGTCGCGGCCGAGCGGCGGCTTCGGCCGGCGCGGCGGCAGATCGGCGCTCCAGCCGTTCGTGCGGTCGTTCTCGGGCAGCAGGGTGATGGCGGTCATGCCCGGCCCCCCGCCGCATCCATCTCCCGCGACCAGCCGGCCGGCTGCAGGCAGTACCAGACCAGCGCGTTTTCCGAGCTGTAGACCAGATCGGTGCCGGCCGGCAGCCAGATCGTATCCATGGGCCCGGCCTCCAGCCGGCCGTCCGCGGTTTCGACCACAAGCCGGCCGTCGAGCACCAGGATCAGCTCGTCATACCGCAGCTGCCACGCGATCCGGGCGCCGGAGAAGCGCGCGAAGCCGCCGGCAAGCGCGCTGCCGTCTTCCGCCCCCGCCACTTCCACCACGCGGGCCATCTCGGGGAAGGCGAAGCGGGGCTCGAAGCGCAACCCGTCGAACCGCATCACCCTGGGTGGCGATTTCACCTGCACCGTCATCTCTCCCTTCCCCCCGGTTGCCGTCTTTGCTGTGGTGTCACGTCTTCGTTGTGGAGCCACGTCTTCGTTATGGAGACTCTGGCCAGAGAGCGCCCGACACCGTACACTTATGTCTTGAACAATACAGACCTGTATGGAGACGTCAATGACGAACCGCCGGCTGATCGAGCAGGTGAGCATGCCCGAAGACGACGCACGCGCGCCGCGCCTGAGCCGGGCGGACTGGCTTGAAAAGGCGCTGCAGATGCTGGTGGAAAGCGGGGTCGATGCCGTGCGCATCACGCGGCTGGCCGACGGGCTGGGGGTGACCCGCGGCAGCTTCTACTGGCATTTCCAGGATCGGGCGGCGCTGCTGGAGGCGATGCTGGAGGTCTGGAACCTGAAGAACACCGATGCGATCCTGCGCGCGGCCACGGCAGGCCCGACGCTGGAAGCCTGCATCCTGGCGCTGTTCGAGGTCTGGCTGGATCCGGAGCGGTTCGACCCCAGGCTCGATTTCGCGGTGCGCGACTGGGCGCGCGGCATGCCGGCCATCCAGGATACGATCCGCGCGGCCGACCAGACCCGTCTCAAAGCCCTGGTCGACATGTATGCCCACCACGGCTTCGATGCCGGGCAGGCCGAGATCCGGGCGCGGAATTTCTATTTCATCCAGATGGGCTATTACGCCCTCGACGTCCGCGAGCCGATGTCGGTCCGCCTGTCGCTGCTGCCGATCTATTATCAGACCTATACCGACCGGCAGCTGACGCCGGCGGCGGAAGCCGCCTTCCGCGCCCGGGTGATCGCCCGGCCCGAGCTGTGGGGGGATGAGGTGCCGCCGGCGGCGTGAGTGCCGGGCATCAGGCCGCCGGCAGATCGCGGTCAGTCGATCGCGATGATCTCCCACTCGAATTCCGCCTCGACCTCCTCGGCCGGGCTGGCCATCGGTGCCCAGACCGCGGTCACCGCGCCCAGCCGGCGCAGGTTGAGATACTGGGTGTGGCCCAGGCTGAACAGCTGGCCGGTTCTGCTGACCTCCATCAGGAAGGCGGGCGGCTCCTCCCCGGCGACAAGGCCGATGGCCACGGCGTTGAGGGTGTGGATCTCATGGGTGTCGTGTACCGTGGGGTCGACACCGACATAGGCCCCGGCGGTTTCGTTGATCAGGGCCAGTTCCTGCGAGATCGGCGGCTCGCCGACCAGCTTCCAGATCACCTCTGCCCTGTTGCGCACACCATCCTCGTCGGTGAGGCCGATCAGCGACACCATCTGGCCGGGCGCAACCTCAAGGGTCGAGAGGCCGAGCAGGCGGCCGGTGGATTTGTGGCGGATGATGACGGTTCGTTCGATCGGGCCAGCCGACATGCCTCTACTCCTCCGTGATTGGCGGGGCGCGGATCGCCCTTGCCTGACCGGCACGCCGGAAAAGCGGCCGACACGGGCAGTCTAGGGCAGGCCGGTAAGGGTACCAAGCGCATAAATTTCAAATTGATTTACATAAACAACCCCAAGGATATTGCGTCCTCCGACGCGTGCATATCGGGGCGGCCGGCCGGAGGATAAGGCCGGTGTCACAGCCATCGGCCTTATCCCGGGATCCAGCCTTCGATGGCTGGCCGACCACGGATGGGGCCGGTCATTCCTGCCAGTTTCATCCAGTCGGGTTCCGGATCCGGATCCGGATAAGGTCTTGAAGGAAGAGTCCTGTTCCTGGTGAGTCCTATGGGCGCCAGGGTGGCCTGACAGGCGGGTCTGGGGCGCAGGTCGTGGCGGAGGGTGGCCGCGGCGGCGGGGATGGTCAGGCGGCCGGCATCGGCCTCTGCCAGCGCCCGGCCGATGGCCGTGACCGTGGCGTCGCGCAGGCCCCAGCAGGGGGCCGGCCGGCCGCTTGCGGTCACCAGCGCATCCAGCGTGCGCCGGCGCGCGGGGTCGAGCCCGGCCAGGACCACCAGGCTTTCGGCTTCGGCCCGATAGGCGGCGGGCAGCGGCGGTGCGGAAGGTGCGGGCGGGGCGGGCGGGGCGGGCGGGGCGGGCGGGGCGGCCTCGGCCTCCGCCTCGCCGCCTGGGGCGCAGGTATCGGCCGGGGTCTGCGGCGCGGTCGCCGATCCAGGCTCGGCCAGCTGCGAGAGCGCGACCGCGATGTCATAGGCCGGGCGCTTCGGGCCCTGGCCCAGACGGTCGGCAAAGGCCTCGACGGCGGCAAGGCCGGCGGTCTCCACGGCGGCGGCCACCGCGGCCGCGGCCTTGACGCGCTTCCAGCCCGGGGCCGCGGCGGCCTGCTGAATGCGGCTGACCAGGCGGATCATCGGATCGACGATCGGCGCCGGATCTGCCGCCAGTGCCGTGGGCTTCGGCGCCGACACGGCCGGCGTTGTTGCAGGCGGGTGGGGGCATGATACCCCGCGGGCGGCCGCCAGTCCCGCGGCCATGGCGAGCCGATAGAAGCGCCGCGGCTGATGGCCGCCGGTGGCGCCGGTTTCGACCAGCGTCAGCAGGCCGTCTTCGGCCAGGCGTTGCAGCCGGTCGCCGGCGGTTTTGGGGCTGATGCGGGCGGTTTCGGCCAGCTCGCGCAGGCTGGCCCGCACGATATGGTCGTCATCGGCAAGCACGCTCAGGCTGGCGGCAAGGGCCAGGCCGTAAACATCCGTCTCCCGGCCTCGCTGCACCCTGTGCAGCCAGCCGAGGCGGGTCGGTTCAGACATGTCGGACACGACAAAACACTCCCGGCCGGATCTGGTGATCCGCGGTGTCACATCCGGACGACAGGCAAAGGAAGACCGTCAACGCCTTGTCAGCGCTTGAAAACAGCAGCTATTCCGCCTAGAATCAGACTTGTCACGGTGCTGATAGGGCGGCGAGAGCCAGTCTGTCAGTCGAGGTCGGTCCCGTTTGCGGTGTCGCCCAAAGCGGCTTCGTAAACGGGACTATCTCATTTCGGGGTCATGATCGGCAGATCTCCCGTCAGTGATATGCGGCCGCACGGTCCTGATGTGGAATCATCCGGATGCCGGGGCATCCCTGAAGACTCACGGCGCGCATGAGAAAACCGGTCCAACTCCGGTCAGCAACAAGAGAAACGCACCCGAAAGCCTGGAGTCAAGCCGAGTCCGGATGCCTTCCCGCGTCTGTCAAGCCCCGAATACATGATTTCCGCAAATAACCATCGGGGTTTCGGCCCCCAGAGGAATCGGGGTTTCGGCCCCTGGAGTCTTCGCTGCATTTGAAACGCCCCGGCACGGGGTGGTCAGGCGTCTGATGGCGGGGGTATGAGATCCCGGCCCGATGGCCTTGCGCGGGAGCCTTGGATTCCTGCCCGACTCCCGCGGGGGGCAGGTCGGCGGGCCGGACGGGGGGGGCCATGGCCCCCGGGGGCCGAAACCCCGAATCGGCCCGTGCGGGGGCGGTTTTTTGCCGCGCTGCGGGCGGCGCCGGCGCGGTGGCACCGGACTCGGGGTTTTGGCCCCCGGCAAAAAAAATGCGGCCACAGAGAGGTTTCACCCGTCCGGCGGCCGGCACACCGCTCGGGCGATGAGGGGCGCCACGGGCGGCCATCGGCCCGCGACACGGGGTTTTACCCCCCGACGCGGCGGAATTGCCGGGGTTTCGGCCCCCGTTCGCCCCCCTGCCCCACCCCCGATTCCCGGGGTTTCGGCCCCCGAATGCCGGATATCGGGCCGATGGCTATCGGGGTTTCGGCCCCTGAACGCCGCCGGAACGGTCTTTGGTGACTGCATATGATGGTCGTATCGTCGCCACATCCTGCGCGCGGCGGTCGTGGCAGCCGGCGCCGGGCTATCGGGGTTTCGCCCCCCGGCATGCCGCCGATATCCGGAAGCTGCCTTTGCTTCAAGGGGTTGAGGGGCATGGCGATCGCGCAGGCAGGCCCTCCGGCCGGCATCGTTGCGGGCGGTGAGAGGTGTGGTGCAGGGCCCGGGCGGTGCATGACGGCGATGCGGCGCGCCGCGCGGCGGCGACCGATGCACGCAATTTATCCCGAAGGTACAAGATCTTACACGGCACCGCCGGCCGGTATGGCCCGGCGTGGCGAAAGCCCCTGGCTATCGGGGTTTCGCCCCCTTGGCTGCGCCGGCTGCACGTGGTTTGCGTGTCGTTGCGGGTTTTTTCGGGGTTCCGGCCCCTGTGCCGGTGGTGCCACGGGTCGTGCTGCGCGGCTTGCGCGCGGGTTTTGCCGCCGCCGTGACCGCCTGGTCGAGCAGATCGGCGGTGAGCGGCCGGTCTGTCGGGGTTTCGGCCCCTTCGGCGGGTGCGGCAACGGCCTCGGCCGTGCGACGGCTTCGGGGGGCGGAGCGGCCGGCTTCGGGGGCGTCGGGTCCCTTGACTGTCCCGGCCTGGCCCGTCCCGGCCTGGTCCGTCCCGCCCTGGCCCCTCCCGCCCTCACCTGCCCCATCCTCACCCGCACCACGCCGGGCTGCGGCCGGCTTGCGGCGCGGTCTGGCCGGGGGCTGCAGGATCTCCACCGTGGTTTCCATCAGCGCATCGGTGGCGGTTTCGGGTGCCGGCGCCGGTGCCTTGCGGCGCTTGCGGCCGTTCGCCTCCACCTCCGGGGCCGGCAGGGCCGGTGCCAGATGGTCGCGGGCCACGAAATACAGCACCTCGCCCACGCCCTCCTGGGTGCGCAGATCCAGCCAATAGCCCGGCAGGCGCTGGCGGGCGATGGTGCGGCGCAGTTCCTTGGCGAAATCGGCATAGCGCTGGGTGGTGCCGCTGGTCTCGTGCAGGAAGCGCAGCGGCAGGACATAGCCCTGGGTATTGGCCGTGGAATAGCGCCGGATCAGGCGGTAGAGCCAGCGTTCGATTCCGCCCGACAGCTGGAAATAGGACCGGTCGATGCTCAGCACCAGCCGGTCGGTGACGATGCCCTTGTACAGCCAGTCGGCGATGGTGAATTCGATGCCCAGCGAGCGGCCGTTTTCATCCAGCGGCGCCGAATAGCTTTCCAGCCAGTGGAAGCCCTTGGGGTCGCGGCGGCGGCCGCTGCGGACATTGGTGCGGATGAAGGTGGCGTTCAGCCGTTCCAGCGCCTTCAGGATCCGGCGATATTCGTCGCCGCCGGTCGGCCGGCCGATGCCGCGCAGCAATTCATAGAGCGAGACCCGGATGGTCGGCGAGGTCGGTTCCCCCCGGTCCAGCGCGGCGCGCAGCTGGCTGGCGGCCCAGATCAGGATGTCGGCATCCCAGATCGTGGCGACGCCGATGCTTTCGGGCGCCGTGACGTTGATGTGGATCTCGGTATTGCCGTCGGTCGCCCGGTAGTCGATCGACGACCGGCGCGACGTCGGCGTCGGCTTGGCCAGCGAGAAGAAGGGCAGCTCCATCGTGTCCTGCTGGTCGTAGGTCGGGATGGTGCCCGGCAGTGCGACGAACAGGTCGATCTGGGTATCCGTCCGTTTGGTCGGTCGCTTCATGCGTCTCCGGACGGCCGGGGGTGGCCGTCCCCATCTGCTGGCGGTGGTGTGTCCGCGGCCAGACTACCACGTCTCACCGGTCCATGCCGCCGGGGAGTTGACGCCCCGGCGGCTCTTTCCCGGCATCCCGCT